>DAIDVO010000123.1 GCA_027456085.1 Steroidobacteraceae bacterium | reverse complement strand
CGAAGTAGTTGGTGTCGAAGTTCTGCGCATAGCCGTTTGTCGGAGAAGTCGCAAGATCGCGCGAGACGAAGAGCGGCGTGTGGTAGTCGAGTGCGTTCTGCGCGAACAGCGACAGATCGACTCCGTTGAAGCGGATGCCGGCGCGCAGCGAGACAATGCGAATCTGCGGCAAACCGGGCAGCGTCGTATCGCTGTTCGGAGCGTTGTTAGGGTCGAGATACGGGGTCAGGCTGCGCTGCGCCGTCGTGTACTGATAATCGAGGCGCAGATACGGCTTCCTGGCGATTTCATTGAAGGAGTACTCGAGGTTCGCAGCCACGTTCAACGGCGACGCGGGCAGGTGATTGCCCTTGCTGACGAGGTTCACCGCCTCGCCCGCGCTCGCGAGCGCCACCGTTCCGCTGTAGTAGGAGTCCGTGTATGCGCCATTGAGCCCGAGCGTCAAATCGTCCGTTGCGCGCCAGGCGATCTCGATGTCGCCGCCTTCGCCGGTGACATTGCCGAGGTTCGGCACGAAGCCCAATCCGCACGTCAGATACACGAACTGCTGGATGTTCTTCCACTGCAGGTAGTAGATCGAGGCATTGACCTGCAGGCGGTGGTCGAGAAAGGTCTGCTTGGTGCCGAGTTCGTATTGCCAGAGCGAATCTGATTGGAACGTGTTCGGGATCGGCGCCGGCAGGCTCGCGGTGCACGCCGTGGGCAACTGCGTGTTGACGCCGCCCGGCCGGAAACCCTTCGCCGCACTCAGATAGTAGAGGCTGTCTCGAGACGGATGATAATTCAACACAAAGCGCGGCGTGACGGGCTTGTCGCTCGCGGAGTTCTTGCTGTCGACCACGAGCCCGCCGAGCAGCAGCCCGCTCTCCTGCGCGACGCCGGTGTAATCGATCTTCGAAAGGCGCACGCCGGCGGTGAAATTCAATGCGCTGGTGAACTTGAAGTTCACCTCGCCGAACGCGGCGATCTGCCTGTCGACCATGCGGAATACCGGCTGCGAGTAGATGAGTCCGCCGGGCAGCGGCGCCAGGCCGAGATTCGGCGCGAGCAGCGGGTCGATGATGGTTTCGGTCGTGTTCTCGTGCGCATGCGAGTAGAAGAGGCCGCCGTTCCAGGTGAAGCGCGCATGCGAGTCGAGCGAGCTCAGCCTGATTTCCTGCGTGAAGTTGTCCTGGCGGTCCTGGAAGTAAGCGGAGCCGAAATCGCCGGCCGGGGGGTATTGATTGTAGAGAAATACCGTATCGATCCACTGGGTGTAGTCCGACACGGAGTGCTGGCTGCGCGAGAGGTACGAGGTGTTCGATACGACGTGCGCGAAAGGCGCGTTCCAGTCGACCTTGATCGCGCCCAGGTACCACGGGTCGGTCGTCGGGTCGCGCCCGGCGTTGCCATTGTTGTAGGTGTCGTTGGACGGATTGGAAAGATTGAGCCAATACGCGCCCGTGTCGTTGTAATGCAAGGTCTGGACGTACACCGAGGGCGAGACGATCAGGCCATCCACAGGCGCCCACTTAAGCGCCAGCCGCGCGGTCTGTGTGTCATGCCAGTTGGCGTTGCGCTCGGTCGTAGCGGAGATCGCCGGGTTTCCCGAGTAGAGCGTTGCAAAGTTCGGCGCGAGCACAGAAGCGGGCGCAGTGTAGTTGACGCGGTTGACCCAGCCGCCGTCCTTTGCGTACGAGACGCTGAAGCGAAAGCCGAGGACATTCTCGATGATCGGTCCGCCGACCGCGAGACCCGCACTGTAGTTCTGGGCGCCGCCTTGGATTTGGCCCGCTTCGGCGCGCGCGTAGACCTGGTAGTCGGTGAGGCTCGGCTCGGGAGTGATGAAACGTATGGTGCCGCCTTCGGAGCCGGCGCCGAATAGCGTGCCCTGCGGGCCTTTCAAGACTTCGACGCGCTGCAGATCGAACAGCGCGGGGTAGGGGTTTACGGTGCCGAACTGCAGGTGCCGGGTCTGGATCGGCGTGTCGTCGATGTAGATGCCGGTGGTTGAAGCGCCGGCGGTAGAATCGATGCCGCGGATCGAGACGTCGGAATCCTCGTCGTTGTAGTTGCCGCTCGCGCTCATGCCGTTGCGCATGAAGGTCACGCCCGGGCTGAGCCGCGTCAGGTCATCGATGCTCCTGAGACCTTGCTGGTCCAGCTTCTCTTGGCTGAACGTCGTGATGCTCATCGGCACGTCCTCGAGGCGCTGCTCGCGGCGCTGCGCCGTGACGACGACCTCTGCGAGAGCATTCGACGCCGTATCGGCGCCTGTCTTCGCCGCAACGGAAACGGTGGGCAAGGCCAGCAGGCTCGTTGCCGCAATCGCCCACGAGCAAAGTTTGATGGTATCCCTGAGCATCGCGCACCCCTTCAACTACCGCCGGTTCCCCGCATCTTGAGTCGGCGCTGGCACAAGTTCTCGTGCCTGTCTCTTTTTGAATTCCGGTCTCATCGAGAGCTTAGTCTCTCCAACAGCCGCCTTACAAGCAGATTTGGTTCAGTTGAGCGCGCGCGCTTGCTGCAAAGAGCCCGAGGCGATGGGTCACTTTTCGGCAATCCACACCAGGTCGCCCGTCGCCAGCCGGTCGAACAGCGAGACCAGATCCGCGTCCGCCAGGAGTACACAGCCGTGCGAGGCCTGCCTGCCGATCGAATCCTGGTCGCCGGTGCCGTGAACGTAAATGTAGCGGGCGTGGGAATCGACGTTGGCGCCGTGGTTGAAGCCGGGCTCCATGCCTTCGAGCCACATGATCCGCGTGGTGATCGTGGCGTGCGCGAATTCCCGCTGCGATGTGTGGCCGACGACTTGCCGTGCTTTAAAGACGGTTCCGACCGGCGCGCCCCCGCCGATTTTTTCGGCGATTCGATGCAATCCGAGCGGCGTGCAATTGGAGCCCTCGACCTGGCCGACGCCAAAGCGCGAGGTCGAACACGGCATTCGATCGACCAACATCCCTCCCTGGATCAGGGATGCCGTTTGACTGGCAATCGATATCGACAACATGCGGTCGGTGGGCGCGACTTTCAGCCGCGCGCATGCGGCCAGACACGCCGCCGGAATGAGCTTTATTGAATTCATCCCCCGCGGCGGCTCAGTTTGCGGGCGGACTGCCGTACTGGTTGTCCGTGGCCTGGCCTTGTTGCGCCATGAAAATGATCATGATGATCCAGCCGACCAGCGGGACGATCCACAACAGCAGCCACCAACCGCTGCGGTCGGTGTCATGCAGGCGGCGCGCGCCCACGGCGAGCGAAGGCAGCAGTGTCGCAACGGAGAACAGCGCGGCGACCGATTCACCGAAGATGCGCGTCGCGAGACTACCGAGGAAAATGAACAGCACGTACCACCAGAATTCCGGCCGCCGCGCGCGGCCGTTGAAGTCGGCATATTTGCCGAAACACAGTTGGACGGCATCGGTGAAACGCATGATCGCTCCGTTATTTTTGTAATGAAGGGCATGGCGATGCGTTGAAAATCATAACACGCCTTATCCACATTCTGCGTGGATAAGCCTGTGAGTAACCTGCTGCCGGCCGCCCGAACGTCACCGAAAACAATCTGTTGCGAGACCCGGCGAATTTTTGACCATCACCGCGACCCAAGCGCAGATACGTCGCGGCGACGGCAATCAAGTCTGCGTCGACGCCTCGAAAAAGTATTATGGCGCCGAGTTCGATCGCGCAAGGTTCGGGCACTGGTGAGGCGAGCGTCGGCGGCGGGAAGGCGCGGCCGTCAACCGCCAATCATGGAAGAAGCGCACGCTATCCACTATCATCAAACCCGCAGGCGGGTTCTCCGGCGCAAATCAACCAACCACGTGGGTCTTCTTCAGAAGGAGTTCGAATGACGAGATTCATGGCGGATTTTGCGAAATTCCGTGCTATTCAGGCCGTCACCGCCGTTGGGCTTGCGCTCGCGCTGTCCTCTGCCGCGAGCGCGAGCGCGAGCGCGAGCGCGCCGCCGGCACCGGCACCGTCGACGGGGAAGCTCGCATGGCGCAGCGTCGGTCCGTGGATAGGAGGCCGGGTGGTGGCGGTCGCCGGCGTGCCCGGCGAAAGGGACCTCTTTTACATGGGCGCGGTTGACGGCGGCGTCTGGAAGAGCACCGACTACGGCGTCACGTGGCACAACATCACCGACGGCAAGCTGCCGTCGGCGAGCGACAGCATAGGCGCGATCGCGGTTGCGGCGTCGAATTCCAAGGTTCTCTACGCAGGCACCGGCGAGAGCGACATTCGCGGCGACATGATCACCGGCGACGGCGTGTTCCGTTCGGATGACGCCGGCAAGACTTGGCATGCGGCCGGCCTTGCCGACACCCACACCATCAGCGCGATCGTCGTCGATCCCAAGAATCCCGATCTGGTCTACGCGACGTCGATGGGCCACGTGTTCAAACCGAACGCCGAGCGCGGCGTGTTCAAGTCGACGGACGGCGGCAAGACGTGGAGCAAGATTCTCTACGTCGACGACAAGACCGGTGCGATCGACCTGGTCATGGACCCGGGCAATCCGCAGGTCTTGTACGCCGCGATGTGGCAGGCCGAGCGCACGCCCTGGGCCCTCAACGACGGCGGCCCGGGCAGCGGCCTCTACAAGAGCACCGACGGCGGCGCTCACTGGACCGACCTTTCACGCAATCCGGGACTGCCCCCGGGCGTGCTCGGGCGCATCGGCGTCAGCGTCGCCGCGAACCAGCCGAACGTCGTCTACAGCATGGTTCAGGCGAAGGGCGGCGGGGTGTTCCGCTCCGCCGACGGCGGCGCCACGTGGACGCGCGTGAACGCGAACTGGAGCTTGCGCCAGCGCGCCTTCTATTACATGAGCATCTACACGGACCCGACCGACTCCGAGACGGTCTATGTGCCCGAGGTGGACGCGCTGTGGGTCTCGCACGACGGCGGCAAGACGTTCGCCAAGCTGCACACGCGGCACGGCGACAACCACATCGTCTGGATCAATCCGAGCGACCCGAAGATCCTGCTCGAGGGCAACGACGGCGGCGCCACGGTGTCGACCGACGGAGGTGCGAGCTGGAGCGACGAGCACAATCAACCGACCGGCCAGTTCTACCACGTCGCGCTCGACGATCAGTTTCCATTTCACATGTACGGTGCGCAACAGGACGAGGGCTCCTACGAGGGCCCGAGCGCGATGCCCGGCGGTTCGATCCAGCACGGCGCCTGGCATAGCGTCGCGCTCGGGGAGAGCACCTTCGTCGCGCCGCAGCCGGGGGATCCCGACGTCACCTACGGCAGCGACTACTACACGATCATGCAGCGCTACGACATGAAGACCGGGGAACGGCGTTCGATCAGTCCGGATGCCCGATATCTCGACGGCGTTTCGTCGGCGGAAATGAAGTATCGTCTCGGCTGGACGCACCCGATTTTCTTCTCTCCCGACGATCCCAAGGAGCTGTTGATCGGGTCGCAGTACGTGATGAAGAGCAATGACGGCGGCCGGACCTGGGTGCGCATCAGCCCCGACCTCACGCGCAACGATCCTAATACCGAGAAGCCGAGCGGCGGACCGGTCGATCTCGACCAGACCGGCGCTGAGATCTTCCCGGACGTCTCGGCGCTTGCGGTCTCGACCGTCGACTCGCGCGTGATCTGGGCGGGTTCCCAGGACGGGTTGGTGCACGTCACGACCGATGCGGGCCAGCATTGGGAGGCTGTGACACCGGCGGCGCTGACGAAGTGGGCGGAAATCACCTCGATCGAGCCCTCGCACGTCGCCGCCGGCAGCGCCTATCTCACCGCGTCGCGCTACATGTGGGACGACTTCCATCCTTACGTGTTCAAGACGACCGATTTCGGCCGCCACTGGGCGCCGCTGACCACGGGATTGCCGGACGACCAGTACGCATTCGTCCTGCGCCAGGATCCGACCGATGCCGGGCTTTTGTTCCTCGGCACGAAGAACACCGTCTACGCAAGCGTCGACGCCGGTGCGCACTGGCGGCCACTCGCGCTGAACCTGCCGCACGTCCAGGTGCGCGATCTCGTGATCAACGTACGCCAGGGAGACGTCGTGATCGCGACTCACGGACGCTCGTTCTGGGTGCTCGATAACCTCACGCTGCTCGAACAGCTCGCGCATGAATCCGTGCCTTCCGCGGATTCGGCCCGGCTGTACGCGGCCGAGACGGCCTGGCTCAGCAATGCTTACGGACAGGACGAGCACGCCAAGTACCGCGGGCCGGCCGGCACGAATCCGCCGTTCGGCGCGACGATCTTTTTCCGCGTTCCGGCAAGCTACGACGGCAAGGCGCCGGCGAGCGTTTCGTTCCTCGACGAACACGGCCGGCTCGTGCGCCGCTTCGCACTGCATCTGAAGGTAAAGAAGCCGAAGATCGGCGCGACGATCCGCGACAATTACACTCCCTCGCAGGCGAAACGTGTGGCCCTGGAGAAGCTCACCGCGATTTCGCCGGGCATGAACCGGCTGCAGTGGGATCTGCGCTACGCCGATGCGACCGACGTGACCGGCTTCGAGCCGCCCGAAGAGACCGACGGCCTGAGCGCCGACGCGCGCGGTCCGGTGGTGGACCCGGGACGCTACACCGCCGTGCTCGACTACAACGGCCATAAGAGCGCGCAAACCTTCGCAGTGGCGCTCGACCCGCGCCTGCACACGACGGCCGCCGCCTTGCAGCAGCGTATGGCGCTGCAGTTGCGCATCCACGGCGCGGTGGACCTGCTCGACCGGAACATCAATCGGGCGATCGGCGTTCGCCACGAACTTCTGCAGGCGGTCGCGCGGCATCGGCTCGAGGAATCGAAAGCACACGCCGCGCTCGCCGGCCTCGACGAGGCGATCGATCAGGTGGTTCAGCTCAACGTCCACTCGAGCGAAGGCGACGTGCTGCACGAGATGAGGCTGCGCAGCTTCCTCGCGTACCTGCAGGCCGACGTCGGTCTCGCTTACGTAGCGCCGACCGCCGCGCAGGTGGCGGCGTTCGACCATCTCGATCGCCAGGCCGAAGCCGGCGAGCAGAAGCTGCAAGCGGCGATCGCGGCGGGGAAGCGGTTCTTGTGAGCGAACCCGTCCGCGCGCTTCAGCGCGCGAATGCGTCGTTGATCGGGCGGGCGTAGCGGTCGTTCGCGCTCAGCATCGGCAGGCCGAGCGCCTCCTCGATCGTCCGCCCCGTGCTGTAATGATCGTAGCGCACCCGGCTGACGTAGCCGGCGCGGGTGCTTGCGCGCGAGCCGACCAGAATCGTCGCGATGTGATTGGTGCGCGTCGCATCGGATTCATCCCAGGTCAGAATGAGAAGCGAGCGCTGTTGGCGCCAGGCGGGTGATGCGAACAGCGGCTGAAGCGTCCGGCGCAGCCAAGCGTCCTGCACGCGCAGGCTCGCGGGCGAGCCGTTGCCGGAATCCTCGCCGTCGTCGTAGTCGTCGGCGGCGATCCACGCGAAGTTCGGCGTGGAGGCGGCCGTCGCGAGGTCGCGCGCCAGCTGTTTTGTGTCGAACAAATGCGAGCGGCAGCGCGCGGCGTTGCCGATGACATTCGTGTAGTTGACGAACGGCGCGTCGTCGGGCTCGTAATACTTGTCGTATTTCGTCGTCGTATTGCATGGCGTTCCCATGCCTTGTTCGTAAGCCTTCCAGGTCTTGCCGGCCGCTTCGATCGAATCGCCGATGTGGCGTGCGGCGAGGTGTATGTTCGGAAAGTAGACCGCGCCGCGCACCGACGTGTCGCCATCGGCGATCGCGAGGTAGTTCTCGTCGCTCGGATGATAGACGCCGGTATAGCGCGCGAGCAGCACACCCCGGTGGGCGAGCCGGTTGACGAACGGGGCGTCCCGCGCCGCGCCGATGACCTGCCCGTAATCGGTATTTTCCATCATGATCAAGAACACATGGTCGAAGCGCGGGACCGTCGACGCCGGCGGCGGCGCGGACGGGAACTCCAATACGGGCCGCAGCGTGAGACGTAGCCGCTCGGCATAGGCGGCGCCATGCGCGGCGTCGGCGTTGATGAAGCGCAGCACGACGCGCAGCGACCGGGTACCGCGCGGAATTGGCCCGCTCGCGCTGCGAGCCGCGAACACGCACGCCGGGCCGGCGGTGGAGGCAGGGGCGGAGGCGCCGATGCGGGCCGGTCCCTCGAGATGCGCGGTGCCGCGCAGCGTGCGTCCGGCGGAGTCGCGGAAAAGCATGGTCAGCAGCGCGCGCGCGTGGCCGGACCCGCTCGCACCGAGCCATCCCGAAAGCGCATAAGTCGCCGTTCCGCGGTCGATCGCGCCGGCTGCGGCGCCGACCGCGATGTCGCGCTCCAGCGCGGACGACCCATAGGGGCCGCTCGCGATGCGGTCTCGCTGGATTGCCGCGCCAGCCGATGCCGGGATCGCGGCCGCCGGGCGGCACAACAGCGAGGGGCTGCCCTCGAGCGTCATCCAACCCGGGACGGTCGTCGCAGCGGCCGGGTCTTGGGTGCAGCCGGAACTATCGGCGACACGGATCAAATTCGCGCCGTTCGCCGCACCGTCGCTTGCGGCAAGTGCGGCGGCGGTCGCCGCAAGCGCCGCCAGGGCGACGATGAAATTGCGCAACTGCATGATGAAAGGCCGTCCTTCGAATGTCGGGTTCACGTAGGGGGGGTTGCTCTCGGCTGCCGATCGTACTGGAATGCGAATCGATCCGAAACGATCCAATCCAATCCGGAGAACCCATGCGCGACCACGAACAGCAACCCGACTCGACGAAGCCGATCGACGATCTATCGCGCCGCGAATTCATGACCGCTGCCGCGGCCGCGGGCCTCGTCGCCGCGGCGGGCGCCGCAACGGCTGCCGCGCCGCGAATGGTCGAGCATGACGTCGAGATCAACACCGCGGACGGGCTGTGCAATGCCGCATTCATGCACCCCGCCGAAGGCGCGCATCCGGGTGTCTTGATCTGGACCGATGTCTTCGGCCTGCGGCCCGTGTTTCGCGCATTCGGCAGGCGAGTTGCGGCACTGGGGTATTCGGTGTTGGTGCCCAATCCGTTCTATCGCTTCACGCACGCGCAGGTGATCGCCGACCCTTCGACGTTCGATTTCAAGGATCCGAACGCGCGCGCGAAATTGGAGCGCTGGACGGGCCCTTTGTTCGCAGCGGGAGCCGTGGAGCGTGATGCGGGCGCTTATCTTGCCTTCCTCGACGCAGCATCCGCGGTCGACACGAACACCAAGATCGGCACGCATGGCTATTGCATGGGCGGTCCGCTGGTATTGAGGACCGCTGCGCATGCGCCGAATCGGGTTGGCGCCGGCGCCTCATTTCATGGCGGTGACCTGGTGACGGACAAGCCCGATAGTCCGCATAAGCTTGCGCCGAAGATCAAGGCGCGGATGTATTTCGCGATCGCGGCGAGCGACGACGAGCGGCAGCCGCAAGCCAAGGATGAGCTGCGTGAGGCGTTCGCCGTGGCGCATGTGCCGGCGCAAATCGAGGTGTATCCGGGGACGATCCATGGCTGGTGCGTGCCCGACATGCCGCGGCATGACGGCGTGCCGATCTATGACGAGGCCGCTGCGGAGCGCGCCTTCGGCCATTTGGTCGCGTTGTACCGGAGCGCGCTCGCTTGAAGCGCGCGCGGCGGCGGCGCGCGCGGCGGTTCCCGTCATTTGTGGTCTTGTGGCAATCGGCGTCGATTTCGTGTATTTAACTTAGATATCTAATTATTTGTGAGCTTTCAAAAATGCCCGGAATCGAAGAGCGGTTCGCCAGCGCGCTACACAGCAGCGCACGTGCATGGCGCCAAGCGCTGGATCGCCGCCTGAGGCATCTCGGTATGAGCCAGGCAAGTTGGATGACGATCGCGGTCGCCGCGCGGGCGCCGGCGCCGCTCTCGCAATCGGAGATCGCGGATCGATTGGCCGTCGAAGGGGCGACGATGGTGGCGATGATCGATCGGCTCGTCAAAGCCGGGCTCGTGCTGCGCGCGCCCTCGAGCACCGATCGGCGCGTCAAGCGGATCGCGCTGACCGAGGCCGGTCAGCGTCTGTACGCCGAGGTCAAGGCCGAAGCGGATGCCTTCCGCCACGAATTGCTGGCGCAGATCGATGCCAAACAACTCGCGAGCGCAGCCGAATTGTTGGAGCACCTGCAGCGCGTCGTCGAAGCCGGCGCATGAACCGTCCGGTCAACCGGCGCATGATCACGCTGTCGATCATGCTGGCGACGATCATGCAGGCGCTCGACACCACGATCGCGAACGTCGCACTACCGCACATGCAAGGCAGCATGTCGGCGTCGCTCGACCAAATCGCCTGGGTCCTGACTGCCTACATCGTCGCCGCGGCGATCGCGACGCCGCTCACCGGCTGGCTCAGCGACCGCTTCGGCCAAAAAGCGGTTTTTCTTGCGTCGGTCGCGGGGTTCACGGTGGCCTCGGCGCTGTGCGGCCTATCCACCTCGCTCGCGCAAATCGTCGGTGCGCGCCTGCTGCAGGGCGTGTTCGGCGCCGCGCTGGTGCCGTTGTCGCAGGTCGTGCTGCTCGACATCAACCCCCCGGCCAAGCACGGACAGGCCATGGCGATCTGGGGCGTCGGCGTCATGATCGGACCGATTTTAGGGCCGACGCTCGGCGGCTGGCTCACGGAAAGCTACAACTGGCGCTGGGTATTCTTCATCAATCTGCCGATCGGCCTGATCGCCTTCTACGGAATCTGGCGCTACATCCGGCCGACGGCCGCCGCGCGGAAGATGAAATTCGACCTGTTCGGCTTCGCGACGCTGAGCCTCAGCATAGGCGCGCTCCAGATGCTGCTCGACCGCGGCGAACAGAACGACTGGCTCTCCTCCCGGGAAACCTGGGTCGAGATCGCCATCATGGTCATTGCGTTCGCCTACTTCGTCGCGCACACGCTGTTGACCCCGGCGGAGCGATCCTTTCTCGACTCGCGCTTGCTGAAGAACCGCAATTTCGTCTTCGGCCTGGTATTCATCTTCATCATCGGCATCGTGCTGTTTGCGACGCGCGCGCTGATTCCGACGATGCTCGAAAACCTGATGGGGTATCCGGCATCGACGACCGGATATGTGACCTCGCCGATGGGGTTCGGCACGATGATGGCGATGCTGGTCGTCGGCCGCCTGGTCGGCCGAGTCGACATACGCATTCTTCTGTTCACCGGCTTCTCGATCACCGCGGTGGCCTTATGGAAAATGTGCGGCTACTCGCTCGACCTGTCGGAGGGCGATATCGTCTGGCCGGGCGTGATCCAGGGCGTCGGCACGGGCTTCGTGTTCGTGCCGCTGAGCGCGGCGGCGTTCGCGACGCTGGCGCCGTCGATGCGTGCGCAGGGCACGGCTATCTTCAGCCTGATCCGCAACATCGGCAGCAGCATCGGCATCTCGCTCGTGCAGACGGAGCTGGTGCGCAATACCGTGGTCGCGCATGCGGCGCTCGCCATGCACGTCACCTCCACCAATCCCGCCTGGCAAAATCCCGCGGTGGCGGCGGCCTACGATCCGAGCCATCCGGCCGGGCTCGCCGCACTCGATGCCGCGGTGAATCGCCAAGCCTCGATGATCGGCTACATCGACGACTACCGCTTGCTGTTCGCATTGACGCTGTTGGTCATTCCCTTGCTCATCCTGATCAAAATGCCGCGCGCCGGCACAACGGTCGTCGATTCGGCGATCATGGAGTAGCGGCGCCGTGGTGCGGATGCCTTGAACGAAGATCGCGCGCATGCTTTGATGAGCCGGGCTGGAGTGAAATCATGTTCAAGCGCGTACTTCTTTGCTATGACGGTTCGGAAGCCGGACGCCGGGCGCTCAAGCGCGGCGCCGAGCTCGCAATTCTTCTCGGCGCCCGCGTCCACGTACTCTCGATCATTCCGAGCGGGGTCGCGGATCCGGCGGGCATCGCGGGCGCCGCGGGGCAGGTTTGCCTGGTCGAGGACTCGACGGACTACCGCAAGTTGCTGGATGAGTCTCTCGCTTGGCTGAGAGAGCGCGGTGTGGCCGCCGAAGGGATTTTGGCGGCCGGCGATCCGCTCGAGCAAATTGCCGGATGCGCCAAGCGGCTTATGATCGATCTCATCGTGCTCGGGCATTACCCGCAGCGCTCGGGGGGCTTCTGGTGGTCCGGTACGCAGCGGCGCGCTACGCTAGCCGAGCGCGTGGGCTGTTGTATCTTCGTCGCCGTCAGCGCCGACAGTGAGCCGCCGAGCACGGCCGCGCGTCCGCAGCATGCGCCGGAAGACGCGGAGAATGGCTGCATGCCGCTGACTCCGGAACTCGCCAGCTGGCGCAAGGCCGAGCGCGCGGCGCTGCTCGCGCGCCGCGTCGCCGCGTCGCCGGCCGCTCACGCGCGCTGGAGCGACGCGATCGCGGCCCAGCTGCGCGCGGCGTTGCCGTTCGGCGCCGGTTGGGTCGTCGGCCATTGTTGGCCGTTCCAGGCGGAGTTCGATGCGCGGCCGATCGCGGCCGAGTTGCGAGCGCGCGGCGCGCTGCTCGCGCTGCCGGTGGTGATCGCGAAAGGGCAGCCGCTCGAGTTCCGTGCGTGGTGGCCCGGCGCCGCGATGAGCACCGGCGTCTACAATTTGCCGGTTCCTGTCGGCACGCCGCTGGTCGTACCGGACGCGCTGCTGGTGCCGCCCGTCGGCATCGGCGACCGCGGCGATCGGCTCGGCTACGGCGGCGGATTCTTCGACCGGACCTTGGCCGCGCTCGCGCCGCGTCCGCTCGCGCTTGCGCACGCCTTTGAACTGTCGCGGATTCCCACTTCGCACCCGCAGTCGCACGACATGCTGATGGACTTCGTCGTCACCGAGGCCGGCATCGAGGCGGCGGTGCCGGGCGGACTCGAACGCGTGTCGGCGGACGAGTGCCGGCGCCGAATCCTGCGGCTGGCCGCGGTGCGCGGGCTGCCGCGCGCAGTGCCGCGCGGCTGAATTTCGTGGCAATATCGCCGCTGCGCCGCGCCGTATGCGCGGCCGAATACGCTGATCGATAACTCGGAACTTTCCTGGAGATACCTAGTGCTGTCGGACATCGAGATTGCGCAACACGCTACGCTGAAGCCCATCACCGACATTGCCTCACGGCTCGGCATCCCGCCCGAGGCGCTCGATCTGTACGGCCGCTACAAGGCGAAAGTGTCGCTCGAATACACCGATAGCCTCACGTCGCGGCCGAGCGGCAAGCTCGTGCTCGTGTCCGCCATCAGCCCGACGCCGGCCGGCGAGGGCAAGACCACGACGACGGTCGGCTTGGGCGATGCGCTCAACCGCATCGGCAAGCGGGCGGTGATCTGCCTCAGGGAGCCGAGCCTCGGGCCGGTGTTCGGCATGAAGGGCGGGGCCGCCGGCGGCGGCTATGCGCAGGTCGTGCCGATGGAGGACATCAATCTGCATTTCACCGGCGACTTCAGCGCGATTGCACTCGCCAACAACTTGCTGGCGGCGCTGATCGACAACCATATCCACCATGGCAACGAACTCGACATCGACGAGCGGCGCATCAGCTGGAAGCGCGTCATGGACATGAACGACCGGGCGCTGCGCGAGATCGTCAATTCGCTCGGCGGACCGGGCAACGGCTACCCGCGCCAGGACGGCTTCGATATCGTGGTCGCCTCCGAGGTCATGGCGATCTTCTGCCTCGCGACCGGCCTTCAGGACCTCAAGGGCAGGCTCGGCAACATCGTGATCGGCTACACGCGCGCGCAGAAGCCGGTGCGCGCGCGCGACTTGAACGCGCACGGCGCGATGACGGTGTTGCTGCGCGAAGCGCTGAAGCCGAACCTCGTGCAGACTCTGGAGAACAATCCCGCGTTCATCCACGGCGGACCGTTCGCGAACATCGCCCACGGCTGCAATTCCGTGCTCGCCACCCGTACGGCGCTCAAACTCGCCGATTACGTGGTGACCGAGGCGGGCTTCGGCGCGGATCTCGGCGCCGAGAAGTTCGTCGACATCAAATGCCGCAAGGCCGGACTCACGCCGACGGCGGCGGTGCTGGTCGCGACGATTCGCGCGCTCAAGTATCACGGCGGCTGCGATCTCAAGGAATGCGCCCGCGAGAACCTGCCCGCGCTCGAGAAGGGAATCGCGAACCTCGAGCGGCACGTCAACAACGTGCGCAGCCACTACGGACTGCCGTGCATCGTGTCGGTGAACCACTTCACCTGCGATACGCGGGCGGAGTTCGAGCTGCTCAAGAAGCGGCTGTCCTACCTACAGGTGCCGGTCATCTCGGCGCGCCACTGGGCCGACGGCGGCGCCGGCGCCGAAGAGGTTGCGCGCGCGGTGGTCGAACTCGCCGAGACCAACCACGACGGCTTCAAGTTCGTTTACGAGGACGCATTGCCGCTGTGGGACAAGATGCGCGCCATCGCGACCAAAATCTACGGCGCGAGCGACATCACGGCTGACAGCAAGGTGCGCGCCCAGATCAAGCGGCTGCAGGACGACGGCTATGGCCACTACCCGGTGTGCGTGGCGAAGACGCAATACTCGTTCTCGACCGATCCGCAGCTGCGCGGCGCGCCGTCCGGACACATGGTGAACGTGCGCGAGGTGCGGCTCGCCGCCGGCGCCGAGTTCATCGTGATGATCTGCGGCGACATCATGACGATGCCGGGCCTGCCGAAGGTGCCGTCCGCCAACCATATCGACATCGACGCCGAGGGGCGGGTGGTCGGGCTGTTCTGACCCGCCGGGCGCAGGCCTGTATGACGACCGGCGCAGCGGCTGCCGCCTCGCGCGCGGAATGAGCATGAGCAACTAGGGCCGCAGCGCCGACCGGCGCACGAGCCAAGTCTTGACGGGATCGTTCACGCCGAGCGTGAGGACGAGGCAAGCACCGATCAGCACGGCCAGACGGACCGGCGGGATCGGGTGCATCTCCGCGAGGCCGAACATGCCGATCGCGATACCGACGACGGCGTCGCCAAGAATCGACGCGGCGAACGTCGGGCTTGGACGCGACCTCCAGAACGCGCGCCGTTCGCGGAAGGATATGATCGAGAACAGCGACAAATACAGCAGCATTTCGAAGCTGAACGTGCGCAGGCCGCCCGGGTCGTGCGCAAGGCCATAGCGGCGCCAGCCGAACGCCAATAGCCCCAAGGCCTCCAGGACCATCAAGATTCCCATGACGACCGACACCCGGATCAGCGGCGCGATGTGCCAGGTCTCGGGCTGCTGCGACGGGCGCGCATTGTCCGTGGCGAGGGCGATCTTGACGAAGTCGGTCAAGAATACGAGCAGCACCATGCCGAGCGCGGAGATCACGAACCGGCCGGTGAGCAGCAGCGCGGCAACCACGAATCCGGCCTTGAGGAGTGCGCTGCTGACCTTGTTGATGATCCAGGTGACGATGCGCTGATAGATCGCGCGGCCATTGCGCACGAGGGAGATGATGCCTTCGAGCCCTTCGGTGGTGAGTACCACGCTCGCGGCGCTCTTGGCGACGTCGGTCGCGCCGCTCACCGCGATGCCGACCTCCGCCTGGCGCAGCGCCGGCGCATCGTTGACCCCGTCGCCGGTCATGCCGACGACATGGCCCGCGCGCTGCAGCGCGCCTACGACCGCGAATTTGTCCTCGGGGAACACCTCGGCAAAGCCGTCCGAGCGCTCGATCAGGGCCGCGTCGATGCCGCCCGCGCCCGCCGCGGTCGCCTTCGGTACGCGCACGATGTTCGCGAGTCCGAAGCTCTTCGCAACTTCGCGCGCGACCGGCAGCGCATCGCCGGTCAGCATTTTCACGCGCACACCGAGCGCCGCGAGATCCCGGATCAACCGCGCCGAATCCGGCCTCGGCGCATCGTACAGATAGGCCACGCCGAGAAAGCGCCACGGGCCCGTTTCGCCGGCATCGGCGACCGCGAGAGCGCGGTAGCCCTTTTCGGCTTGCGCGAGCGAATCGCTCTCGATCTTTTCCAGGTCCGCCGTGTCGAGGCCGCAAAGCACGGCGATCGTGCGCAGCGCGCCCTTCGTGACGCGATAGCGCCGGCCACCGCTCGCGACCGTCGCGGCGGTGCGCCGCGTCGCGGCCGAGAAGGGCTCGAACGCGCTGACCGCCTCGGCGCCGGTGAGAAGCTTGCGTTCCTTCGCCGCCTTGAGGAACGCGAGATCGATCGCGTCTTGATCGGATTCGTTCGAGGCGAGCGCCGCGCAGCGGATGATCTCGTCGCCGGCGATCGCAGGCCGCGGCGCGGTGCCGGCGAGCGCGAGCCGGTTCAGCGTGAGCGTTCCGGTCTTGTCGGCGCACAGCGTGTCCATGTTGGCGGCATCGTCGGCGGCACTCAGGCGGGTGACGAGCACCCCCTCGCGCGCGAGCGCGACGGAACCGACCGCCATGCTGACCGTGAACATGACCGGCAGCGCCACCGGGATCGCGCTCATCAACAGCACGAGCGCAAGCGGCAAAATCTCGGCGAGAGTCTTGCCCTCGAGCAGCGACACGGCGACCGCGATCGCGACGAGCACGCCGACGATCAGCAACAGCCATTTCACGACGCCGCCGATCACCTCCTCGACGTGCAATTTGGGGTGGGCGCTCGCGACCAGTTCGGTCGTGCGCCCGAAATAGGTGCGTATGCCCGTTGCCGTGACGACCGCGGTCGCTTCGCCGTCGCGGATGATCGAGCCGGAGTAGAGCGGATCGCCGCCGGCCCGCGCGATTTCCCGCGATTCTCCGGTGAGAGCCGATTGATCGGCGCGCACCGAACCCGCCGCCACCTGCACGTCCGCCGGCACGAAGTCTCCGGCGCGCAAGCGCACGACGTCGCCGCGCACCAGGCTGCGGGCCGGAATGCCGATCCAGGCGCCGTCGCGCAGAACCCGGGCGGTGACCTGCAGCCGCTGGCGCAGCGCCTTGACCGCCGACGACGCGCGCTGCTCCTGGATAAAGCTCAGGATCGCGTTCGCGAGCAGCAACGCGATCGCGACCGCGAAATCCGCGCTCTTGTGCAGGACCACGGAGATCGCCGCGATGAGCTCGATCATCCACGCCGACAGCCCCCAGAATTTCCCCGCGAAGCGCAGGAGCGGGTGCGAGGGCTTTTCGGGAACGTCATTGGGGCCGTCCTGCGCGAGGCGCCGCGCGGCCTCCGCGGCGCCGAGCCCGCTCGCAAGGTCGCTCTGGGAAGTCGATTGCATGGAATGATCCCGCCTGGCGGCCGCCGCCGATGGCGGCATTGTCGAGAATCGGCGCCGCGGTGTCACAATTCGAGCGCCGCCGGCTTGCGCAATACGAAGGTCAGCAACAGATAATAGATCACGCCGATGCCGATCCACCACGCCCCCATGATTTTCGCGGAATCGTCCATTTCGTAGAGCACGTACGCGATCACGAGCAATCCCGCGAGGGGAAAGACCAGGTGGCGCAGCCATCTGCCGCTGCGCTGGCGGATGAAATAATGATTGATGACCGACAAATGCAGAAGGATGAATCCGCTGAGCGCGCCGAAATTCACGATGCGGCTCAAGTCGTCGATGCGCTGCGTGAACACCAGAGCGACGGCGAGCGAAACCGCCGCGACCGCGAGTGTGCTGACGTAAGGGGTCCGATAGCGGGGATGAATCTTCGCCAATACGCGCGGCAGCTTGCCGTCGCGCGCCATCGCGAACAGGATGCGTGAGACGGCGGCCTGGGCGACCATCGCATTCGCGACGTTGGCGACGACCGAGGCCGCGATCGTGCCGTTGCGCAGCCAAGGGCCGCCGGCGCGGCCCGCAACTTCGTAGAACGCGGTCGCGAGCGACGAAAAATGCATGCCGCGCGCAAGATCGCTCGCGATCCAGGTCTGAGCCATGAACATCGCGCCGATCAGCAACAGCGACATGACCGTCGCGCGGCCCACCGAGTCGCGGCCTCCGCGGCTCTCTTCGGCGAGCGTCGAGATGCCGTCGAAGCCCAGAAACGACAAGACCGCGATCGACGTGGCGCCGGCGACGGTCGCCAGGGAGAAAACGCCGGGATCGTATATCGGCCGCAGCGTCAACCGGCCCGCGCCCGCGCCGCCGTGCAGCGCCGCGAGCCCGACGCCGATGAACACGGCGAGCGACGCCAATTCGAGCGCGAGCATATAGCGGTTGACGCGCGCCGTCAGCTGCATGCCGAGCAGGTTCACGGCCGCGTTGACGACGATGAACGCGGTGAGCCAGATCCATTCCGGGACGTGCGGAAACATGGGCTGCAAGGCGACCGCGTTGAACAGATAGAGCAGCGCCGGAATGAGTATGTAGTCGAGAAGAATGAGCCAACCGGAGAAAAATCCCGCGATTTCGTGGATACCGCGCTGCGCGTAGGCGTAGACGGAACCCGCGACCGGAAAGGCCCGCGACATCGCCGCGTAGCTCATCGCCGTGAAGAACATGCCGATGAGGCCGATCAGGTACGCGAGCGGCACCATGCCTTCGGCGTCGTGCCACACGAAGCCGAACACCGCGTACGGAGCGATCGGCACCATGAATATCATGCCGTAGACGACGAGGTCGCGCGTCGACAGCGACCGTCTCAGCTGTTGTTCGTAGCCGAAGTCTTCGAGATCGCTCACCGCGTGCCTCAATCGTTGCGCGCACTGCGGCGCGTCGGTTTCCACCGCGCCGCGGGCCGACCGGCGGGTTTGGTCGGTATGCTACCCGAGCACCGCCGCATGCGCGCACCGGGACCCGTAATCCCATGGTCTGGCTGAGGGCTCGATCGGGCGCTACTATACCCGCCCCCATGCCCATCGCCCGCCTCGATAAAGTGTCCCTGAGTTTCGGCCTGAAGCCGCTGCTCGATCAGGTCGACCTGCAGGTCCGCCGCGGCGAGCGTGTCTGCGTGCTCGGCCGCAACGGCGAGGGCAAGTCGTCCCTGCTGCGCCTGATCGGCCGTGAAATCGCCGCGGACGCCGGCGAAGTGTGGATTCGTCCGGGCGTCAAGGTCGCGGTCCTGCACCAAGAGGTCGCCGGCGACAGCGACGCGAGCGTGCTCGAAATAGTGCGCGGCGGCGCGGGCGCAGCCGGGTGGGAGGCGGAGCTTCAGGCCGAACAGATCATCTCCCGCCTCGATCTCGAGGAGGGCGCGAGCATGCGCGATCTGTCCGGCGGCTGGCGCCGCCGCGCGATGCTCGGCCGCGCTCTCGCCTGCGCGCCGGACCTGTTGCTGCTCGATGAGCCCACGAACCATTTGGACATCGACGCGATCACGTGGCTCGAGGAGATGATGCTCAAGTTCGCCGGCGCGCTCGTGTTCATCAGCCACGATCGCGCATTCGTCCGCCGCCTCGCGACGCGCATCGTGGAGCTCGATCGCGGGCAATTGACCGGATGGCCGGGAAATTACGACGACTATGTGGAAAAGAAGCGCGCGGCGCTCGAAGCGGAGGCGCGGCATGCGGGCTTGTTCGACAAAAAACTGGCGCAAGAGGAGGCATGGATACGCCAGGGCGTCGAGGCGCGCCGCACGCGCAACGAGGGCCGCGTGCGTGCGCTCGAGAAAATGCGCAAGGAGCGGATTGCGCGCCGCGAGCGCGTCGGCCAAATCGAGATTCGCGCGCAGCAAGCGGCGCCCTCGGGCAAGCTGGTGTTCGAGGCGCACGCCGTGTCGCAATCCTATGCCGGCAAGGCCGTCATCGATAATTTCTCAGCGCGCATCATGCGCGGCGACCGCGTCGGCATCATCGGCCCGAACGGCTGCGGCAAGACGACGCTGATCAAGTTGCTGGTCGGGGAATTGGAGCCGTCCTCAGGCGCGATTCGCCGCGGTACGGGCCTTGCGCCTGCGTATTTCGACCAACAGCGCGAGCAGCTCGACCCGGGCGCATCGATCATGGACAACGTGACCGGCGGCAGCGGCGATACCGTGTCGATCGACGGCCGGCCGCGCCACGTTGCGGGCTACCTGCGCGACTTTTTGTTTCCGGCCGAGCGGCTATATGCGCCCGTCTCGATGCTGTCGGGAGGCGAGCGCAACCGCCTTCTTCTCGCGCGGCTGTTCGCGCGGCAGAGCAATCTCTTGATCATGGACGAGCCGACGAACGATCTCGACGCGGAATCGCTGACTCTGCTCGAAGAGCTCGTCGCCGATTACGCGGGAACCTTGCTGCTGGTCAGCCACGACTGGGCGTTTCTCGACAACGTCGTGACGAGCACGCTTGTCTTTGAGGGCGGTGGGAGCGTCAACGAATACGTAGGCGGATATAGCGACTGGCTGCGACAGCGCCGCAAGCCGAGCGCCGCGCCCGACGATGCGGCCGCGCGCACGCGCAATCCGCCCGCGGCCGCGAAGCCGCGGCGCCTGTCGTACAAGGACCAGCGCGAGCTCGACGGACTGCCCGACAAGATCCAGCGGCTCGAGCAGGAACAGGCGGGGCTGCACACGGAAATCGGCGATCCCGAGCTTTTCCGCAGTGCACCCGCGCGCGCCGAGACCGCGCTGCAGCGGCTGCAGGCGCTGGGCGCCGAACTCGAGGCCGCATTCGCCCGCTGGGATGCGCTCGAGGCGATGCGTGCGCCCTAGCGGCGCGGCCGGCCGCGGCCCAGAGGGTCGACGGCATTCGCAAGCGACGCGACCCCGGCGTCGGGGATGACCAGCGACGAAGCCTGTTCCCGCCGCATTTCCTGCAGTTCGCGCATCGTCTGCTGAACGGCCGCCTCGGCGGCCGCGCCGAATTTCGCGATCGCCGCGTCCAAGCTTGCGGCCTCCAAATCGAAGCTCAGCGGCAGCGCGCCCATTGGCGTCATCACCTGGGCCTGCCCGGAGAATATGACCGGGCGCGCGGCGTCAATCGCGCCGTCGGCGCCGACCGGGGTCAATTTGCGGATCGTGCCGAGCTTGCGGTCCGTGAAAATCTCCTCCCGATACATCTGTTTGGGATCCATTTCGGTTTGTCGATCCGGGGTGGCGGAACTCATGGCTGTCATCATCCTTTTCGCTGTTACGATAGGCGGGTTCTTCGACATTTTGGTGGGTCTTGTCGGTTTGCACAACGATTCTTCGAACTCGTCCACTTCCACGCACCACATTCCCGCGTGGACCACGATGCTCGGCGTCGGCTTGTTCGCCGTCGCGCTATGGTGGCTGCATCACGTGCTCGGCCAGTACCGGTGGCAGGACATCGCCGTGCGCGTGCACGCGATTCGCGATCCGGCGCTCGCGTCGGCGGCGCTGTTGGCGGTGGCCGGCTACGCCTGGTTGACGCTGTATGAATTGCTGGGCGTGCGCTTCGCGGGCGCCAAGATTTCCTATTACAAGGTCGCGCTGATCTCCTTCATGGCGTATGCGATCGGGCACAACGTCGGCCTGAATGCGCTGTCCGGCGGTGCGATCCGCTTCCGCGCCTATTCCAACCAGCGCTTGAACGCGAAGCAGATCGCGACGGTCGTCGCGTTCGGCTCGGTCACGTTCAGCGTCGGGGCGGCGTTTCTGCTCGGCTTGTCGTTCCTCGCGAACGACGGCAAGACCGGCTCGGTGCTGCGTTTGACCCCGGCGTGGGTGCACGCCGCGGGCGCGCTGCTGCTCGCCGGGGTATTCGCCTATTTCGCACTGGCGTTCGCGCGGCGCGATTCCTTTCGTCTCGGACCTTTCGTGCTGCCGGTGCTGAAACCGCACGTCGCGTTCGCGCAAATCTGCGTCGCCTGCGCGGACCTGCTGTGCACCGCCGGCGTGCTCTATGTCCTCTTGCCGCAGGAGGCGAGACTCGGCTTCATCGCGTTCGCGGGACTGTATTTGATCGCGATCACCGCCGGCGTCGTCAGCACGGTGCCCGGCGGCGTCGGGGTATTCGAATCGGTGTTGTTCCTGCTGCTGCCCACGGTGCCGCCGGACCGCCTGCTGGGCTCGCTGCTCGCCTATCGCGCGATCTACTACCTCGCGCCGTTCAGCGTCGCGCTCGCGATGCTCGGCATCCACGAATTGTGGCTGCACCGCGCGCCGATGCAACGCATGGTGCGGTTCGCGCGCACCTGGCTGATCGCCGTGGCGCCGCAGGCGGCGGCGCGCGCCGTATTCGGCGCCGGGGCCGTGCTGCTGTTTTCCGGCGCGACTCCGGGACTCGGTCAGCGCCTGACGCTCCTGCGGCGCTTCGTGCCGTTGCCGATTTTGGAATTGTCGCATTTGCTCGGCAGCGCGGTCGGCGTCGCACTGCTGGTCATCGCCAACGGCCTGTACCGTCGTCTCAACAGCGCCTGGTGGCTGACGATCTGGCTGCTCGGCGCCGGAATTCTGCTGTCGCTGTTGAAGGGCTTCGACTACGAGGAAGCCGCGGTATTGGCGGCCGTCGCCGCCATACTCGCACTCGCGCACGCACGCTTCCCGCGGCGCGCCTCCTTGCTCGACCAGAGATATTCCGGCCGCTGGATCACCGCGCTTCTTCTGGTGCTCGGCACCACCGCGTGGCTCGTCACGTTCGCATTTCGGCACGTGCCCTACGCGAACGACTTGTGGTGGGAGTTCGCGTTCCGGGCGCAGGCGCCGCGCAGCCTGCGCGGGCTGTTGGTCGCCGTGGTATTGGCGGCCGCGTATGGGCTGTGGCGGCTGCTGCGGCCGCCCCCCCC
>DAIDVO010000122.1 GCA_027456085.1 Steroidobacteraceae bacterium | reverse complement strand
CTCAAGGCGTCGCCGTCGACTTGCGCGTGCGCGGCGACCGGCGACTGACAGCTGCCGCCGAGCCTCGCCGCAAAAGCGCGCTCGGCGTCCACCGCGGCGCGCGTCGCCGGATGCTCGAGCACCGCGATGCGCGCGAGCGTTGCGGCATCGTCGCCGCGGCATTCGACGCCGATCACGCCTTGGCCCACGGCCGGCAAACAGATCCGCGTGTCGAGCCGCGCCGTGATCCGCGACCCGCAGCCGAGCCGCATCAGCCCCGCGCAGGCGAGCACGATCGCATCGAATTCGCCGTCGTCGAGACGGCGATTTCGCGAGTTCACGTTGCCACGCAGCGGCGCTATCGCCAAGTCGGGGCGCGCGACCAACAACTGTGCCTGACGGCGCAGGCTCGAGGTGCCGACGCGCGCATGCGGCGGCAAGTCAGCGAGCCGCCGATGGCGCGGTGCTAGCAGCGCGTCGTGCGGATCGGCGCGCGCCAAGACCGCGCCGATCGCAAATCCCGGCGGCATTTGCGCCGGCACGTCCTTCATCGAGTGTACCGCGATGTCCGCGCGACGCTGGTCGAGCGCAATCTCGAGTTCCTTGATGAACAAACCCTTGCCGCCGATCGCCGCGAGGCTGCGGTCGAGGATGAGATCGCCCTTGGTCGACATCGGCAGGAGTTCGACGGCGAGGCCCGGGTGGGCGCTGCGCAGCAGGGCCGCGACGTGCTCGGCTTGCCACAGCGCGAGCTGGCTCTTGCGGGTCGCAATCCGCAGCAGCCGAGTCGGCGCCGCCGTGCTCACCCTGGTTCCGAGGACCCGTCGGAGCCGGCGGACTGCGCGGAAAACAGCGCGGTCTTCAGCCGGTAGATCGTGGAGATGTCCTCGTCGCCTAGACCTAAGCGGATGAGTTCGGCGTACGCGGCGAGCGTCGCTTCGACGACCGGTAGGCGCGCTCCGTGCGCGGCCGCCATGTCGCGGCAAATTCGCAAATCCTTCTCATGCAGGCGGACGCGAAAGCCGGCCGGGAAGTTCATGCGCGCCATGAACGGTGCGCGGTTCACGAAGTACCAGCTCGAACCCGCACCCTGACCGAGCGTCTCGATGAGCCGGTCGAGCGGCAGGCCTTCGGCCTGCGCGAAGGCCATGGCTTCGCCGACCGCTTGAATGATGCCCGCGCACATGATTTGGTTGGTCGCTTTGGCCGCCTGGCCCGCGCCGCTCGCGCCGAAATGCGTGATCTTGCGGCCGAGCTTCTCGAGAATGGGTAAAGCGCGCGCAAACACGTCCTCGTCGCCGCCCGCCATGATCGCGAGCGTGGCGAGCCGCGCACCTTCGACGCCGCCGCTGACCGGGCAATCGAGGAAGCCGACTCCGATCGCGCATAGCTGCGCGTGCATTTCGCGCGCCGTCGCCGCACTCACGGTCGAACAGTCGATGAGGATCTTGCCCGGCGCGAGACCGCCTTCGAGAGACGCGATGACGGCGCGCAGATCCGCATCGGCCGATACACATAGCACGACAACGTCGCTCGCGGCGGCAAGCGCCGCGGGGTTCGCAAAGGCGGTGCAATTCAATTCGGCGGCGAACGCCGCCGCCTTCTCGGCGGTGCGGTTCCACACTCCGCTGAGCAGTCCCGCCCGGCCAAGATTGCGGGCCATAGGCGCGCCCATCGCGCCGAGTCCAATGAATCCGGCTCGCATCGCGGTCAGGTGGAGTTATCGTCGCCGCAGAGGGTGTCGACGTCGTGTTTCGCGGTCAACCGTTCGGCATCGATCTGTTCGGACGTCAAATATTCGCGCTCGCCTTTCGGACCTACCTTGTACATGTGCCGGCCGTCGATCAGCTGCGTGTATCGGGCTTGCGCCTCGGCGCATTGCTTGTGGCGCGCCGCGGCGACGTCAGCCTGCACGGAGTTCTTTTCCTGCCGGGCCTTGTCCTCGGCCAGCACCTGGTCCGCGAGCGAAGGTGCGGATTGGGCGGCAGGCGCCTTGGACCCTTGCGCGGGCATAGTCTCGTGCGTGCCGAGCAGGCGCACGATTTGCGCATGCACCCCGTCCGGCGGTTCGTCGCCGTATTGGATATTGCCGCGGGCGTCGACCCATTTGTAGACGACCGCCGATGCTATCCCGGACCATGCGAGCAGAACGGCAAACAATAGAACGCGTTTCATGTCGCGACCCTCGCTGGAGCTCTATAGTGCGCGCGAACCGGACTCACTCGTGCGGATGCGCAGCGCTTGTCCAAGCTCGGAAATGAATATTTTGCCATCACCAATTTTTCCCGTGCGCGCCGACTCGATTATAGCCTCAAGGACTCTATCGACCTGATCGTCGTCCACTGCAAGTTCGAGTTTGACCTTCGGCAGGAAGTCGACGACATACTCGGCGCCTCGATAAAGCTCAGTGTGGCCTTTTTGACGGCCAAAGCCTTTGACCTCGGTCACGGTAACGCCCTGAATGCCGATTTCAGCGAGCGCCGAGCGCACGTCGTCCAATTTGAACGGCTTGATGATCGCGACGACCAGTTTCATTTGCACGGGCTCCTGTTGCATTGGCCAAGCAGTGTAGCAATGAAAAAATATCTTCATATTGCTGCATCGCAGCGCTAGCCTGGCGCACGACCGTGGGATATAAAGGCTGCGCATCTCGCGCCGGCCGAATTCAAAGGTAAAAAACGGCGAGGGCCTTTTTAAGGAACCCTCGCCGCCGGGATTTCGCACCGACGGGGGAGTTGGCTGGCTTGCCGGCGCGAGATGCTCCTAAACGATAGCGGCGCTAGATCGCCTCCGGCCCGGTTTCACCGGTGCGCACGCGAATAGCCTGTTCGAGTTCCAGGACCCAGATTTTGCCGTCGCCGGGTTTGCCGGTTCTAGAGACGTTACACACCGCTTCCATCACCTGCTCCGCGATCGAATCGTCCACCGCGAGTTCCACCTTCGCCTTCGACAGAAAATCCACCGCGAATTCCGCCCCGCGGTAAAACTCCGTGTGGCCATGTTCACGCCCGTAACCGTGAACTTCGGTCACCGTGACGCCCTGTATGCCGATATCAGCGACCGCTTGCCGGACTTCATCCAACTTGAACGGCTTAATGATCGCGGTAATCAGCTTCATCCGTTATTCCGCGTTCGCACCGTTTAATCGTACCGCCCTAAACCCTTTTCCAAGTACTATGATTTCCTTGTTGCAGCTTCCATGCCATTCGCTGCCGCGTAGGTGAATCAATGAGTTATGCGAATATTGGGCGAGTTATCCGCACCGGCTTGGCGCACGCCGAGAAGTGCTCTGCATTATCCGGGTGCGATCAAGCGCGCTTTGTCAGGGGGACTCGATGAGCTTCATTAATTCGAGCGCGCTCGACGATCTCGCGCGCCGCCTGAGCGATGCGTTGCCGGCGCCGCTGCGCGCCTTGGGCAAGGATTTGGAGGGCAATTTCAAGGCGGTGCTGCAAGCGCAGCTCGGCAAGCTGGATCTCGTCACTCGTCAGGAGTTCGACGTGCAGGCCGCGCTGCTCTTGCGCACGCAGGAGCAAGTCAAGGCGATGGAGGAGAGACTGAAGGAACTCGAAGCGAAACTCCCGGCGCCGTAGTGCGGTAACGGTGGAGTTCGACGGCGGGCGGGCGCATGTCCAAACGCATCGCGATCAGCATCGCACTCAGCCGCGCGCCGCTCGGCCTCCAGGCGCCGCTCGTGCATGTCGAAGTGCATGTCGGCGCGGGCCTGCCCACGTTCACGATCGTCGGCCTGCCGGAGGCCGTCGTGCGCGAGAGCAAGGAGCGCGTCCGCTCCGCGCTCGCGACGGCAGGTCTCGAGTTTCCGAGCGGAAGAATCATCGTGAATCTCTCGCCGGCCGATTTGCCGAAGGAAGGCGGCCGATTCGATTTGCCGATTGCGGTCGGCATCTTGACGGCAACCGGACAATTGCCGCACGGTGCTCTCGACGGCCGCGAATTCTACGGCGAGCTTTCGTTGGGCGGCGAATTACGCGAGACTTCGAAGCTCCTACCCGCGCTCATCGCCTCCGCCGCTGACGGTCGCGAACTTAGGACCCGGTAATAAATAAAGGTATCAACTCTGAATCCTCGCTCTCGGGTTGATCACGTAATTCCATTCGCCATGGAACTTATGTCGCTGCAAACGCAGGCTCTTCATTTGCTCGTCGCTCACCCTGCGCCCGGTCGTGTATTTTCGGCGGTCCAATCGGCAGACGACCTTCAGTCCCTTGGCGGTGGTCGTTTTGGCGATGAGATTGACGATGGTCTCATAGTCTCGCAGCGGCTCGCCGCGCCAGTTCGACGAGATGAAAGAGAACAGTCGGTGCTCGACCTTGTTCCATTTACTGGTGCCTGGCGGGAAGTGACAAACGGAAATGCGCAGTCCGGTCTGATCGGCCAACTTCTGCAACTCCAGTTTCCACAATCGCAACCGCCAGCCGTTGCTGCCACCGCCGTCGGCGGTGATCTGAATTCGTCTCGCCTGCGGATAAAGGCGTCTGCCTTCCGACCGCCACCAGCCCCGAATCGAGGCGACGGCAAACGCGCCCGTGTCATGATCGGTACCGACATTGACGAAGCCGGTGTTGCGGCCGATGTCATAGATCCCGTAAGGATAGGCGCGAGGCACGTCCGGGCTGGGGAAGTCGTGCCCTTGAACCTTAATCGGTGCCTTGGCTGGCAGCCACTTCTGGCCGCTATTGTCGTAGTTGCCAATGAGTTCCTTCTTCTTCGTATCCACGGAAATCACGGGGATGTTGCGC
>DAIDVO010000121.1 GCA_027456085.1 Steroidobacteraceae bacterium | reverse complement strand
GGCTCTGCACCTGGAATTGAGTGCGCGCGGCGACGTGCTCGCCGTTCACGGCGGCGCGACCGGATTACAAGTGCCCGGCGTTGATCCCGCGCTCCTGGCGCGAGATCCTCTCGGCATCGACGCAGCGATGCGGCTTACGAGCGCCGGGCGACCGTTGGAGTTTGCGCTGACGCATCGGCTCTTCTCGATCCGCGGCCGCGCGGTCACCACGGCAAATCGATCCATGACCGCGGCGATCGCGTTGCCGGACTTGGCGCCGTTTGCGGCGCTCGCGCACCGAGACATCGGCGGCAATGCGCGGGTCAATCTCGATCTGGCGTGGCGTAATGCGGTAGTGAGCATCCTGGCGGACGCGGATGCAGCGCACCTGTCGGGACCCGAAGCGTGGCTCAAACCGATCGGCGAGCGCGTGTCGATGCGCCTCGCGGCGACGCTCGGCGCGCATGACATCGCCGTATCGACCATGCGCATGACCGGCCGCGCCTGGTCGCTGTCGCTCGACGGCGATGCGCGGCGCCGCTCATCCGCGGATGCACCGCGGCAAAGCGCCGGCGGGTATGGGAGCCTCGGCGGGTACGTCGCTTCGCTGAAGGCGCGATGGAGGCTCGACGTCCATGACCTGGCCGTGGTGTCGCCGGCGCTTGCCGGCAGCTTGACGATGTCCGGCGCAGCCGAGGGGCCGCCCGATGCGCTTGCCGGCAATGCCAGGCTGGTTTCGAATTTTGCCTGGCGGGGCTCCGCGGCGGCCGCGCTGGCCGCGAATGTCCACACGCGCGGCTGGCCGTCCGCGATGAGCGGCTCCTTGCTGGTCGGCGGGAAATTCGACGCGGCGCCCGTCAAATTGGCGCTCGACTGGCACCCCGATCGCGAGGCGCGAACATTGGCGGTCATTCGGCGCGCAAACTGGAAAAGCGTGCGCCTCGACGGCGCAATGACGGTCGGTGCGGCGGCTGCGCAAAGTCGCGGCAGAATTCAGCTCAGTATCGCGGATCTTGCCGATCTCGATCATCTCGTCGGAATCGCGATGCACGGGAGCCTCGCCGCGAGCACGACCTTCGCGCCGGTCGGCGGACGGCCGCATGCGCAGCTGCAATGCGCCGTGCGAGATATGCGCGTCGGCGGGATTGCAGCGAACGCTCAATTGTCGGGTGCCGGACCCTTGGATGCCCTTGCGCTGCGGATCGCCGCGCAGCTGCCCAATTTGCCCGGCGGTCCCGCGGCCTTGTCGTCGACGGTGACCTGGAATTCGACCACGCGTGCGTTGCGCTTCACCGACGCCGCGCTCGAATATCGCGGTCAAACGGCGCACTCGTTGTCGCCGGCGGTGCTGTCCTTCGCCGACGGGGTGTCTTTGGACAATCTGCGTTTTGGCGCCCGCAATGCGGTATTCGAACTCGCGGGGCGAATTGCGCCCGACCTCGACCTGCGCGCCTCTTTGCGCAAGGTGACGCCGGCATTCGTCGACGCGATGGCGCCCGGATTGTTGAGCGGCGGCACGATCGAAGCCAGCGCGACACTGCACGGCAAGATCGGCGCGACGCTCGGAACCGTTACGCTTGATGCCACCGGCCTGCGCGTGGGCGGCCGGGCGGCGCTCGGCTTGCCGGCCGTCGACCTGCACGGCACCGCCGAACTCCACGGGGCGGCGGCCAGCATCGATGCCCGCATGAATGCCGGCAGGAGTTCGGCGTTGACGCTGACCGGCGATGCACCGCTGCAAGCGGGCGGCGCGCTCGATCTCAAAATTGGCGGCAAATTGGACCTGGCGCTCGTGAGTCCCATGCTCGAAGCGCACGGTCTGTCCGCGCGCGGCGCGGTCAGCGTGGCCGCGACGGTCACGGGCGCCACCGGTACCCCGCAGATTGCGGGCGTGATGCAGATCGCCGGCGGGCATTTGCGCGATTACGGCCGCGGCGTGAATCTCGAGAACATCAATGCGCGGATGGTCGGCGATCCGGACGGCGCGAAAATCGAGAGCTTCGAGGCGACTGCCGCTCCGGGGTCGATTTCGATGACCGGCACCGTCGGCCTGTTCAAGCCCAAGATACCGCTCGACCTGACGATAGTCGCCAAGAATGCGCGGCCGATCGTCAGCAATCTCGTCACCGCGAGTCTCGACGCCAACCTGCATGTCGGCGGCACCGCGCTCGAGCGCATCGATGTCGCCGGCACCGTGAATTTGCGTCGTACGGTGATCGGCATACCGAAGGCGATGCCGCCGAACGTCGCGGTGTTGGACGTGCGCCGCCGCGGAACTGCGCCGGCGCCACCCGCACTGAAGCCATTGATCGTCGGACTGAACGTGACGCTGTCGGCGCCGAGCCGAATATTGGTTCGGGGCCGCGGTCTCGACGCGGAACTCGGCGGCGAACTGCATTTGGCCGGGACGAGCGACATCCCTCAGGTGAGCGGAGGATTCGATCTGCAGCACGGCAGCTTTTCGTTGGCGGGCACGAGGCTATCCTTCACCAGCGGCCGGGTCAGTTTCAACGGCGCCGGACTCAGGCACAAGATCGACCCGATGCTCGATTTCACCGCGCAAACGGCTACGACGGACGGCACGACCACATTGCGCATCACGGGGCTTGCGGACGCGCTGCGGTTCGATCTCACGAGCACGCCGCCGCGGCCCCCCGACGAAATCATGGCGCGGCTTCTGTTCGGCGCAAACGCGGCGCAGCTTTCGCCGCTGCAAGCGGCGCAGCTCGGCGCCGCGTTCGCGACGCTCTCGGGCGTCGGCGGCAACGGTGAATTGAACCCGCTGGTCAAATTGCAACGGATCTTGGGTCTGGACCGCTTGACCGTCGGCACGGCCGAGAGCGCCGGCGCAACTCCGGGCGCGGCCCCCTCCGGTACGAGCATCGCGGCGGGGCGCTATATTTCCAGCCGCGTGTATGTCGAGGCGAAGCAAACCACGACGGGATCGAGTCAGGTCCAGGTCAACGTCGATTTGACGAAGCACCTGAAACTTCAGACGCGATTGGGCAATGGAACCGCGATCACGCAAGGCACAACCCCCGAAAACGATCCGGGGAGCAGCATCGGCTTGTCGTACACGTTCGAATATTGACCGAGAGAGAAAAATACGTGCAATCATCGATCCACTGGAGGCCTAGGCAATGCGCACCCGCACCCTGATCGTAATCGCCGTCCTCGCGCTCGTGGGCGCCTTCATGGCCGTCAACTGGCCGGCGATCACCGCGCCGGCGAAATTCAGTCTGCTGTTCACGACGATCGAGGCGCCCGTCGGGCTCGTGATGCTCGCGCTCTTGGGTCTCGTGATCGCGACGTTCGGCGCCTATATCGCCGTTTGGCAGAGCGCCATGCTGCTCGAGTCGCGCCGCCATGCAAGGGAACTCAAGGCGCAAAAATCGCTTGCCGATCAGGCGGAATCCTCGCGCTTCACCGAGTTGCGGGATACCGTGCACAGCGAGTTCAAGGGATTGAGTGCTCATATCGAGCAATTGCAGGACGGTCTGCGAACCGAGATACGCGACAATGCGAATTCGCTCGCCGCGTCGATTGGCGAACTCGACGACCGGATACACGGACCGCGAAGCGGTGGCCCGGCGGCGGGGTGAATTCGGCTGGTTCCCGGGTTCTGCAACTTTTCGCAGGCAGCGGTGTTATTGGTCTAAACGAAATAATCGCTGTGCCAACTCAACCCACGGAACCCGCAGGCTCGGAAGAATTCACGATGTTCATGCGCGCCTATCAGGATATGGTTTTTTCGACCGCGGCGCGGATGACCCGGAATGACGCGCAGGCCGAGGATATCGCCCAGGACGTGTTCATCAAGGCCTTCGAGAACTTCGCCGATTTGCGCGCAAACGCCCGTGCCGGCGGTTGGCTCAAGACGGTGGCAACGAACCTGACGTTGAAGCACTTGACGCGCGATCGGCGGCGGTGGCGAGTGTTCTCCGAATTCGCGCTGCACGAGAGCGCGCCGGAATCGCCGCTTCTCGATCCCCCGGTGCCGGACACGCTCGCCGCGGATCTCGGCGCGCAGCAGCGGAGCGACCTCATCGACGGCGCATTGCGCCGTTTGCCGGAGCATCAGCGCCTGCCGTTGGTGCTCTATCATTTCGAGGACTTCTCCTACGACGAAATAGCCTCGCGGCTCGGAATCTCGCTCGCGAAAGTCAAAACGGACATACGGCGCGCACGCGCGGCGCTCCTGCCGATACTCTCAACTCGCGGCCTGGTCCGCGACAGTTTGGAAGATTGAGTCAGCTATGAACACACCAGCGGAATCGCCGCATGAAGCCGAGGCACTGGTTGCGCGCGCGCTGCGCGGCCTGCCACCGCGGCGGGCCCCGCGCGCGCTCGAAAGTCGCGTGCTCGCCGAACTCGCGCGGCGCGCCGGGCTGCCATGGTGGCGCCGTTCCATCGGGCATTGGCCCGGGCTCGCGCAAGCGGGATTCGTCGTCTTGTGCGCGGGATTGGTTCGGCTCGCGTGGCTCGCGGGAATTTGGGCGACGGATGGATTCGAGACCTGGAGCCGCTCGGGCTCGCCTGCGATCGCGCGGGTATACGACATCGCGGCAACGTTGAGCGCCGCGGCCGAGGTCGTCAAATTGCTGGCCGGCGTCATGCCGCCGGCCTGGATCCTCGGCGGGCTCGCGTTCGCGTCAATTCTCTACGCCGCGCTGTTCGGGCTTTGCGCGGCGCTGTATCGCACGCTCTATCTCAACGCATGAATCATCGGTGACGTACATCATGAAAAAGCCAATTCAACCCCGATTGACCGCGCTCGCGGCGATCCTGTCATGCGTGTTCGCCATCGTTCCCTCGGCCCGATCGGCTACGCCCGCCGCGCCTGCCGACGGCGACGATGCGGTCGTCAGCATCGGCCATGATTCGACGCTGGCGGCCGGGCAATCGGCCGACTCGGTCGTCTCGATTGTCGGCTCGTCGACGAACGACGGCCACGCGGGCAACGTGGTATCTGTGCTCGGCAACACCCGCGTCACCGGATCGGTGGACCATACGGCCGTTGCGGTACTCGGAAACACGTATATCAACGGCACGGTCGGCAAGGATGCCGTCACGGTTCTCGGCAACATGACGCTGGGCCCGCAGGCCGATATCGGCGGCGACGTCACGGTCGTCGGCGGTTCGCTCTATCGGGATCCCGCGGCGATCATACGCGGTAGCACCCAAAGCGTTCGTCTCGGACCGTTTGGCGATTTTAACTGGTTTCATCCGTGGATCGAGCAATGTCTGCGCTATGCCCGTCCGCTCGCCGTCGGTCCCGGGCTCGCCTGGGCCTGGGGCGTCGCGGCCTTTTTTCTCGCGCTTTATCTCGTCTTCGCGCTGCTGTTCCGTGACGGCTTGATGCAATGCGTTCGGACGATCGAGACGAAGCCGGGTCAGACCGTCGTCGCCGCGCTGCTGACGATGCTGTTGATGCCGATTCTCCTCGTTCTGATGTGCATCACCGTGATCGGCATCGCGGCGGTGCCGTTTGTATTGCTCGGATTGCTCGCGGCCGGACTTTTTGGCAAAGCAGTAATACTCGCGTGGCTCGGCCGGGCCTGCCTCGGCCGCCGGAACATGGGCGCGCTCGGCAATCCGGCGCTCGCGGTACTTATCGGCGGCGCAATTCTCCTCCTGCTGTACATCATTCCCGTCGTCGGCGTCGTCGCGCAGCAGGTGTTCGCCCTGCTGGGACTGGGGGTCGTCGTCTATACCTTGATGCTGAAATTGCGCGCACGGCAAAACGCCGTT
>DAIDVO010000120.1 GCA_027456085.1 Steroidobacteraceae bacterium | reverse complement strand
TGGCTGAATTCGATCTGCAGGCGCCGCGGCATCACGAGCTGATAATCGCGCTCCAACAGATAGGCGACGCCGCCTTTGCCGGACTGGCTGTTGACGCGGATGATCGACTCGTACGAGCGGCCGAGATCCGCAGGGTCTATCTGCAAGTACGGCACATCCCAACTATCTCCGGGCGCCCGCGCGGCCAAGCCCTTCTTGATCGCTTCCTGGTGCGAGCCTCAGAACGCCGTGAACACCAGATCGCCGACATACGGATGGCGCGGATGAATCGGCAGCTGATTGCACGCCTCGGCGCAGCGCGCCGCTTCATTGATGTTCGAGAAATCTAGTTTCGGATCAATGCCTTGCGTATACAAGTTAAGGGCTAGACTCACTATGTCGACATTGCCGGTGCGCTCGCCATTGCCGAACAGCGTGCCCTCGACGCGCTCGGCGCCGGCCATGACGCCCAATTCGGCGGCCGCGACCGCGGTGCCGCGATCGTTATGGGGGTGCACACTCAAAATGACCGAGTCGCGTTTGGCGACATGCCGCGAGAAGAATTCGATTTGATCGGCGTAGACGTTCGCGGTCGCCACTTCGACCGTCGCGGGCAAGTTCAGAATCGACTTGTTTTGCGGCGTCGGCTCCCAAACCGCATTGACCGCGTCGCAAATCTCGACCGCGAAGTCCAATTCGGTTCCGGTGAAGCTCTCCGGACTGTACTGGAATACCCACTCGGTATCCCGCCGCCGCAGCGCATGCTCCCGAACCTCGGTCGCGCCGCGCACGGCGATGTCGATGACGCCGGCGCGATCGAGCCGAAACACCACGCGCCGCTGCGCGACCGACGTCGAGTTGTACACATGCACGATCGCGCGCCGTGCGCCGGCGAGCGCTTCATAGGTGCGCGCGATCAGTTCCGGCCGCGCCTGGGTGAGCACCTGGATCGTGACGTCGTCGGGTATGAGATTGTGCTCGATGATCTCGCGGACGAAGTCCAAATCCGTTTGCGATGCCGCCGGGAACCCGACTTCGATTTCCTTGAAGCCGACTTTCAGCAGCATGTCGAACATACGCCGCTTGCGCGCCGCATCCATCGGTTCGATCAGCGCCTGGTTGCCGTCGCGCAAATCCACGCTGCACCACGTGGGCGGCCTCTCGATGACCTTGTTCGGCCAGGCGCGATCGCGCAAATCGATCGGGGTGAAAGCTCGATATTTTGTCGACGGATCACGCAACATGATGTTTTCTCACTCGGCGGATGCAAGCCGCGAAGCCGCGGTACTTTTAAGGGTATTCTTGAATCTTTCCGGTCTTGTGCGCGCCGACCGATAGCGCAGGATAGTTGCGCCTAGCGGCGCAGCGGCAGCGCATGGAGAAGCAGCGATCGCGCAGTGCGAAGATCGCTCGTGGGCCCGCATGCACAAAGATGCATCATGGGGCGAATCTACCACCGGTCGCGAGCGCCACGCAAGACCCCGCTCAGGCCCAGCCGGCGAGGTGCCGCTCGACGATCGACGCCAACACCGCGGCATGCCGGTCGCCATCGTTCAGCGCCGGCACCAAATGGAAGCTCTCGCCGCCCAATTCCAGGAACCGTTCCTTGTACTGCATTGCGACTTCCTCGAGCGTCTCCAAACAGTCCACCGCGAACGCCGGAGAGACCGCCGTGAGCCGGCGCACGCCGCGCGCCGCCAAGGACTCGAGCACATCCTCGGCGTACGGCTGCAGCCAGGCCACGGAGCCGAAGCGCGATTGGTAGCAATGCGACCACTCGCCCTCCTTCAGGCCCAAACGCGCAACGGCCAGCCGAGTCGTCGCTTGCGCCTGTGCTTGGTACGGATCGCCTGCGGCGACGTAGGAGACCGGGATGCCGTGGTAGGAGATCAGCAAATGCGAGCGTTCGCCGACTTCGGTCCAATGCCGCTCGATTTGCGCGCACAGCGCGTCGACGTAGCCGCGGTCGTCGAAATACTGGTTGACGAAGCGCGTCTCCGGCAGCCAGCGCCAGCGGCGCAACGCGCGGGTCACGCAATCGAACACCGACCCGGTCGTCGACGAGCAATATTGCGGATACAGAGGCAGCACCAACAAGCGCCGGACGTTTTGCTGCGCGAGCGCGGCGATGCGGCTCGCTACGCTCGGATTGCCGTAGGTCATCGCCAATTCCACGCGCACCGCATCGCCGAATCGCGCCGTCAGGAGTGCGCCGATTTTTGCGGTCAACCGCCCCGAATACACGGCGAGCGGCGAGCCTTGCGCCAGCCAAATCTTGCGGTAATTGCGCGCCGCGCGCCGCGGCCGCAGCGGCAGAATGATTCCGTAGAGCAGCGGGAGCCAGATCCAGCGCGAAGTATTGATGACGCGGCGGTCGCCGAGGAACTGCCGCAAGTAGCGCTGTACGGCGAAATACGTCGGCGCGTCCGGCGTGCCCAAATTGACGATCAATACGCCGATGCGTGCAGGCGCGGTTGCCGCCGCGGGAGGCACGGCGCGGTAATAAGGCATCGGTCGGATTCCTCGAGAGTGCCGGTGTGCACAGTATACTGCGCACAACATGACGCCCCTCGAGCTTTGTGCGGATCATCGCCGATGACCTGGGTGCATCCCGGTGAACGCGCTGCCTTTTGGCTGAGCCTCGACGTCTCGGTCCGCAGCGTGCTGCTGTGCCTGCCGCCGGCGATCTTGATCGCATGGACGCTCGCGCGCCGGCGCTTTCCCGGACGCACCTTGCTCGATGCGTTCGTCCATCTGCCGCTGGTATTGCCGCCCGTCGCGGTGGGCTACCTTCTCTTGATCCTGTTCGGGACGCACGGCCCGTTCGGCGCATGGCTGCAACGCGAGTTTCATCTCGATCTGATTTTCACACGCAACGGCGCGGCGCTCGCGACCGCCGTGATGACCTTCCCGATGATGGTGCGCGCCATTCGAGTGTCGCTGGAGAACATCGATCGCGGGCTCGAGGACGCCGCGCGCACATTGGGCGCCGGGCCGATCGATCGGTTCGCGACGATTACGCTGCCGTTGATGCTGCCGGGGATACTCGCCGGCGCGATCACGGCGTTTTCGGCCGGCCTCGGCGAGTTCGGCGCCGTGATCACCTTCGTATCGAACATACCGGGCGAGACCAGAACGCTGCCGCTCGCGCTCTACACCGCGCTGCAAGAGCCGGGCGGAGAAGCCGCCGCCGCGCGGCTCGCCGCCATGTCGCTCGCCCTGGGCTTCGGCGGATTGCTGCTGTCCGAATGGTTCGCGCGCCGCGTGCAGCGCATGCTGGGGCGCTGATGCTGCAAGTCGCGGTAGCCAAGCGGCGCGGTTCATTCTCGCTGTCGGCGAACTTCGAACTGCCGACTCCCGGCGTCGCCGCGCTGTTCGGCCGCTCCGGCTGCGGCAAGACCACGCTGATAAACATCATCGCCGGCTTGCTCCCGGCCGACGCCGGCCGCGTCGTGATCGACGAACGCGTGCTCCTCGATTCCGCCGCAGGCATCAATGTCGCGGCCGAGTCGCGCCGCATCGGCTACGTATTTCAGGACGCGCGGCTGTTTCCCCACTTGCGCGTCGAAGCGAACTTGCGCTATGCCGAGAAGCGCGCCGCCGGCGCGCGCTACGTGCGCTTCGAAGAAGTCGAGGCGCTGCTCGGGTTGGGTCCGCTGCTCGGTCGCCGGACGCACGCGTTGTCGGGCGGCGAACGGCAGCGCGTCGCGATCGGCCGCACGCTGCTCGGCCAGCCGGGCCTGATCCTGCTCGACGAGCCGCTTGCGTCCCTGGACGCCGCGCGCCGCGAGGAATTGCTGCCCTATCTTGAAAAACTGCGCGACCACCTCGCGATCCCGATGGTCTACGTGAGCCACCAATTCGAGGAGGTCCTGCGCCTCGCGACGCACGTCGTGCTGATGGATGCCGGCAAGACGGTCGCGCAGGGTGATATCGGCGCGATGAGCTTGCGGCCGGAATTGCGCAGCATCGTCGGCCCCGACGCGGTCGGCGCGGTCATCGACGGGGAGGTGTTCGGAATCGACGCGGCGGCCGGTCTCGCCGACGTCAAGATCGGCACCGGCACGCTGCGGTTGCCGCGAGCCGGCCTGAGCACGGGCTCCAAATTGCGCGTCCAAATCCTCGCGCGGGACGTGATCATCGCCACCGAGGAGCCGCGTCACCTGAGCGTGCGCAACGTCCTGCGGGGCACGATCTGCGCTACCGCGAGCGACCGCGCCGACGCGGAATTGATTTCCATCGAACTCGGCGGCCCGCAAATCCTCGCGCGCATCACCGCGGCCGCATCGCGCGAACTCGCGTTGCGGCCCGGCCTGCGCGTCTGGGCTCTCGTCAAATCCGTTTCGATTTCCCCGGACCGCCTGCGGCGCCTGTGATCGCGGCGGCGGCGCGGCGCGTCATTTCGCTCGAGTGCCGAAGTGCATGATCGCGACGATGTGATCGCCGGGCGCGAGGCCGAGCGCCGCCTTGACGCCCGGCTCATACGCGGCCGGCCCCGTCTTCCACATCACGCCGTAGCCGAGCGCATGCGCCGCCAGGAACGCGTTCTCGGCCGCAGCGCCCGCGGCCAGCAGCTGCTCGACTTCCGGCACTTGGGGATGATCGCGCCGCGGAACGCAAGCAATGACCAGCAATGCCGGCGAACGCGAAACCTTGTCGCGCGCCGCGCGCAGCTGCTCGTCGTTCGGCGCCGGGGCACGATGCCGCCGCGCTTCGACGACCGCTTGCGTGAACTCCTCGCGACGCTCCCTTTCCAGCGGGATCAGGCGCCAGGGCTTCAAGCGGCCGTGGTCCGGCGCGCGATTCGCCGCATCGACGATGAGTGCGAGATGCTCGGGCGTCGGCCCGGGCTCGGTCAAGCGCGCGGCGGACGCGCGCGTCATGATGGCATCCAATAATTCCACTTCGACTCCCCGATCGCGGTTTTAACGCGGGTAATCGCGACACATCGGCTATCATCCGGCCCGTGAGGCCTGCCGCAGGCAGCGCCGCGGGCGAAGCGGCGGCGCACGCTGCGGCGGAAATTATACCGACCATCCAGTTTTCAGGAGTTCTCCATGAATCGATTCGCTTTCGCGGCCGCCGCCTTGATCTGCACTGCGAGCGCGTTCGCCGCGCCCGTGACCTACGTTCTCGATCCCGCCCACACCTACCCGAGCTTCGCGGCCGACCATATGGGCGGCCTGTCGGTCTGGCGCGGCAAGTTCACCAAAAGCTCCGGCAAGGTCGTGCTGGATCGCGCGGCCAAGACCGGCACGATCGACGTGACCGTCGACGTGGGCTCGATCGATTTCGGCATGGACAAGCTCAACGAACACGCCCGATCGCCCGACATGTTCGATGTCGCGAAATACCCGACCGCGACCTTCGTAGGGAAATTCACGAAATTCAAAGGCGACTCGCCGACCCAGGCCAAGGGAATATTCACGTTGCACGGCGTCTCGAAGCCGTTGACGCTGAATATCGACTCCTTCATGTGCAAATTCATCCCGATGTTCAAGAAGAATGTCTGCGGCGCCGATGCGCGCGCGACATTCAACCGCGCCGACTTCGGCGTCGACTACGGCAAGGCCTACGGCTTCAATCAAACCGTGATGCTGCAGATTCAGGTGGAAGGCAGCCCCGCGACGCCGTAACAGGCATCGGTCGGCCGCGCGCATGCCGGTTCGGCTCTTCAGAACGGATTCAGGCGCTTCTTCGGCGAGAAATGGATGTAGCTGAGTGCGATGCCTTGGCGCCAGCCGACGCCAAAGCGCACCGGCGCCAAGGATATCGTCCCGCGCTGCATGTAATTGACGCCGAAGCCGCCGACGAAATAGAGGCTGCCCTCGACGCCGGGGAACCTCTGAAACAGCGCCGATGCATCCGGCAAGCCGTATACCAAGATGAACGTCTTGACGGCATTGCCGCCCACGTCGAATCCGATCGACGGGCCCTGCCAGTAGACCTCGCGCACCGGCGCTCCCTTGATCAAGAGTTCGCCATGTCCATAGCGCAAGCCGACCGCGATCGCGCCGCCGGCTTCCTCGCCGCGAATGATCGCGACCGGATTTCCTTTTTCTTTCAGAACTTTTTCAATGACTTGCGATAAATCCTTCGCGCCAGTACTGAAGAAATGATTCGCCTGTCTCACGACTTCGTCGTCGCTGTAGGTCCGGGCCGGCGCCCGCTCGGCCGCGCGCGCGCCAGCCATGCAGGATAGAAACGCCGCCGCGAGCACGACCGCTCGAGCGCTCATCTTCAGCTTGGGCTTTGGCATCGGCGGACTCCGGTGATTGGTGGGACGGCTGGGACTCGAACCCAGGACCAAAGCCTTAAAAGGGCCTTGCTCTACCAGCTGAGCTACCGTCCCATTTCAGGCGCGCATGATAGCGGAACTCGCCGCGCAGTTCACCGCCGATCGCGCCGTCACGGATTGGTTCGATAGCGCGTGGGATCGGTGATTCCCGCCGCGGCAAATCCCTCTTTGCGAATGCGGCAGGAATCGCACGCGCCGCAGGCCAAACCTTGTGCGTCGGCCTGGTAGCAGGACACGGTGAGCGCGTAGTCGAGGCCGAACTCGGCGCCGGTGCGGATGATTTCGCCTTTCGACATGCGCACGAGCGGCGCGTGAATTTCGAGCCGGCGGCCGCCGATCCCCGCCTTGGTCGCGAGCGCCGCGAGCTTTTCGAATGCCGCAATGAACTCCGGTCGGCAATCGGGATAGCCGGAATAGTCCACGGCGTTGACGCCGATGAAAATGTCCTGCGCCGCGACGACCTCCGCCCAGGCCAAGGCGAGCGACAACAAGATGGTGTTGCGCGCCGGCACGTAGGTGACCGGAATCCCTGCGGTCGGCGCGGTCGGCAGCGCGATCGAGCGGTCGGTCAGCGCGGAACCGCCGATGCCGGCGAGGTCGATGCTCATGACCCGATGCTCCGCGGCTCCGAGCACGGCCGCTATCTTGCGCGCCGCATCGAGCTCGGCGCCATGCCGCTGCCCGTAGTGGACGCTCAACGCGTAGCAGCGGAACCCGCGGGCGCGCGCGAGCGCGAGTACGGTCGCCGAATCGAGTCCACCGGAAAGCAGCACCACCGCGCGCGGCACGGCTATCTGCCCGGAGCGTCGCCCCACAACACCTTGTGGAGCTGAAGCTGAAACCGTACCGGCAGGCGGTCCGCGAGCATCCAATCCGCCAACTGCGCCGGAGCGAGTTCGCCATAGGCCGGAGAAAACAGGATCTGGCAGCGGCCCGCAAGCGCGTGTTCGCGCAGAAATTCCTTGCTCCAGTCGTAGTCGGCGCGCGAACAGATCACGAATTTCAGCTGGTCGCCGGCACGCAGCAGCGCGAAGTTCGCCGTTAGATTGCGGCCGGCTTCGCCCGATGCCGGCGTCTTCACGTCGACGACGCGCGCAACCCGCGGATCGACCTCCGCTATGTCGAACGCGCCGCTGGTCTCGAGCGAAACGCGATAGCCCTCGTCGCACAGCCGTGCAAGCAGTGCAAGACAGTGCGGCTGCGCCAAGGGCTCGCCGCCGGTCACGCACACATGCTGCGCGCCGAACTCACGCACACGCTCGGCGATCGCGCCGATTTCGATCCACTCGCCCGCGTGGAACGCATACTGCGTGTCGCAATAGCGGCAGCGCAGCGGGCAGCCGGTCAGCCGCACGAACACGGTCGGAAAACCGACCGCGTCCGCCTCGCCCTGCAGCGAGTGAAAAATCTCATTGACGCGCAGCCGCGGGGCCTTGGCCGCCGCGCGCCGCCCGATGTCCGCCGCCGCCGTCAATGCGGCTCCGACTTCATTTTCTCGAGCCGTGCGGCGGCGAGATGCCCGGCCGGCGTATCGGGAAATTTCTCGACGACTTCGGTGAGAACCGCCTTCGCCTTATCCAGCTGTTTGAGCTCGTAGTCGCAATAGCCGATTTTGAGCATCGCGTCCGGCAGTTTGCGCGATTGCCCGTATTTGTCGCGCACGGCCTCAAATGCGCTCAAGGCCTCGGTGAATCTGCGGTTCACGTAATAAGTCTCGCCGAGCCAATACTGGGCGTTGTCGTCGTACTCGCTGTTCGGATACGCGGCCAGAAACTGCTGAAAGGCCGTGATCGCCTTGTCGTAATCGCTGTCCTTCAACAGCGCGAATGCCGCCTGGTAAGCCGACTGGTCGTCACCTGCCGCGGCCCCGGCGCCCGCCGCTGCGGCCGGCGCCCCCCCCCCC
>DAIDVO010000119.1 GCA_027456085.1 Steroidobacteraceae bacterium | reverse complement strand
GCGGGGGGGGGGCGCGCAACCCGCGGCCCCGGCTCCCGCCGCCGAGGCGCCGCGCACCTACCCGCTCGAGGATCAGCCGGCGTCGTCTGCGGCGCCGCCGAATTAGCGCGCCGCGCGCTTCGGCTTCAGGCGCGCGCGGATGTCGGCCTTGAGCTGCCGATACATCACGCCCACCGGCATCTCGGAATTGGCGAGCCATTGGTACGCGATGCCCGCCATCGTCGCCGTATATTGCTCGGCCAGCCGGTGCCCGTTTACCGATTGTTCGACCTCACCCTGCGCCTGACCCGCCTTAATCCATGCCTCGACGTCGCGCCGCTGCGCCCGGTGCACATTCGCCAGGTTCGACCTATAAACCGCGCCGGGATCGATGCTCTGGAACCACAGTAGGTACATTGCGCGCACTTCGTTGGGGCGCTCACGGATAAATTGATAGGTCGCGTCGGTGGCCGCGCAAAGCGCATCGGCCCCGGTACGCTTGCCCACGGCCTTTTGCATCCGATTGAGCCAGTCGGCGCTCGCGACCTTCAGAACCTGGGCGAAAAGGCCGGCCTTGGAACCGTACCGATGAGTGGCGAGTGCGCGACTGTAGCCTGCGTGCTCACCGACCGCCTGCAGGGTCGTTCCCTGCACACCGCATTCGACCAGCAGATCGATCGCGGCCTCCGTGAGAAGGCGGTCGGAGAGTGCCGATCGATCGGCCTGCCGCCGCCGCACAACGGGCTGCGCCGGCGACCTCGCCGCTTCCCTTGGTTTCGCCTTGATCATTTTTTTATTTCGTCGCTATTTACCGTCGACAGAGAACGCCAGCAGCAAATTGCCGGGCATATGCCAATACAAATTATAGCCCGAGTTCACGTAAACCATCCCGCCTACCACAACCGGACCGCCGCCGCCGATGGACCCGCCATGCGCAATCTCCCCCGAAACGGTCTTGACGCTGCGCGTCGTGTCGTAGGTCCACAGGACACGTCCGGATAGGGCGTCATAGGCGCGCACCCGCCCGTCCATGTGGCCGGCGAAGACTGCGCCCGGGATGACGCTGATGGAGGCCGCGATGCCCGGATCACAGTCCGCACGACCGACGCACCGGTCATGCGCCGGCGCCGACCAGCGTAACTTCCCGGTCAGCGCGTCGACCGCATAGAGACCCGGGTGCGGCGGCTCGGTCACAGTGCCGCGTTCGTGCGTCTGCGCCATGTCGGATATTGGCACGTAAACATTGTTCCGATCGTGTGCCAGGCCAAATTGCACGCCGCCCTGTATGCCGCCACGCCCCAGCCGGATCGACCACACCGGCTTGGCCGGGTGATCGACGTCGAGCGCAATCACGTCTCCGCTCTTGAGTCCGGCGACGAGCAGATCGCGGCCGCCCCGCCCCTTCACCAGCGTTGTGCCGGCGCCGATGTCGAAATCCGGCCCGGGCTTGGTCGGGCATTCGCCGTTGTCCAGAATGCACCCGACGTTCCATGCGTCCGCGGCGACCATCTGGTGAATCCACCGAATGGCCCCGGTGTGAAGATCGAGCGCAAGCACCGCATCGCTGCGATCGTCCGCGGGTTGTGAGTAATTATCGCCCGTACCGATATAGAGCACGCGCCGCTTGCGATCTATCGTCGGCGAACTCCAGACTGCGGCGCCGGACGGCGCGAAGACCCGCGTGCCTGCTGACGTGACGCCGACCGGAGCAGGGGTTTGATCGATCGTATAGCGCTTCCACAGTTGCGCGCCCGTGAATGCATCCAGCGCCACGACCGAACCCCGGAACGTGCAGCACTCGTATCCGGCGATCGTCGCGGCCTCCTCCAGCGAGGATACCGGGATGTACACCTGCCCTTTGTAATACGCCGGCGCGGCGGTTATCGTCGCGCTCGGATGCTCATCGACGCGGGTCATCCACAGAAGTTTGCCGCTCTTGGAGTCCAGTGCGTAGGCACGGCCGATGATGTCGCCGAAGAAGACGAGCGGCGCCCTCGCGCGCAGTTCAGGGAGGTCAGTACGCGACAGCACGATCGGCGTGCGCACCTCCGCAGACGCCCGGAATGTCCAGCGGACGCAGCCCGAAGCGGCGTCGAGTGCGTACACGGTGCCGTTCTGGCTGCCGACGAACAAGGTCCCCATCGCGATCGTAGGCTGCGACCGGGCGCGCTGCGCGCCCGGATAGGCGAACGCCCACTTGAGTTTCAGGCGCCCAATCTCGCCCAGCGGCAACCGTGCGACGTCGCCCGGAATCGAATGACTGTTGCCAAGATCGACGCCCCAGCTATACACGCCCGGCTGCGATCGCGCAGCCGGCGACCCGCCGCGCGTAACACATGTCGGCGGTGGTGCCGCCTGCGCCGCCCGCGCCAACGAGGCATCTCCGAGATAATCTGCGATCCATCGCTTCTGCTTATCGGTCAGCGCTGCCGCCTGCTGGCGCATGAGGCCGCCCGCCAACGCACCGTAAATCGCGTCCGGAGCCATGAGATTGAGGAATGACCGGGCAGGCGCCTTGTAGATCGCCTTGTCATGACACTGCGCGCAGAACGCGTGATAGAGGGCGGCGCCAGGCATGGTCGCGCCGGCGGCCGCCGGAGCCGCGGATGCGGGTGCCGATGCGGCGCCAACGGCGCATGCGATAACAGCGAGCAATGCCGGAAGCTTCGTCGTCATAGTCCCACCTTGCGTCGATCCGAACCCATCGCCTCAGAACGCACGCTCGAACACCGTCGCAGTCGCGAGGCCCCCGGCACAACAGATCGACTGCAGTCCGAACCTCGCACCGCGCCGCTGCAGTTCATGCAGCAGCGTTGTCGTGATCCGCGCTCCGCTCGCGCCGAGCGGGTGTCCCAGAGCAACCGCCCCGCCATTGACGTTCAGGCGCTCGCGCGTGACGCCGATCTCTTTCATCCACATCAAGGGCACCGACGCGAACGCCTCGTTGATCTCGAACAGATCGATGTCGTGAACGCCCAGGCCGGCGCGCGCGAGCACCGCGCGCGTCGCCGCCCCCGGACCGGTCAGCATGAGAGTCGGGTCGGATCCGACCACCGCGACGGCGCGGATTCGTGCCAGCGGCGTGATGTTCATCTTGCGGGCCGCGTCCTCGGCCATCAGCAGTACCGCAGCCGCGCCGTCCGAGATCTGGGACGAGTTTCCAGCGGTCACCTTGCCGTCCGGGCGGAACGCCGTCTTCAAGGTTGCCAGCTTTTCAAGGTTGGTGCCGCGACGGATCGTTTCGTCGTGCGTCAGCACGATCGCCGGATCGCCGTCGCGCGCTTCGCTCCAATCCGCAATTCGTATCGGCACGATCTCCCTGTCGAAGTACCCCTGGTCCGCGGCTGCCGCCGCGCGCGCGTGACTGTCGACTGCGAAGCCGTCCATCTGCGCGCGCGTGATCTGCCATTGGTCGGCTACGCGTTCGGCCGCTTCGCCCTGCGAGACCATCTCGAAGCGCTCCTGCAGCCGCCAACCGAACGGCTTGCCGTGCACGTCACGGTTGCCGCCCATCGGCACGCGCGTCATGTTTTCAACGCCGCCGGCGACCACCACGTCGCTGATGCCGGCGGCGATCTGCGCATACGCCACATGCATCGCGGCTTCAGCCGAACCGCACTTACGATCGACGGTCATTCCCGGGATTTGTTCCGGCCAGCCGGCGCTCAACAGCGACGTACGCGCGACGTTTCCGCACTGTTCGCCGACTTGCGTTACGCAGCCGAAAACGACGTCGTTCACGGCTTCGGGCTTCAGCCCGGCGCGCCGCAGGGCCTCCGTCAGGACGGCAGCTCCCAGATGATCCGCGCGCACATCGCTGAGCGCGCCACGAAAACGGCCGATCGGCGTTCTGGCCGCGGCGACGATGACTACCTCGCGCATCATCGCGCCTTCAGGCCGGAGCCGGGAACACGCTGGCCATCCGCATATTCATAAACGCCTTTGCCGGACTTGCGCCCCAAGCGGCCGGCATTGACCATCTTTTGGATGAGCGGGCAAGGCCGGAATTTCTCGCCGAGCGTCGCGTGCAGATATTTGAGCACGGCCAGCCTCGTGTCCCATCCGGTCAGATCGCCGAGTTCGAGCGGCCCCATCGGATGATTGAAGCCGACACGCAGGGCCGTATCGATGTCCTCGGCACTGCCGACGCCCTCCAGCAGCATATACATCGCCTCGTTGCCCATCATCGCGGACATCCGGCTGGTCGTCAGGCCCGGCTCCTCATTCACGAGAATCGTCGTCTTGCCGAGCGCATCGCCCCACGCGCGCGCGCGCGCGACGGTTGAGTCGCTCGTCGCCAACCCGCGCACGAGCTCGAGCAGCTTCATCTTGTGGACGGGATTGAAAAAATGCATGCCGAGCACCCGATCCGCGCGCTGCGTCGCGGCGGCAATCTCCGTCAGGCTGAGCGCCGACGTATTGCTGGCGATCACCGATTCCGCCGGCAACAGGCGGTCCGCCTCGCGCACGATGGCCACCTTGATCGCCATGTTTTCCGTTGCCGTCTCGACCACCAAGGCGGCAGGCTGATTTACCAGCGCCCGGGCGAGATCGGCCTGGGTCGTGAGGCGTGCGCGCGCCGCCCCGGCCTCGCCGTCGGACATCTTTCCAAGCCGCACACCGTCGGCGAAAATCTTGCCGATATTGCCGACGGCGCGCTCGAGCGCGGCGGCATCGGGGTCGACCAATGTCACGGCGAAACCGGACGCGGCAAAGCCGTGCGCGATGCCGGTACCCATCAGCCCCGCGCCTACGACGACGACACGCTCCGTCGTCACTGCATTACTCATGGAATTCCTCCCGAAATCCGACGATCAAGCTTATTTCTTACTGCCGGCCTTGTTGCGGAACGCGGCGGCAGCGGCGCGCCGCTCCTCGCTGGCCTGCAGCACCGAAAACAGATCGCGCTCTACGCGCAAGCCGGCGCGCAGATCCAGATCCAGCGCCGCGCGGGCGGCCTCCTTCGCATAGCGCGTGGCAACGGCCGGGCGGGCGGCGATCCGCCGCGCGAGTTCGGCCGTGTCTCGATCGAGGCTTTCCCGATCCGCGGCAAGCCGCGTGATCAGGCCGTGGCGCAGCGCCTCGGCCGCATCGATCTGGTCGCCGGTAACGAGCATGTCCAGCGCCTTCGCGAATCCCACGATACGGGGCAGACGCTGCGTGCCGCCGCCGCCGGGTATCAGGCCGAGGCCCGTTTCCGGCAGCGCGAAGCGCGCATCGGCGCAGGCGATGCGGATATCGCACGCCAGCGCGATTTCAAGCCCGCCGCCGAAGCAATATCCGTGAATCGAAGCGATCACGGGCTTCGAGACACGGTCGAACGATTCGATCCAGGGAGCGCGCGCGAGGCGCCGGCGCGCGGCGACCGGGCCTTCCACCGGCTTGTTCTCCTTGATGTCGGCGCCGGCACAGAAGCCGCGTGCGCCGCTGCCCTGCATGACGATGACACGGATTGTCTGGTCATCATCCATCGCCTCGAGAGCCGCCGGCACGCCCGAGCGGATCTCATCATTGATCGCATTGATCGACGTCGGCCGGTTCAGGATGATCCAGCCGACGCCATCGGCGCTCTTGATCCTGACGGCCGGCTCGCTCTCAGTGGTCATGCTTCTCGCCTGCCCCTCACGAAATTGCAGTCCCCATGGGCCGGGCGAAGCCAGTGAATACAGCGCCCTCGGGCGCTTATGGTGACATGGTCGCGCCCGCGCCGTCATTATATATACTTGTTGGCGCACAGCACATGCAAACACTGCAGCGCGGGCCGCGCTGTGGCGCGACAGCCACAATAAAGTGCTTGCTGGTTGCCAACAAGAAGTTTAATGTACCTGCGCTGGCTTATTTTCAAAAAATCTGTTTGCCGGATGGAGAGGGAGTATGGGTAAGCGAACATTCAGGTCGAGTGGATGCGTGGCAATCGGGCTGACGCTTGGGGTGGCGGCCGCGCTGCAGGTCGCGACAGCCTATGCCGAGGATACGATGCTCCAAGAAGTGATCGTTACCGCGCGCAAGCACCGGGAGAACATGCAGGACGTCCCCGGATCCATGACCGCGTTGACTTCGAAGGACTTGGCGGCGCGGTTCGATACGGACCTGCGCAACTTCGCGGAAACCGCCCCCAATGTCCAAATAGACGATTTGCAACAGGGTCCCGGCAGTCCGGCGGCCATCGCGATCCGCGGCATCGGCACTACCGACGTTGAAAAGAGCTTCGACCCCGCCGTGGGCGTGGTCGTCGACGGCATTTTCATCGGCGTGAATTCCGGCGCGATGATCAAGGCGCTCGATCTTCAGAGCCTGCAGATATTGAGCGGACCGCAAGGCACGTTGTTCGGCCGCAATACGATCGCGGGCGTGATCATCGCCAATCGCATCCAACCGTCGACCGACGCACTCAGCGGCAGCTTTCGCGTCGGCTATGGCAATTACAACGACACGGAATTGGACGGCTACGTCAATCTGCCGGTCAGCGATTCATTCGCGTTCAAGCTGTCCGCCGCCAAGCGCTCTCGCGACGGCTATTACTTCGACTCGACCACCGGCAAGTCGGTGGGCGCACAGGATTTCAAGTCGCTGTCGCCGAGCTTCCTGTGGAAAGTGACGAAGGACCTTCAGGTCACTTACCGCTACGACCGGACCTGGCAGAACCAGGACACCGACATTCAGATGAATATGGCGCAGCCGAACCAGGTGTGGTGCTTCTATTATCACCAATGCGCGCAGTCGTTGACCTCGCCGCAGTCCGGCAACCGGTACGTGACGCCGAGCAACCAGGCCCCGGAGCCCGCGTTCTTCAATACCCAGATGCACACACTGCACGTCGCCTACGACATAGCGCCGGCATACAAGATCGACTACCTGTTCGGCTACTTCAAGACCGCCGAAAATGCGTTCCAAGACTGGGACGGCACGCCGCTGACGCTCTATTCGACCTATCGACCCGCCACCTATTACCAGCATAGTCACGAACTACGGCTTTCGCACTTCGGCAGTGGACCGCTGTCCTACACGATCGGCCTCTACGGCTGGAACTCCGGTTACCGCATCGACCTGACGAGCTTCATCGGATTCGGTGATTTCTTGTACGGCCCATCGGTCGTGCCCCCCGGCACTGTCATCCCGGTGCTACAGACAGTCCAGCAAAAGACCGATTCCTACGCCGGCTTCTTCGAGGGCAACTACAAATTTACCGACCAGTGGACGCTGACCGTCGGCGGCCGGTACACGCAGGACAAGGTATCGAGCGGCGTGATCGACCCATCGATGGTTGGACCAGGTGAACTCCCGGCCGGCGGGAACCTCGACAGCCCGTTCAGGAAATCCTGGTCGCAGTTCACGCCGAAGGCGAGCCTCACCTACAAATTCACGCCCGACATGATGGGCTATGTGCTTTATTCGGAAGGCTTTCGCGCCGGCGGCTTTGACGGCAGGCCCGGCACCTATGGAGCCGCCTCGACGCCGTACAACCCCGAGAAGGTGGACAACTACGAAGCCGGCTGGAAGTCGGAGTTCCTCGATCACCGGCTGCGCGTCAACGCCTCGATCTTCGACATGAAGTATAAGAACAAACAGGAAGAGGAGAGCATCCCGACGAGCGGCGGCACCGGCCAGGAAACGCTGGTCGTCAACGCATCCTCGGCAACCATTTGGGGCGCGGAACTCGACGTAGCGGCGAACATTGCTCCGGGCTTTACGGTAGCCGGCAATGTCGGTTATCTGCATGCGCGGTATGACAAATTGGTGGACCCGGTGAGCGGCACGGATTTGTCGCACCTGCACCTGCGGCGGGCGCCGCCCATCACGGCCACGGTGACGCCTGCATACGAATGGGCCATGGGCAGCGGTAAAGCCTCGGTGCAGCTCGACTATCACTATGTCGGGCCGGAGGAACTCACGTTCTTCAACTCGCCGCAGAGCCGCAACGCGCATCAAAACATCGTCAACGGCTCGGTCAACTACCAGATCAAGCAAACGCGCATCAGCGTATACGGCATGAACCTGACCAAGAACGACGCATGGACACAGGCATACGACGTGGGAGCCGCCGTCGGCTTCGGCGGCTTGTGGACATACGCGACTCCGGTCGCGCCGTTGACCTACGGCGTGCGGCTCACGCAGAGCTTCTAGGCCCAAATTGGGCGATTGCCTTGAGCCGGTTGGGGAAAGCCGTGTACAAGAAATGTATCCTGCTGCTTGCCTTGACCGCCGCAGGCGCATCCGCGGCTGCTCCGCTGCCGGCCGGCCAGGGCGTATATACCGAACAGCAGGCGGCCGCGGGCAAGCACGCCTATGCGCAGAGTTGCGGCGAGTGCCACCACCTGACGCTGAAGGGCACGGACCACGGTCCCGAGCTTGCCGGTCCGAACTTCCTCGCGAAATGGGGCAATCATCCGATTGCTGATCTATTCGCGCAGATCCGCGCCAACATGCCGCCGATGGCGCCGGGCAGCCTGAGCGACGAGGCAGCCATCGCACTCACGGCCCATATCCTGCGCGTCAACGGCGCCGCGGCCGGCGATACGCAGCTGCGCGCCGGCGCGACGCTCACCGTCGGGGGCGCCGTGATGGGAAACAAGTGGAAGCCGGCGATGGCGCAACAGGTTTCAACCCTCGCGTCCGGCGCCAATTGGCAAAGTTGGCACGGTGCGGCAAGCATCGCCGGCGATGCGCAACGGGCGCAAGGCTTCGTCAACCAGGAAGTCAAGAACTTCCGCCCGGTCACCGACGCGATGCTGCGCGATCCCCCGGCGGCCGACTGGCTCAGCTGGCGGCGCACGCTCGACGGCAAGGGCTACAGCCCCCTCAAGCAGATCACGCGCGCCAACGTCAAGCGGCTGAAGCTTGCGTGGGTGCTGACGATGCACGACGGCAGCAACGAGACGACGCCGCTGGTGCATGACGGGATCATGTACTTGACCCATCCGGGCAACATCGTCCAGGCTTTGAATGCCGCGACCGGCGACTTGATCTGGCAGTACGCCTATCCGTTCCCGCCGGAATCCGAGACCCTCGGCGGCCCGACGCGCAACATCGCCATCTACAAGGACAAGATATTTCTGTCGACCTACGACGCCGCCATCGTTGCGCTGGATGCGCGTACCGGCAAGCAGGTCTGGCGCACGCTCAAGGCCGACTACAAGGAGGGCTACACGCATACTGCCGGGCCCGTGATTGCCGATGGCGTGGTCGTGAGCGGCATCAATGGCTGCGAGCGCTTCAAGCGCGGGGGCTGTTTCATCACGGGCCACGACCCGGATACCGGCAAGGAACTCTGGCGAACCTCGACGATCGCGCTGCCCGGCGATCCGAACAATGCGTCCTGGGCCGGCCTGCCTCCCGACTTGCGCGCCGGCGGCGACACCTGGATCGCGGGAAGCTACGACCCCGTGCTCAAGCTCTTCTACATCGGCACGGCGCAGGCAAAGCCCTGGGTCGCCGCGAGCCGGCACATGACGCCGCTCGACGCCGCGCTATATACCGACTCGACACTCGCGCTCGATCCGAAGACCGGCAAGATCGTCTGGTACTACCAGCACGTGGCCGGCGAATCGCTCGACATGGATACCGTGTTCGAGCGCGTTCTCGTCGACCTCGACGGCAAGAAGTACCTGTTCGCGATCGGCAAAGACGGCATTCTCTGGAAGCTGCGCCGCGACACCGGCAAATTCGTCGACTTCACCCCGACCATGTACCAGAACATGTTCCAGACGCTCGACAAGCGCACCGGGCATGTCAAGTATCGCCAGGACATCATCGACGCCAAGATCGGCGACGTGGTGTCCGTTTGCCCGAGCATTTACGGCGGGCACAATTGGCAGGCCAGCGCATACGATCCGAAGACCACCTCGCTGATCATCCCGCTGCACCAGCTGTGCGCGGATTTCGTCGGCCGCGACGTGAAGATGGTGGTGGGTTACGGTGGCTACGGCGGCGACTCACGGGTCTACGAAATGCCCGGCGCGAACGGCAAGCTCGGCAGACTGAGTTCCTGGGACTTGCGCACGATGAAGCAGCGCTGGACCTACACGCAGCGTGCGATGTTCCTGACCGGCGTGCTGACGACCGCGGGAGACCTCGCCTTTGTCGGCGACCTGGACCGCTACTTCAAGGCGTTCGACGCGGCTACCGGCAAGATCCTGTGGCAAACCCGCCTCGGTGCGGCTCTGCACGGCTACCCGATCACCTATGCCGTCAACGGCAAGCAGTACGTTGCGGTGCCGACGGGCATGGGTGTGTTCAAGCTGATGACGGCGCGACTGAGCCCGGACATCTACCAGCCGCAGGGGGGCAACGCGCTGTACGTCTTCGAACTGCCGGACTGAGAGGATGGGGCGCGCCTACTGGAATAGATCGTCGCGCGGCGCGCGCAGGATCGAGGCCGCGGGCAGCGGCGGGCCGCCGGCAGCGAGCCCGCGCACAATGATCACGGGCTGCCCCTCGCGCCCCTGCCCCATCAGCAAGGACGCGGTCGCCGCGATCTCGTCGGCATAGGCGATCACGGTCACCCGCAGGGTTCGGCCGAACAAGTCCGGCGTACCGCGCATATCGAGGAGTGCGGGCAACCCGGCGCAGCCGAGCGCAACGCCGACCGTACCGAGACGCCACGGCCGTCCGAAGCTGTCGTTGATGATCACCGCGATCTGCCGCCCATAGCGCTCGGCCAGTCCGCGGCGCAGGCGCTCGGCGCTCGCATCCGGATCGGCCGGCAGCAGCAACGCGCGCTCGCCGCCGGCCGAGTCCGCGACATTCGACTGGTCGATGCCCGCATTCGCCATGATCATGCCGAGCGCATGTTCGACGATCAGGACGTCGGGCGCCTCGCGCACGATGCGCTTGGACTCGCGCAGCACGAGTTCCACCAGGCGCGGATCCTTGCGCACCCGCGCCGCGATTTCGCGGGCTCGCTGCGACGGCTCGACCGCCGCGAGCTCGACGCTGCGCCCTTCGCTCTTGGAAATGATCTTCTGCGCAAACACGACCACATCGCGATCGCGCAGTTCGAGGCCGCCGGCGCCCAGCGCTTGATCCAGCAGACGGACGAGGTCATCTCCCGCGCGCACCAGCGGCAGACCGGGGACGGCGATGACCTCGAGCTTGAGCGGAGCCGCTGCAGCTCGCCGCGTCAATCGAAGCGCGCCCGCAGTCGCGGCAGCACCTGCTCTGCATACAAGCGCAGGAAGCGCTCCTGGTCCGGGCCCGGCGCGTGAAACACCAGATGCTGGAAACCGAGCCCGACGTAAAAGGCGATTTTCTCCACGTGCTCATCCGGGTCGGTGGAGACGATCCAGCGCTTGGCGGCGCGTTCGGCGGGCAGACTGTCGGCCAGTGCCTCCATCTCGAGCGGATCCTCGACCGACATCTTTTCCTCGGGCGACAGCGCCAGCGCCGCCCACTGGCGCGTATCCTCCAATGCCCGTTTTGCATCGGTATCAAACGACACCTTGAGCTCGATCATGCGCTCGACCGACGCTGGATCGCGTTTGGCGGCCTCGATACCGGCTTGCAGGTTGGGCAGCAGCGTGCCGGTATACAGCTCCGGAGCCTTGCCGCTGGTGCAAATGAAGCCATCGGCGGTGGACCCGGCGTACTTTGCAATGAGCGGCCCGGCGCCGGCGACGTAAATCGGCACCATCTGCGGGGGTCGATCGTAGATCGTCGCTTTTTCGGTGCGATAGTAATCGCCTTGGAACGAAACGCGATCTTCCGTCCACAGCTGGCGGATCAGCTTGATGGCCTCGCGCAGGCGCGCAGACCGTTCTTTGGGTTCCGGCCACTGCATGCCGGTCGCAGGCACTTCGTTCAGCGACTCCCCGGTGCCGATCCCCAAGATGATCCGGCCCGGAAACATCGCACCGAGCGTGCCGAATGCGTGCGCGATGATCGAAGGGTGATAGCGGAAGGTCGGGGTCAGAACGCTGGTGCCGATCCGGATTCGGGATGTGCTCGCGCCGAGCGCTCCCATCCACGAAAGCGAGAACGGCGCATGGCCGCCCGTGTGCCGCCACGGCTGGAAGTGATCGCTGATGAACACGGAATCAAAGCCGTGCTTCTCGGCGAGCACCGAAAAGCGCAGCAGATCGCTGGGCCCAAACTGCTCGGCGGACGCCTTGTAGCCGATTTTGATCAAGACACCACTCCCGAAGATTGATCCAACCCGGCGTAAGCGCGCCGACCGTCCACCCGCGCAGCGGCGTGCCGCGGGGCCGGAATCGCGCCATACAAAGTCGTCCGCCGACTGGCGTTGCGTCCGATGCTCGCAATCATGCGCTCGAGCTCGGCAGGCAGCATCTCCTGGCCATGGCTTGCACCCGCGGACCGTGAAATGTACTCGTTCATCAAGGTGCCGCCGAGGTCATTGGCACCGGCCCGCAGGCATGCGAGCACGCCTTCGCCGCCCATCTTGACCCAGGATGCCTGGATATTGGTGATATGCGGATGCAGCGTGAGCCGCGCGACGGCGTGCATGAGCACGGCCTCCCTGAACGTCGGTCCCTTGCGCGCCAAGCCCTTGCGGTACATGGGGGCTTCCATGTGCACGAAGGGCAGCGGCACGAACTCGGTGAACCCGCCCGTGCGCGCCTGCAGGTCGCGCACGGCGAGCAGGTGTCGCGCCCAGTGCACCGGCTTTTCCATATGCCCGAACATGATGGTCGCCGTCGTCCGCAATCCGACCTCGTGCGCGGTCTCGATCACCTGCAGCCATTCGCGCGTATTGATTTTGTCCGCGCAGATGACCGCGCGCACTTCGTCGTCGAGAATCTCGGCAGCCGTACCCGGGAGCGTTGCAAGTCCGGCCGCTTTCAGCTTCTGCAGATAATCGCGCAGCGGCAGGTCCAATGTCTTCGCACCCTGCCAGATCTCGAGCGGCGAGAACGCATGGACGTGGATTTCGGGCACCGCGGCCTTGGCCGCACGGCAGATGTCGAGATACGTCTCGCCGGTGTAGCTCGGGTGGATGCCGCCCTGCATGCACACTTCCGTCGCACCCCGCTCCCGCGCCTCGCGCACGCGTTCTGCGATGACGCCGAGATCGAGGTTGTACGGCGGCCCGCGCAGATCGTTGCTGCCCTGCCCCTTCGAAAAAGCGCAGAAACCGCATTTGAAATAGCAAATGTTGGTGTAACTGATATTGCGGTTGATCACATAGGTGACCGTATCGCCGCTCATTTGCCGGCGCAGCGCGTCGGCGGCCGCCACCACCCGCGTGAACTGTTCGCCGCGGGCCGAGAACAGCCGCGTGATCTCTGATTCGCCGAGCCTCTCGCCGTCGCGAGCGCGGAACACCAGCCTGTCGAGCGCGCCGATCGGCCGCAGCGAAGGCGGGCGCAGGAGCCGCAACTGCTCGGCCGGCAGACCGCTCGTCGCGGCTCCGGGACACCAGTGGTCCTCACGCGCGAAGCCTTCGCCGTCGATGCCCCGGATGATCGCCGTGCGCAAGCCCGGCGCGGCCCACTCGTCGACGCGGCGCGCATAGTATGGATAGATCGCAAGGCGGGGCACCAGGGTCTTGCCCGCAGACTCCGTGACCTCCCGCAGACGCTCGAGTTCGGGCCACGGCGCCTCCGGATTGACATGGTCCGGAGTGACCGGTGAAACGCCGCCCCAGTCGTTGATGCCGGCATCGATCAGTTGGCGCAGGCCGCTTGGCCGCAGGTTCGGCGGTGCCTGGATGTTCATGGCCGGGCCGAAGATCAACCGCGCGGCCGCAATCGTCCAGAGGTGCTCATCCAGCGAGGGTGCGGCTGCGCCGGACATACGCGTCCCGGGTTTGGGCACGAAGTTCTGAACGATGACTTCCTGGATGTGACCGAACTCCTCATGCAAAGCGCGAATTGCGAGCAAGGATTCGATCCGTTCGCGCCGCGTCTCGCCGATGCCGATCAGAATGCCGGTCGTGAACGGAATGCGCAGACGGCCGGCATCGCGCAGCGTGGCGAGGCGCGCTGCCGGACTCTTGTCGGGCGACCCGTAGTGCGGGCCGCCTTTCTCACCCAGGCGCTCCGCCGTCGATTCGAGCATCAAGCCGGCCGATACCGAGACCTCGCGTAGCGCCGCCAGAGCCGTTAGGTCCATGAGACCCGGGTTCACATGCGGCAGCAGTCCGGTCGCCTCATAGACCTTGCGCGCAGCCTCCGCAAGGTAGCTCAAGGTCGTGCTGTGCCCAAGTCGCGCAAGGGCCTGGCGCGCGGCCCGGTAGCGCAATTCCGGCTGGTCGCCGAGCGTGAACAGCGCCTCGCGACACCCCACCGCAGCGCCGGCCTTGGCGACGGCAATCATCTCCTCGATCAGCATGTAGGGCGCCTTCAGCGAACGCGGCGCCTTCGCGAAGGTGCAATAGTGGCACGAGTCCCGGCACAGGAACGTCAACGGCAGAAAGACCTTCGGCGAATAGCTGACGACTTGCGCAGATGCCAGGTCGCGAACGCGGCCGGCCGCCGCCACGAGTTCGTCGAGTGGGGCGTCGCCGACGAGCGAATGCGCCTGTTCGTCGCTCAGCGAATCGCCGCCGATGATCGTCTCCAGCATCTCGCCGATGCCGGGCCGCAGGGCCGTTGCCGCGATGTGCGTCATGCGCCGCGCACCGAACTCAGGACGAACCGGGGGCGGTCATTTGCGCACCCGGGATCGGATTGAAGTAGTGGATCACGACACCCCGTCTGGCAATTTTCCAGACCTTGTTGCGGCGTTCGAAATCGTCCGTGTAGGTTGCGCTGATCATCTGCACGACGTTGTCCTTGGTCGCCCCCATGCAATCGACATTGCACGTGCCGTGGGCCCGGTCGGCGCCGGCGAAGGTCAATCGCAGATTCGACGTCAGATGATGGGTCTCGCGCCAAACCGGATAAAGGACGTCGACGACGGCCTTGCGAATCCCTGCATGGCCCTCGAAGGAGCCAAACGGCGGGCCGATGTCCCACACCGCATCCTGGTGCCAGATCGAAATGAATCGATCCCAGTCGTGCGTGTCGAAGCCTATGCAGTAATCCGTGACCAGATCGCGTAATGCCGCGCGGCTTTCCAACTCGTCGATCCTGCCTAATAGCGATTTGACCACCGTCTGAACGTCGTTGTCCACTTTGCAACTCCTTACCGTCAGTTCCGCTGCGCGCCTTCTTCGATCCACTGGCGCAGCAGAGCGAGTTCCGCAGGTGTGAGGGGATCCTGCTGGAACGGCATGCGCGCGCCACTGCCGCCCGCTTTCAACTGCGTACCCTGCACCTTCAAGTAGAGGTAGCTCTTGTCAGGCGCGCCCGGCTCGACGCGCTTAAGCCCGCTCTCCTTGGAGGGCACACCAACCAACTGCGCCCAGGCGTCCGGGTACAGGCTCAAGTTCTCCTGTTCAGCCCCTTCGACATGACACATCACGCAGCGCGCCATGAACACAGGCATCACGTCCTTCTGGAAGCTCACCGTACCGCCAAGCGCCGTTGCCGACATGAACGCGAGCGCGGCGGGCAGCCATCTTGGCTGCAGTCCCGATGGCTTCATCAGGCGGCGCTCGGCTTCTCGAGGTGTGCGGAGTTGGCTGCGATCGAGCCCCAGGTAACCGCCGAACCGAGCGTGTGCCCGGCGCCATAGTAGGCATAACGCGAGGGACTGGCGATGCAGTTCCCAGCGCCGAACAGCCCCGGGATCGGCTCGTCCTTGGTATTCAGCACGCGTCCCTTGGCATCGATCATGGGGCCGCCGTTGGTATCGAGCGCGCCGCTCGCAAGGATGATCGCGTAGTACGGTCCCTTTGCGGCGAGCGGGTGCATCGTGCGGTTCGGCCACGGGTTCACCGGCCACTTCGTGCCGGCGCGCATCGGCGAGAATACATCGTGCCACTCGGTATCGTAGGCGTACTTGCCGCGACCGAAATCCTCGTCCTTGCCGGCACGCGCGAAACCGTTGAAGCGCTCGATCGTCGCCTGCAGGTTGGCGGTGAAGTTGCCGGCGAGCGAGACGTTGCCGGTCCCCGGCGACACCTGTTGCAAACGCTCGGCGAGCTTCGTCGCCAGGCGCTCGAGCGTATCGGCGCCGATGACGTACGGCGCACCCGTGGGCGTCTCCGGCAGCGGGTATACCCCCGCGTAGGCGTCCGCGGTGCGTTGATCGTAGATCATGAACATCAGATGATTGGGATATTCGACTTCGGTCGGATCGAAGAAGGCATGCACCTCGGTGCGGTCGTTGTAATCGCGGTTCTCGTCGACCGCCCGCTTGCCATACCGGTTGACCTGCACCATGGAGTCGCCGGGCGGGTAGTACACGCCGGCCGCCAGATTCGGATTCTGCAGCGCCTCTTCGAGCAAAACCTGCGTGCGCCAGGCGCCGGCCATGTAGCCGAAGCGCGCGCCCGCGGCGCCCGCGATGTTGATGAAATCTCCGGTCGACCACGGTTGCGCACACGCGCCAAAGATCGGCACGCGCTGGTAGGTCGCAACAAATTCCGGATTGTGCGCATAGCCGCCGGATCCGAAGATCACCGCCTTGCGCGCGCGCACGGTCACCATTTTTCCGGCCACTTCTGCCTCTACGCCGACGACCCGGCCGGCGTCGTTGACGACCACCCGCGCCACGCGGTGGCCCAACAGCAGTGGAATGTTCAGCGTCCGCAGTGCGCCGTTCAGTTGCACCATGAGGTCCGAACCCTGACCCACGGTCTTTCCGTCGGATTTGAGGGGGCCCAGCGTACGACCCGCCGGCACCTTGTTCTCGGGCACGTTCGGCAGGTAGTCGGTCGCGGGCTTGTCCAGCGCGAACATCCGCCACTCCGCGACTTTTAGGGCTCCGATCCTGCGCAAGCGCTCGACCGTGGGCGAGGCGTTGTCGTAGAACGCTTCGAGCATCGACAGCTCGCGCGCACCGATTCCCAGGTGCGGCTGCGTCGGATTGTAGCGCTCGGGATAGGAATACCGCGCCATGAATCGGACGCAATCTGCGCGCTTGTCGTCGATGTTTCGTGCGCGCAGGGCGAAGTTGTTCGGAATCCAGAGCACACCCGCCGATTTGGCCGCGGTGCCGCCGGGAATCGGCGCCTTTTCAAGCACCATCACGGAATCGCCGTTGTCGTGCGCGACGATGGCGGCCGCCGAGCCGCCGGCACCGCTGCCGACGACCACGATATCGGCCTCGTGATCCCACTTGCCGGCCGCTTGTGCTATCGAGGAATGCAGCGCCACTGCGCCGAGCGACACGGTTGCCGCACCGGCACCGATGAGTACCTGCCTGCGGGTCACGCCTTCTTGCTTATCCGTCATGTCATATCCTCCCCCATAGAGAATGCGTTACGTCCAATCGCGCGTCGGCGGCGCAGGCACGGCCTCCGTCATCGGCTGAGCTTGATGCCGGCCTTTTCGCGATCCCAGCAATCTTCGGTAATCCCTTAAGACTTGAGCTTGAACTTCTCCACGCGCTCGCTCGGCGTCTTCGGCAGCGAATCGCGGACCGCGATATAGCGCGGAATCGCGAAGTAGGCCATCCGCGGCTCGCACCAGCGTATCAGTTCCTCCGCCGTCGCCTTCTGTCCGGGCTTGAACACGACCACGGCCTTGACTTCCTCCTCGCCCAAGTCCGATGGCACGCCGACGACGCAGGATTCCAGCACCGCCGGATGAGTGCCGATGACGGCCTCGACCTCGAACGACGAGATATTCTCGCCACGGCGCCGGATCGCCTGTTTCTTGCGGTCCGCGAAGTAGAAATATCCGTCCTCGTCCCGGCGGCCCAGGTCACCGGTATGTATCCAGCCGTTTTTAAAGAGCTCGAGCGTCGCCTCCGGCTTCTTGTAGTAGCCGGTCGTGCCCACGAACATCTTGTTCGAGCGCGTGATGATCTCTCCCACGGCGTTCGGCGGACAGTCCTGGTCGTCGTCATCGACGACGCGGACATCCCAGCCGGTAATCGCCTGGCCGCAGGAACCTGCGCGTGGAGCATCGTACGGACTGGCAAGACAACAGTAGCACTCCGTCATCCCGTACACTTCCAGCAGCTTCGTGTCGAAGCGCTTCTGAAATGCATGCCATTCGTCCGCGGGCGCGGCGGCGCCCACCATCAGCCGCACCGGGTTGTCGGCATCGTCGTCGCGCGGGTCCTGTTTCAGCAGGATCGGTATGATGCCGCCGATGTAGTTCGCCTCGGTGCAGTTCCAGCGCCGGCAATCGTCCCACAGCTGGCTCGCCGAGAACCGCTCGACGATGACTGCCTTGGCGTCGGCGAGCACGGCCGGGCCGACCGTGATGCCTTGCGCATTCCCGTGGAAGAACGGCAAGCCGGTGTACAACACGTCATCTTCCGTATAGCGCGCGTAGCGCACCGACTCCTGCCAGATGGAGTACCAGTAGTGGTGGCTCATTTCCACGCCCTTCGAGACGCCCGTGGTACCGGACGTGTAGAGCACCGTGGCCAGATCGCTGTAATGGACCGTCACTTTGGGCGTATCGGCCGAGCCTGCGGCGAACTCCTGGTAGGTCAGGCGCTCCAGCCCGGGCCATGAAGGCAACGCGTCTTTTCGACCCGCTCCCTCCATGAAGACGACGTGCCGCAGCTTCTTGAGCCCGGCGGCGATTTCCCCGAGACGGTCGAGATATTCCGTGTGGGCAATGAGCACCACCGAATCGGACTGGTCGATCTGGTACGCAAGCCCAGCGCCCTTTAGCGCCACGTTGATCGGCACTTCAGCGGCGCCGACCTTGTTGGCGCCGAACCAGCTGTACAGGAACTCGGGGCAATTCGGCAGCATGATCGCCACCTTGTCGCCCGGCTTCACGCCGAGCTTCAGGAGGCCATTCGCCGCCTTGTTCACCCGTTCATTGAGTTCGCCGCTGGTGATCGGGTCGTCCCGGAACTGGAACACGACCCGATCCGGGTGCTTGCGCGCCTTGTCCTCGATGATCTTGGTCAGCACCCGGTCGTGCAGGGGATACTCCTGCATCTTCCAGCTGGCCCACTTGCGTGCCGCCCGAACGGATTTGTCGTCCCATCGACCCATAGTCTCGGTCCCCTTTAACTTGGTTTACCCCGGCCCGCGGCTTACTTACCTTTGCCGGCAACGATGCCGGGCGCAGTAGAGGATCACAGAGGACGGGTCTTGGCCGCCTCTTCCAGCTTGTGTGCCTCGCCAAACCACACGCCAGGATCGTAAGCCTGTACCATCTTGCCGAAGTCCCACGTCATCAACTTCTCCGGATGGACCTTGATGATCGCGCGCAGCGGCGTATGCACCGCGGCGAACGCCGCTTCGCGCTCTTCCTTGCCCTTGAGTTCGGTCCAGTACTTGTCGATGATCGCCCAATGAATTTCGCGCATCGCCGCGTCGTCGGTGTACACCTCAGCGTGGCCTATCATCAGGATGGCCTTCTGATGACGAAGATTGCAGCCGTCGTTGTGAATGCTGACGGAAATCTTCGGGTTCTCTATCAAATGATGGACCTTGTGCCGATGTTTCTGAATGCTGCTCATCTGTACAAAGCCGTCGTGGATGACGTAGAACATCGGGGTGACGATCGGATAGCCCCGCTTGTCGACGTGCGCCATTTCGCAATAGCTGTTGTAGGTGAAAAGCCGCTTGAAGTCTGCGGGCTCCATCGGATAGTCCTTGGAGACATTGAGCTGTTCCAGCTTCGTCGGATCAAAAACCACACGCGGTGCCGCGGTCTCATTAGTCATTTGACGCACTCCATGATTGTCAGTCGATCAGCCTTCCACCAAAGTCATGCCCTGAAAATAACAAAAATTGCACTATGGAGAGACCCTACCCGACGGATAGAATTCCGCCTGCCGGATGCGGCCGGCGCCGCCGCAGGGCTCTAAGGTGGCCGCGGCATCCCGCATCGCAGCACCGCATGGCCCACCACGACTCCTGGCGCAACTCGGTGAAGACCCTCCCCAATTACCAATTAACTTGTACCAATTAACTTGCTGAACTCAAGCAAGCCTTGAACTTTGTTCAAAGTTTCCACAGACTACCGGGAATGTCAAGCGGCGACAAACCAACTCGGGGGCGATGCAATGGCGGACATCGAAGTTGACCGGCGGGGCGAAGTCGCGTGGATTCGGCTCAATCGCCCGGAGCGCATGAACGCATACGACGCATCGATGGCGCACGAATTGACCGCGGCGATCGAGGCTGCGAGCGATTGCGGCGTCATTGTGTTGACGGGAACCGGCAAGGCCTTCTGTGCCGGCGGTTATCTGGCCGACCTCAGCAATCCCGATCCGCAGGCGTTGCGCAGCATGTTCTATGGATCCCTGCATTTATACGAGGCGATTCGCACGAGCCCCCGCCCCGTGATCGCCGCTGTCAACGGCGCCGCCGCGGGCGGCGGCAACGAACTGGTCGTCGCATGCGATCTGGCGATCGCCGCCGAGCATGCGACCTTTGGCCAGACGGGGGTGCGTATCGGCAGTGCGCCGGTCCTGGGGGGTACGAATTTCCTGGCGATGAGCATCGGCGAGAAACGCGCCAAGGAAGTCGCCTTCCTCTGCCGCCGCTACCCGGCGCGCGAGGCGCTCGCCTTGGGCTGGATCAATGCCGTCGTCGCAGCGGATCAATTGGAGGCCGAAGTAACGAAGTGGGCCGATGAGCTCCTGCGCATGAGCCCACGCTATCTGGAAATCGCGAAGATCAGCTCGAATGTCTGGTGGAATCAGTGCCGGGACGCCTACCACACGGGCCTCGGGATGCTGGTTCAGGCGATTGGCTCGAAGGACATGATCGAGGGTGCGAGCGCATTCATGGAAAAGCGCCCGGCGCAATTCGAGGGCCGCAAGAAACGCACGCCATAGCCGCGTCCGACCCACCCGCCGCCTGCCTCCGTAAAGAATTCCAAGGGACACCGCCACATGAATTTCGACCTCGATCCGGATTACCTGCTCATTCAGGCTCAAGCACGTAAACTTGCGCGTGCCGTCGAGCCTCTCGCGCAGGAAGCTGACGAAATGAGTACGGTGCACCCGGGCGTGCTTGCTGAGCTGAAGAAAAGCGGCCTGAGCGCCCTGATGGTACCGGCCGCGTATGGCGGGGCCTCGCCGCGGCTCGACCCGCTCGCGATCTGCGTGGTGCGGGAGGTGCTGATGGCGACGTCCGCGCACCTCGATTCATTGTTCGCGCTCCAAGGCATCGGCAGCTACGCGATCTCCGTGGCCGGCTCCGACGCGCAGCGCGAGACCTGGCTGCCGCGGGTGGCGAGCGGCGATGCGCTCGCGGCACTGGCGCTGACCGAGGAGCAGGCCGGCTCCGACCTCAAGGCCGTCGCCACCGAACTCGTGGAGTCGGCCGATGGCCTGCGGCTGCACGGATCGAAGTCGTTCATTTCGAACGGCGGTGCCGCCGCCTTCTACGTCGTGTTCGCCAAGGAGGCGAGCGGACACACGATGGTGCTGGTGCCGGCCGACACGGCGGGCGTCTCCGTGACCCGAACCCCGGATATAATCGCGCCGCACGTGCTCGCAGAAATACACTTCGACAACGTCGCGTTGCCGGCCGACGCGCGGCTTGGGCAACCGGGCCGCGGTCTCGACCTCGTGCTCGCGACACTCGCGGTATTCCGCGTCTCCGTTGCCGGCGCCGCCGTGGGGCTCGCGCGCGCAGCGCTCGATGAGGCCGTTCGGCACA
>DAIDVO010000118.1 GCA_027456085.1 Steroidobacteraceae bacterium | reverse complement strand
GCTCGGACCCCGCGAGCGCCGAATGCAAAGTCGCCGGCTCGGCCTCGAACCGCTTGCGGAAGCGCTCGACGAGCTGCGGCGTCAACGAAATCTCGGGCACGAGGACGAGCGCCTGGCCGCCATCGGCGATGGCTGCGGCAATGACCCGCATGTACACCTCGGTCTTGCCGCTGCCGGTGACCCCGTGCAGCAGGTGGACGGCGAACCGATTGCGCGTCGCGAGAATCGCGTCGATCGCCTGTTGCTGCGGGGGCGTCAGGCAGAGCGCGCCGCGGCGCTCGCGCGGCGCGGGCGCCGCGGCGGCGACGGCGACGACGGCGCTGGCCGAATCGCGGGCCAGTGCTATCCATCCGCGCGCGGCGCTCGCGCGAATGTCCGCGGCGGAAAATCGCACGGCAAGATCGAGGGCCGCCTGAACGCCATGTTCGCGCAGCCATGCGAGCAAGGCGCGCTGCTTGGGTGCGCGCCGATTCGACGGTGTTTCGCTTTCCGTTCGTCCCGCCGGCGTCAGGTCCCAGCACGGCCGGTCGCTTGCGGCGGCCTGCCCGGCCCGCAGCATAGCCGGCAAGGCCGCGGCAAACACTTCGCCGATCGCGTGGTGGTAGTACTCGGCCGCCCAGCAGAGCAGGTCGAACGTAACCGCATCGAAGACCGGGTGCCGGTCCAGAATCTCGAGCGCCGCCTTGAGCTTAGGCGCCGCGATCGCGGATTCTTCCGCGACCGCGGCCAGAATGCCGACCAGTTGCCTGCGGCCGAACGGAACGCGCACGCGCACGCCCGGCTTGAGCGCGTCCTGCAGAGGAGCGTGCGTCGGCGGCAAATAATCGAGCAGGCGCCGCAGCGGCGTATCCACAGCGATCCGCAAAATCACCATGTCGTCTTTTTCCACAGTAGTTGTGGATAAGTCTGTTGAGAACCCGGGATCAACATACCCAAGTGCCCGTTCTGTTTCGGTGCGCATTCAAAATGGCGAAAAAGTGTGCGAAATCAAACAAACATATATTATTCAAGTGGTTACGGTACCCTCTGTATTCGGCATTGAGATGTATGGCGGAAGTGTTACAAGGCAAGTCATCGCCAATGTGCGTAAGTCGCTGATCTAACGCGAACCGCGCGGTCAACCTCGAAGGCCTGTCGGCGTTTATACGCGTATGCATCGAGATCCGTCGATGGCGTTGAGGACAGGGCATGACGCACTTTGCTACGCTGACAAACGCCTTGATGGCCTGGGACGACCCGGCCACGGCACTAAAGGACGCGGTTCTGGACCATTCGCGAGAGCTCGACAGATTCTTGCTGGAAATCGAACACCGCGCCTTTCGCATTGCTCAAGTGGCTTTGCGCGACGCTGACGATGCGCTCGATGTCGTTCAGGACGCGATGCTGAAACTGGCGCGCAATTATGCGGCGAAGCCCAGCGTCGAATGGCGGCCGCTATTCTACCGAATTCTCGGCAACGGCATTCGCGACCTACAGCGGCGCCGCACGGTGCGCAAGCGCCTCATGGTCTGGCGTCCCGGACCGAAGGACGATCCGCAGAACGAGGCGCAGGATCCGCTCGAGCACGCGGCGGACTCGAGCCCGGCGATACCGGAGAAGTTGATGCTTGCGCAAGCGCTCGAGCAGCTCGAGGTCTCGCTGCGCAACCTGCCGGCGAGGCAGCGCGAGGCGTTCGCGCTGCGAAATTTCGAAGGCATGGATGTGGCCGAGGCGGCGCGTGCGATGGGGTGCTCGGAAGGCAGCGTCAAGACGCACTATTGGCGCGCCGTGCACACCCTGCGCGAACAATTGGGCGAGGTATGGTGATGGGCGAGGATTCCAAGACGCCGCTGGAGGAGCGCAGCCGCAGGCTGTTCGACGACAGCGTCGCCGCCGTCGACATGCGGATGCGCTCGCGCCTGACGCAGGCGCGCCATGCCGCGCTCGCGGCGGCGCGCCGCCCGCGAACGCGGTTATTCGGCGTGGCCTTATGGCCCGCCGCCGGCACGGCCGGCGCCGCCGTCCTCGCGGCCGGCTTGTGGCTCGCGCTCGCCGCAGGCCACCGACCGCTTTCGCCGAGCGGCGAGCGGCCGAGCTTCGAGGACTTGGATATCGTCGCCGCCTCCGACGGGGGCTCGGGCGATGCGATGAAGATGATGCAAGACGATGTCGAATTCTATGCATGGGCCGCAGCCCAATCCGACAAGTCGGCCGACGGCCACGCCGGATGACCGGCGCGTGATCGTCGCAATGATTCGCCCGATTTTGGTCGCCGCCGTAGTCACGCTCGCCGCGGCCGGCCTCGCGGGCGCGCAATATGCCGCGCCGCCGGGCCCGGCCACGCCTGTTGCCTGGCAGTCTCTGCTGCCGGCGCAGCAGCGGCTGCTGCAAAAATTCGCAGGGTCTTGGGACGCATTGCCGGCCGGGCGCCAACAGGCTCTCGCGCGCGGCAGCACGCGCTGGCTCTCGATGACGCCGCTACAGCGGCAACGCGCGCAACGCAGATTTGCCCGATGGCGCGCGCTGACGCCTGCGCAGCGCGACCTGCTGCGCAGACGATGGCAGCGCTTCAAGAGCCTGCCGCCGGAACAGCAAAGACAAATAAGGGCGGATTATCGGCGGTTCCGCCACCTGCCGCCCGCAGGCAGGCGCGCCTTGCGCCGGAAGTGGCGCATGATGACTCCGCAGCAGCGCCGCAGTGCGCTCGGCCGCCGCAGGTGGCGTTAGCCGGCGGCTTTGACCGCCTGGATGAGTTGGCCCGCGGCCGATTGCGCGTCGCCGTAGAGCATCCTAGTCTGGTCGAGAACGAAGAGCGCGTTGTCGATCCCAGAGAAGCCCTGACCTTGCCCGCGCTTGATGACGATCACGTTCTTGGCCTTGTCCGCGCTCAAGATCGGCATGCCGTATATCGGACTTTGCTTGTTGGTGCGCGCATCCGGGTTGACGACGTCGTTCGCGCCGATGATCAGGGCGACATCGGCGGTGTCGAATTCCGCGTTGATCTCGTCGAGATCCGAAATCAGGTCGTAGGGGACGCCCGCTTCGGCGAGCAGGACGTTCATGTGACCCGGCATGCGCCCGGCGACCGGGTGAATCGCGAACCGCACCGTGACGCCGTGTTCGATCAACAATTGGCACAATTCCCAGACCTTGTGCTGGGCCTGCGCGACCGCCATGCCGTAGCCCGGCACGACGATCACCTTCTGCGAGAACGCGAGCATCACGCCCGCATCCTGGGCTTCGATCGCCTTCTGCGTGCCGGTGACCGCGCCCGAAGCTGCGCCGCTCTCGCCGAAATTGGAAAAGAGGACGTTGCCCAAGGAGCGGTTCATCGCCTTCGCCATCAACTGAGTCAGCAGCGTGCCGGCGGCGCCGACCACGGTGCCGGCGATGATCATCGCGGCGTTGTCGAGCACGAAACCTTCGAACGCGACCGCAAGTCCGGTCAATGCGTTGTAGAGCGAGATCACGACGGGCATGTCCGCGCCGCCGATCGGCAGCGTCATCGCGATCCCGAGCGCCAATGCGAGAAGGAAAAAGGCCGACACCACCGGCGCGCCGGACTGCATGCCCGCGACAATCGCAGCACCCGCGGCGACCGTCGCCACGAGGAACGCCAGGTTGACGAGCTTCTGGCCGCGGAAGCGTATCGCTTTGGTGATCAAGCCCTGCAGCTTGCCGAACGCGATCAAGCTGCCGCTGAATGAGACGGAGCCTATGAAGCCGCCGATCAACGCGATCGCCAGATGCGTCGTGCTGTGCGCGGAGCCGCGGTACAGCTCGACGGCCGCTATCGCCGCCGCTGCGCCGCCGCCCATGCCGTTGTACAGTGCGATCATCTGCGGCATGTCGGTCATCGCGACGCGCTTGCCGCTGATCCACGCCAAGCCGCCGCCGACGAGCATGGCCGCGAGCACGAGCAGCAGGTTCAGCTGCGAGGCGCCCATGAACGCAAGAGTGACGATCGTCGCGAGCAGCATGCCGGCGCCGGCCCAGTGCACGCCGCTGACCGCCGTGAGCGGCGAACTCATGCGCTTCAAGCCGACGATGAACAGGCCGGCGGCGACGAGGTAGCTCAATTGGGTCAGCGTTTGCGCCGACATGTGCGCGGCATTCATCGGCTTTGGCCCCTCTTCTTGCCGGCGGACACGAACATCTTGAGCATGCGTTCGGTCACCACATAGCCGCCGACCGCGTTGCCGGCGGCCAGGAACACGCCGGTGACGCCGATCACGCGCGCGAGCGTGGAATCGGCGGTGGCGAGCGCCACCATCGCGCCCACGAGGACGATGCCGTGGACGAAATTCGATCCCGACATCAGCGGCGTGTGCAGAATGACCGGCACCCGCGAGATGACTTCGTATCCGGTGAACGCCGCCAACATGAATATGTACAGTGCGATGACGCCGTCGATCATGCTTATTGTCCTTCCACGACTTTGCGCGTGCCTTCGTGTTTGATTTGACCGTCATGAGTGAGAACGGCGCCGGCGAAAACCTCGTCCTGCCAGTCGATCGCGAGTTCGCCCTTCGGTAGCGCGGGCTTCAGCAAATTGAACACGTTGCGCGCGTACATCTCGCTCGCATGGCAGGCGAGCGTAGCCGGAAGATTGATTGGACCGATCACCTTGACGCCTCCGTGGATCACGGTCTCGCCAGCCCGCGTCAGTGTGCAATTGCCGCCTTGCTCCGCCGCGATGTCGACGATCACCGAGCCCGGCCGCATGCGCGCCACGGCGGCTTCGCTGATGATCCGCGGGGCCGCGCGGCCCGGCACGGACGCGGTGCTGATCACAGCGTCGCTCGCCGCGATCCGCTGATCGAGCACCGCTTGCTGCTTCGCCTTCTCTTCCTCGGTGAGTTCGCGCGCGTACCCGCCGGCGCCTTCGGCAGACACGCCGGTGTCCACGAATTTCGCGCCGAGGGATTTGACTTGCTCCCTGGTCGCGCCGCGCACGTCATAGGCCTCCACGACCGCGCCCAAGCGCTTCGCGGTCGCAATCGCTTGCAGTCCGGCGACCCCGGCGCCGATGACGAGGACCGAAGCCGGCCGGATCGTGCCCGCGGCAGTCGTCAGCATCGGAAAGAACTTCTCCAATGCGTTGGCGGCGATCAGAACGGCCTTGTAGCCGGCGACCGCGGCCTGCGAAGACAGGGCGTCCATCGATTGTGCGCGTGAAATTCGCGGAACCAACTCCATTGCGAAGCTCGTGATGCGCCGGTCGCGCAACGCCTTTACGAGGTCGGGGCGCGCATAGGCTTGCATGAAGCCGATCACGACGGCCCCGGATTTCAGCGCGCCGATTTCAGCCGGGCTTGGCGGCTGCACCTTCAGCAGCACGTCCGCCCGCGCAAGAATCGCCGCGGCGTCGGCAAATTCGACGCCGGTGAAGGAGTCGTCTGGAAACTGCGCCAGGCGCCCCGCCCCGCTTTGCATCAGTAGCGTCGCCCCGAGCGACTTCAACTTGGACGCGACTTCCGGCACCACGGCCACCCGCGTCTCGTTCGGGGCGGTCTCCGTGAGTACACCGACGGTTACGGTCATCAAAACGTCTCCCTAATCTCGAGCATTTCTACCTCGACATTGAATTATGGCATAGGAGTCG
>DAIDVO010000117.1 GCA_027456085.1 Steroidobacteraceae bacterium | reverse complement strand
CGCATGCACTGCTCGCCTTGCCGGGCTTGGACGCCGTGATCCTGACCTCGCCGACCCATCTGCACGCCGCGCAAGGCGAGCAGTGCATGCGCGCCGGCAAGCACGTGATGATCGAAATTCCGATGGCCGACAATCTCGCCGACTCCGAGCGCCTGGTGCGCGTCCAGCAGGAGACGGGGGTCATCGCGATGGCCGGGCACACGCGCCGCTTCAATCCCAGCCACCAGTGGGTGCACAAGCGCATCCTCGCCGGCGAAATCAAGATTCAACAGATGGACGTGCAGACGTATTTCTTCCGCCGCACGAACATGAATGCGCTCGGCAAGCCGCGCAGCTGGACCGACCATCTCCTGTGGCATCATGCCTGCCACACGGTCGATCTGTTCCGCTACCAAACCGGCGAAACCGCCTCGAAGGCCTTCGCTTTGCAGGGTCCGATCCATCCGGCATTGGGCATCGCGATGGACATGAGCATAGGCCTCAAAGTTCCGTCGGGCGCGCTATGCACGCTGTCGCTGTCGTTCAACAACGACGGACCCTTGGGCACGTTCTTCCGCTACATCTGCGACAACGGCACCTATATCGCCCGCTACGACGAGCTGCTCGACGGCAAGGGCAATCCGATCGACGTCTCGAAGGTCGATGTATCGATGAACGGCATCGAACTGCAGGACCGGGAATTTTTCGCCGCGATCCGGGAGCGGCGCGAGCCCAACTCCAGCCTCGCGCAGTGCCTGCCGGCGATGCGCACCCTCGACCGGCTGGAACAGCGGCTCGCCGAGTGAACGCGGGCGGCGCGGCGCCGAGGAGCGCGACGCCCTAGGTGTCGGGTTCGAACGGCAAGCCGACGTAATTTTCGGCGAGACTCGTCATCGCGGCGCGCGATCCGCACAGATAATCCAATTCGGCGAGTTGGATGCGATGATCGAACGGATCGTCGGTGAACTTGTGCATGATCGACGTGAACCACCAGGAAAACCGCTCGGCTTTCCAGATGCGCCGCAGGCAGCGGTCGGAGTAGCGATCCAGTCCGGCCGCGTTGCCGGTGCGGTAATGCTCGACCAGCGCGCGGTACAGTACGCGTACATCCGCGGCCGCGAGGTTCAAGCCCTTCGCGCCCGTCGGCGGCACGATATGCGCGGCATCGCCGCAGAGGAATAGCCGGCCGAAGCGCAGCGGTTCGACGACGAAGCTGCGCAACGGCGCGATGCTCTTTTCGATCGACGGACCGGTCGTGACCGCGTCGCCGATTTCGCGCGGCAGGCGCATGCGCAGCTCGTCCCAGAAGCGCAGGTCCGGCCAGTCTTCCACCTTGTCCGCGAGCCCGCATTGCACGTAATAGCGGCTGCGCTTGGCCGAGCGCATGCTGCACAAGGCGAAGCCGCGCGCATGATTCGAATAGATCAGTTCGGATGCGACCGGCGGCACGTCGGCGAGGATGCCGAGCCAGCCGAACGGATAGATGCGCTCGAAGTTGCGCGTCGATCCCGCCGGCAGGCTTTGCCGGCAGACGCCGTGGTAGCCGTCGCAGCCGGCGATGAAATCACAACGCAGTTCTTGTGCTTTGCCGTCGCGACGGTAGCGCACGAGCGGATGCGCGGAATCGAGGCCTTCGACGCAGACGTCGGCCGCTTCATAGACGAGACGGCCGCCGGCCGCCGCGCGCGCATCCATCAAGTCCTTCGTCACCTCGGTCTGGCCGTAGACGGACACTTCGTCGCCGGTGAGTCCTTTGAGGTCGATGCGCACGTTGCGCTCGGCGAACGCGAGCGCTATCCCATCGTGTACGAGCCGTTCGTGCAACAGGCGTTCGCCGACCTTTGCCTCGATCAGCAGGTCGACGGCGACCTTTTCCAGGATGCCCGCGCGAATGCGGCCGGCGCCGTGATCGCTCGTCTGGCGCTCCAGAACGACGCTGTCTATGCCGCTCAGGTGCAGTAGCTGGGACAGCAACAGACCCGAAGGGCCGGCGCCGATGATCGCGACTTGCGTCTTCTGCATGAACGCAGCGTATCAGCGCGGCCCGCGGCCTCTTGCACGATCCGTCTGCGGGCTGGTATTTATCCGTCAGTACCGGGGCCTAAGCCGCGGCGAAACGCGCTCGGCGAGACGCCGTGGTGGCGGCGGAAGAAGCGGCAGAAATACGCGGGATCGGCAAACCCTAGTTCGGCGCCGATCGCGGCGATCGAGCCCGCGACGTAGATCAGGCGGCGCCGCGCTTCGAGCGCGAGGCGCTGCTGAATCCAGTCAAATGCCGTCGCGCGCCCCGACCCGCGACAGAGGCGGTTCACGCTGGATTCCGAAATACTGAGCGCGCGCGCGTAGCGTGCGACGGACCAATGCTGCAGGAAGCGCTGCTCGACGAGAAGCCGGAAGCGCCTTAGGCGCTCGCGACCGAGGCCGAGCGCAAACTCGGCCGGTGTTTCCTCGGCGCTCGCGGCGGCGATCAGCCACAGCGCGGAGCACGCGAGCCAGCCGCCGACCGGCGTGTGCAGGCTGTCCGGCTCGCGGAACTCCTGCAGCAACCGCTCGAACAACGGTGCGACGCGCCGCGCGAGCGGCGACTCTGCGCCGAGGTTCGCCGCGCGTGCCGCGGTGAACAAGGTTTCGATCGGTGCACGCTGCGCGGCCGGCGCGACCGTCAGCAAGCGCTCGAGATCGACGGTCAAGACATAGCCTTGCGTGTCCGCGCGAAAGCCGAATCCATGCACGGTTCCAGCCGGGATCACGATCAGCGCGGGGGCGTCGAGGTCGCTCTGCGCCGCATCGAGCGAGACGTGCGCGGGCCCTTGACGTACGAGCAAGCATTGACAGAGTCCCGCATGGCGGTGCATCGCGATCTTCCACATGTACTTGCGGCTGCGCGACTGAATGTCCTCGATATGCAGGAAGTCCGTCTGCGGTCGATCGCGGATGGGTTCGCCGTAGAGCGAAAAGCTTGGAATTCGGCGCGGATGCCGTAGCGCGCCGTCTGGCCGTCTCATGCGCGAATTGTAGCCGCGGCGCGCGCAAACTCCTACCCGGCCGCTGTGATCTGCGCGCACCGCCGGCGCATAATCGGCGCCACGGAGGTACGCATCGTGAAGAATCGGATCGCCGCACGTTCGATCGCCGCGCGGGGCCGCCGCAAGCCGCCGCCGGCGCGGGCGCCGGCGCGGCCCGCTCAGGCGGTCAACCCGTTAGCGCGCCTGGAACCTGATCAGGCGCCCGGCTTTTTCGCGTAAGCGGAGCACCAGCCGTTCGCTGGCACCGAGTGACCCGCAAAAATGTTGCAGCCGCCGCGCGCCGCTCCGGCCGCGCCGGTGTATTGCGCGCAGGTCGCGCATTTTTGCGCTGCAGTGTGCGTCGGGTAGCTCTTTGCGTCGACCTTGCTGGTGTTTTCCGCGAAGCCGAGCGCCATTGCGGTCGGATCCGAAGGACTGAGCGGCGCGAGCGCCGGCGCCGCCGATGCGTCGGTCGCCAACAAGCCGAGTGCGGGTATGCAGGCACCTGCGATGAGGCCGCCCTTGATGAGCGCGCGTCGTGAAAACTTCTTTTGCATCGTGATAAACCTCTAATTGGAATGCTCCCGTCGATTCTCGCGCGATTGCGTCGATATTTCTCCTAAAGAAAGGTTAATTTATAGTTTGCCCGCTGGCTTTCCGTCCAATAGGCGACCGATTCGCCCAGGATCCCGCAAGTTCATGCTGCCTAGAGATCACGCCTTGCGCCGCGAGTTGAACGACGAGGTGCACGCGCGCCCGGCGGATGCGCTGCGTGCGCCGCTGAAAATCAGCTACCTCGCGTTGCTCTCGGATCCGAGCGCGCGCGAACAGGAATGGCGCCACGTGCGTGAACTCGCCGCGCGCCACGCTGTCGAAGCGCCGCTCGCCCCGGTCAATCATTACAGCGCCAACTTCGGCGATTTCGCGCTGCGCTTCGAGCGCCATACCGAATTCACGCGCTATACGTTCGTCGCGCCCGGCGGCGCCGGCGACGCGTTCGCGCCGGCGGCGCTCGCGCTCGTGCCCGAGGAGTTCGTCGCGGGGATTCCGGGCCAGGTCATCGTCGCGGCGCATGGCGCGTTACTCCGCGTGCCGGCGAGCGAACCGGACTACGAGGAGATCGCCGGCCGCTGGTTCGACGGCAATGCGCTGATCGGCGCTCGAATCGGCGACGACGCGGCGATCGCACTCGCCGATTTCAGGGTGCGCGCCGATGGATTCAGCCGATTCTTGCTGTTCGATGAGCGCACGACGAGCCGCGAAGCCGGACGCATCGTCCAGCGCGTGCTGGAAATCGACACCTACCGCATGATGGCGCTGCTCGCGCTGCCGGTCGCGCGCGAACTCGCGCCCGTTCTCTCCGCCTATGAGCGCGAGCTGTTGGAGGTCACGACCGTGCTCGAGAGTGCGAGCGAACAGGATGAAGCCATGCTGCTCGAGCGCTTGACGCGCTTGGAGGCTCAGATCGAAGCGCGCGAGGCGCAGAACGATTACCGGTTCGCCGCGGCGGCCGCCTATTACGAATTGGTGCAGCGCCGGATCGCCGAACTGCGCGAGCGGCGCATCCCGGGCCTGCAGACCTTCGGCGAGTTCACCGAGCGGCGGCTCGCGCCTGCGATGAACACCTGCCGCGCGGTCGCGGCCCGGCAGGAGTCGCTGTCGCAGCGCGTGGCGCGCGCAAACCAATTGCTCGCGACCCGCGTCGACATTACGCGGGAGCGGCAAAATCAGGCGCTGCTCGAATCGATGAACCGGCGCGGCGCGGCGCAATTGAAGCTGCAGCAAACCGTCGAAGGACTGTCGATCGCGGCCGTCACCTACTACACCGTCGGCTTGATCGGCCACGTCGCCAAGGGGCTCGACGCATTCGGGTTCAAGGTGAACACCGAATTGGTCATGGGCATCAGCATCCCGATCGTCGCAGGTCTCGCCGCGTTCGGCATCCACCGCATCCGCCACGCGATCGGGCGCAAGGCGCGCTGAGCCCCGCCTCGCGGCCGCTTCACGCGCGCTTTGCGCCGCGCTGCCGCACGGTCGTCCTCGCGGGCGATGCGCCCTGCTCGTCCTGCATCAGGCGCGGACCCTCGGTCAGCACGAATTGCTTGAATGCCGTGGCCATCGGCGAGAGCCTTTTCTTGGCCAGGTGCGCGACGTGCCAATGGCGCACGACGGGCATGCCGCGAACATCCAAGGCGACCAGGCGCCCGGTCTTGAGCTCCAAGTCGATCGTATGCCGGGAAATGAAGCTCAAGCCGATGCCCGCCATCACGGCTTGCTTGATGGTCTCGTTGCTCGCCATTTCCATGCCGACGCGAAACGACAGATGGCGATCGTCGAAAAAGCCTTCCATTGCCAAGCGCGTTCCGGATCCGGGTTCGCGCACGACGAAAGTCTCGCGCGCGACGACATCCTCGGCGATCCGGCGGCGCGTTGCGAGCGGGTGGTCCGGCGCGGCGATGATCACGTGGGGATTCTCGGCAAACGGTTCGGCAAGCGCATCGAGCGTCTCCGGCGAGCGGCCCATGATCGCCAGATCCACCTCGTTCGCGCCGAGTTGCTCGATCACCGAGGTGCGATTGTTCACCGCCAGGCGAATCTCGGTGTCGGGAAACTGCTTGCGGAAGCGCGCCAACAGGCGCGGCGCAAAATATTTCGCGGTGCTCACGACCGCGAGATTGATGCGGCCGCGACGCAGGCCCTTGAGTGCGTCGAACGCCTCCTGCGCATCCTTGAGGGCGCGCATGATCTCGCGTGCCCGCCCGAGCAGCTCTTGGCCGGCCTCGGTGACGAACAGCTTCTTGCCGATGCGTTCGAATAGCGGCATGCCGACGTTCGTCTCCAGCTCCTTGATGTGCATGGAGACCCCTGGCTGGCTCAAATGCAGGGCCTCTGCCGCCTTGGAGAACGAGCGCAGCGCCGCGGCCGCCTCGAACACCTTGAGCTGGCGCAAGGTCGCGTGTTGCATCGACATCGGATGAACCTCCTGGCCCCCGGCAGCCAAGTCTATCAATCAGTAAAACCTTATCCAAGAGCCAACTAATATTGATTATCCATGATATTAAAACGGCGTTAGAGTCGGGCTCGAAGCAAGCTTGACCGTCCCCGGAGTGAAGGAGCCGCCGCATGCAAAACCAAGCCGATCGGTACAAATCCGGTGTCATGCCCTACGCCAAAATGGGCTATTGGGATGCCGATTACGTGCCCAAGGACACCGACGTCATCGCCGTCTTTCGGATCTCGCCGCAAGACGGCGTCGATCCGATCGAAGCGGCCGCCGCGGTCGCCGGTGAATCGTCTACCGCCACTTGGACTGTCGTTTGGACGGACCGGCTGACGGCCTGCGAGTCCTATCGCGCGAAGGCCTATTGCGTCGACCCGGTACCGGGATCTCCTGGACAATACTTCAGCTATATCGCATATGATCTTGATTTATTTGAAGAAGGATCGATTGCCAATTTGACTGCATCGATCATCGGCAACGTCTTCGGCTTCAAGCCGCTGAAAGCACTGCGGCTCGAGGACATGCGCATCCCGGTCGCCTATCTGAAGACTTTTCAAGGCCCGCCGACCGGGATCGTCGTCGAGCGCGAGCGGCTCGACAAGTTCGGGCGCCCGCTGCTCGGTGCGACGACGAAACCCAAGCTCGGCCTCTCGGGCAAGAATTACGGACGCGTCGTCTATGAAGCCCTGAAGGGCGGATTGGACTTCGTCAAAGACGACGAGAACATCAACTCCCAGCCATTCATGCACTGGCGCGACCGTTTCTTGTATTGCATGGAGGCGGTCAACAAGGCCTCCGCGGCGACCGGCGAGATCAAAGGCCATTATCTGAACGTCACCGCCGGCACGATGGAGGACATGTACGAACGCGCCGAATTCGCGAAGCAACTCGGATCCTGCATCGTCATGATCGATCTCGTCATCGGTTATACGGCGATCCAGTCGATGTCCAAATGGGCGCGGCGCAACGACATGCTGCTGCATCTGCATCGTGCGGGACATAGCACCTACACGCGCCAGAAGACGCACGGCGTGTCTTTTCGCGTGATCACGAAATGGATGCGCATGGCCGGCGTCGATCACATCCACGCCGGAACGATCGTCGGCAAGCTAGAAGGAGATCCCAATATTATCAAGGGGATATACTCATGTTGTCGAGATTCCTTTACTAAGAAAAACCTCGAGCAAGGTATATTCTTCGATCAGGATTGGGCCGGCTTGCGCAAGATCATGCCGGTCGCCTCGGGCGGCATCCATGCCGGCCAAATGCATCAATTGATCAGCTACCTCGGCGAAGACGTCGTGCTCCAGTTCGGCGGCGGCACCATCGGGCATCCGATGGGAATCCAGGCCGGCGCGACCGCGAACCGCGTGGCGCTCGAAGTCATGATCAAAGCGCGCAACGAAGGGCGCGACATTTGGAACGAGGGGCCGCAGATCCTCGCTGAGGCCGCCAAGTGGTGTTCGCCATTGAATGCCGCGCTCCAGACTTGGAAGGACGTGACTTTCAACTACGCATCCACCGACACGGCCGATTTCGTGCCGACGCCGACCGCCGCCTGACACTCGGGCCGCCAACCGACAACGAGGAGAGTTCCCATGCGAATCACTCAGGGTACGTTTTCGTTTCTTCCGGATCTGACGGACGCCGAGATACGCGCGCAAATCCAGTACGCTCTCGCCCAGGGCTGGGCGATCAGCGTCGAGTTCACGGACGACCCGCATCCGCGCAACTGCTTTTGGGAGATGTGGGGCAATCCAATGTTCGACCTGAAGGACGCGGCCGCCGCGATGCAAGAGGTCCTCGCCTGCCGCAAGGCGCATGCGGGGATCTATGTGCGGGTGAACGCGTTCGACGCGACGCAGGGCTTCGAGACCACACGGCTTTCCTTCATCGTCAACCGGCCCAAGAATGAGCCGGGCTTCGCTCTTGCGCGCCAGGAAGCCGATGGCCGCAACATCCGCTACACGATCGAGAGCTATGCGGCGAAGGCGCCCGAAGGACGCCGCTATGAGTAGGACGCGCGCGTGAATACGGCGGCGCCCGCGGGCGGCGGCGAAAGCGTGGACCTTCGGTCCTTGCTCGCCGACTCCCACGTCAGCGAGGTTCTCGACGAGCTCGACGCGGAACTGGTCGGCTTGAAGCCCGTCAAGGCGCGCGTGCGCGAGATCGCGGCGCTCCTGCTGGTCGAGCGCGCGCGCAAACAAATGGGATTGGCCGGCGGCCAGCCGGCGCTGCACATGTCCTTTACCGGCAATCCAGGCACCGGCAAGACGACGGTGGCGATGCGCATGGCGCAGATCCTTCATCGCCTGGGCTACGTGCGCAAGGGTCACTTGGTCGCGGTGACGCGCGACGACCTGGTCGGCCAATACATCGGGCACACGGCGCCGAAAACCAAGGAAGTGCTGAAAAAAGCGATGGGCGGCGTGCTGTTCATCGACGAGGCGTATTACCTATATCGGCCGGAGAACGAGCGCGATTATGGCCAAGAGGCGATCGAGATCCTGCTCCAGGTCATGGAGAACCAGCGCGATGACCTCGTCGTGATCCTTGCCGGTTACGCCGACCGCATGCAGACCTTCTTCAGCTCCAATCCCGGGCTGTCGTCGCGTATCGCCCATCATCTGGAATTTCCGGACTATTCCGCCGCCGAGCTGGAACAGATCGCCGAGAAGATGCTGCAGCGGATGCAGTATCGCTTGAGCCCCTCGGGCCTGGCCGCGCTGCGCGAATACCTGCCCCTGCGCATGGCACAGCCGCATTTTGCGAATGCCCGCTCGATCCGCAACGCGCTCGACAGAGCGCGCCTGCGCCAGGCGAACCGGCTGTTCGCGCGCAAGGACCAGGCGCTCACGCGCGAGGAATTGATGACGATCGAGGGCGAGGATTTGCGCGCGAGCCGGGTGTTCTCATGAGGCTCTCGGTATTGCGCGTAGCGCGATAATGGGATCACGGCGGCGCGCATAGGGGGAACGATGAGCACGCGAGATAAGACGATCACCGAATTCATGATCGAGGAGCAGCGGCGCTTTCCGGGCGCCGGCGGCGATTTCACCGCCCTCCTCAACCATGTCCGTCTCGCCTGCAAGCGCATCAGCTTCATCGTCGGCCGCGGCGCGCTCGCCGGCGCGCACGGAGCGGCGCAGACGACGAACGTCCAAGGCGAGGCGCAAATGGAGCTCGACATCATCGCCAACGACATCTTCCTGCGGACGAGCGAATACGGCGGCCAGTTGGCCGGCATGGTGTCCGAGGAACTTGATGAGCCGTATCAGATCCCCGCGGATTACCCGCGCGGCCGCTATCTGCTCGCCTTCGATCCGCTCGACGGATCGAGCAATATCGACGTCAATGCGCCGGTCGGCAGCATTTTTTCCGTACTGCGCGCGCCGCATGGCACGGACCAGCCGGCACCCGCGGACTTCCTGCAGCCTGGCGCCAAGCAATTGGCCGCGGGCTATGCGATCTATGGCGCGACGACCATGGTCGTGCTCACGGTCGGCCGCGGCGTCCATGGATTCACGCTCGACCGGGGCTTCGGCGAATTCATCCTGACGCACCCGAACATGCGCATACCGGAGGAAACCAGCGAATTCGCGATCAACGCATCGAATGAACGGTTCTGGGAGCCGCCCGTCAAGCGCTACGTGGTCGAATGCCTCGCCGGTGGAGGCGGCGTGCGCGCGAAGGACTTCAACATGCGCTGGATCGCCTCGCTGGTCGCCGAGGTGCACCGCATATTGATCCGCGGCGGCCTGTTCATGTACCCGAAGGATACGAAGGATCCGTCCAAAGCCGGGCGTTTGCGCCTCCTCTACGAAGCGAATCCCATGGCGATGATCGTCGAACAGGCGGGCGGCGCCGTCTCCACCGGCCGCGGCCGCATGCTCGACGGCGTTCCCGAGTCGTTGCACCAGCGCGTGCCGGTCATTTTGGGCTGCAAGAGCGAGGTGGAGCGCATCGAGGGCTATCACTTGGAGCACGACCAAGGCCTCGATCAAGCGTACAGCTCGCCGCTGTTCAACGAGCGATCCTTGTTCATTCAAGGCTAGATCGAGAGGAAGATCAGGTACAAGTCTCCGCAGAGGTATCCATGTCCGCAAAATACCCCATCATCGCCGTCACCGGTTCGTCGGGGGCCGGCACGACCTCGGTGACGCGCACGTTCAATTGGATCTTCCGGCGCGAAAAGATCAACGCTGTCATCGTCGAGGGCGACTCCTTTCACCGCCATGACCGCGCGCAAATGAAAATCAAAATGGCCGAGGCGACGGCGCGCGGCGACCATCATTTCAGCCATTTCGGCCCCGAAAACAATTTGTTCGGGGAATTGGAGGATCTGTTCCGCACATACGGGGAATCCGGCCGCGGGCGCATCCGCCACTACCTGCACGACGAAAAGGAAGCCGCGCCGTACGGGCAGGCGCCGGGCACGTTCACCGCGTGGGAGGATCTGCGCGCGGAGACGGACCTGCTGTTCTACGAGGGTCTGCATGGCGCGGTCGTGACGCCGGAGGTCAACGTCCGACGGCACGCCGACCTCACGATAGGCGTGGTACCGATCATCAATCTGGAGTGGATCCAGAAACTCCACCGCGACAAGGAAACGCGCGGCTACTCGACCGAGGCCGTGGTCGACACGATACTGCGGCGCATGCCGGACTACGTGAACTACATATGTCCGCAGTTCTCCCAGACCCACATCAACTTCCAGCGCGTGCCGACCGTCGACACCTCGAACCCGTTCATCGCGCGCTACATCCCGACCGCGGACGAGAGTTTTGTCGTGATCCGATTCGCGCACCCCAAGGGCATCGACTTCCCGTATCTGCTGTCGATGATCCACGACTCGTTCATGTCGAGGCCGAACATCATCGTCGCGCCGGGCGGCAAGATGGAACTGGCGATGCAGCTCATATTGACGCCGATGATCCTGAAGCTCATGGATGGCCGGCGCCGCGCGCTCGGCGCGGTGGCGCGCTAGGCGCAGCCGGTCAGCCGCAGCCTTGCGGATTGCGCGGGCAGGCCGCGCTGCGCGGACAGATCACGCTCGCGGAACTCTCTAGCGCTGCGGCGATCCATGCGATATTCAGCACTTGCGAGACCGCGCGTATTTGCGCGGCCGCCTCGGCCGGAATCACTCCATCGCCGCCGCCGCGTGCGCAGGACTCGGCGATCGCGCCGACGATGCTGTCGCCGTCGAAGCCTTGCGCCTCCAACGCGGGCTGTAGGTCGACGCCGACGGACAGCACGTGCAGCACGTCGAGCGCGTCGCGGGTGAGCAGCGAGTGGCAACAATACAGGCGCGGGCGCGCACCGTCGTGCATCACGGATATCTGCGATTTCGGCGCCTGCGGCGCGAATGCCTCCGCGTTCGTCTGGCGCAACAGCCGAAATACCGCCCAGCGCGGACAGGGGTCCGATACCTGGCTCATGTTGCCCCAGGGCAGTGGTATGCCGTTCGCACGGTAGACGGCGCGCAAGTAGCCCGGAGGGTAAGCGTCGAAGAAATGCCAGTGACGATACGGCGACACTGCGGTCATGCGGCGCATGACGAGCGCGGCCGTCACGCCGAGCCTCTCGGCGGCGGCGACGCTGTGCGCCTCGCGGATCAAATAGCGGCGAAACGGCACGCGCGGGCACAACAAGGCCCCGGCGAAGAAGCTGCACTCGAAGTCGCGCCAGGCGTACAACACGTCCTGCGCGCCCATCCCCGCCGCGCTTCCCGGTGCATCGCGCTCGCTCGCGGCGGTGGCGCCGTGCGGCGAGATCAAGCCGTCGCCGTTGTGAAGAATCTTGTGTCCGACGAAGAATGCGAGGTCGTATTTCAGGCGCGCCGGCTGGTTGCGCAGGCGTTCGTTGACGAATACGGCGCCGGGAGCGTCGAAGCGCGCGCGCACGCCGGCATGGCGCCCGCCGTCCGCCCGATCGTCGAACCAGCGTATCGTCAGACCATGCAGCCGACAGATGTCCATGACGGCCTCCAGCGTGAGCGGCATGCGGCGCTGTTCCGCCTGTTCGGCCGCCTTCTCGATATCCGGGAAGTCGTTGTGGTGGGTCTCCTGCCAGACACGGATCAACAGTTGCGCGAACTGTCTCCCGGTCGTGCCCGTCTGGGAAAGCAATTCCGGCAGTGCGTTTTGCAGGAGCGCGTGGGAAAAAAGGAACGCGGGTTCGAGCGGCATCGCCGCCAGGCCCCCGCGCGCGCGCCGTGGCGGCGGGACTTCGATATCCTGGTTCTCGTCGAGGAACCAGCGCGGATCCTTGCTGAAAATCCCCGCGAGCATTTCGAGCATGCCCTGTGAGGGCATGCGCTTACCGGTTTCGACCATGCTGAGATAGGAAACCGACGGTGCGCCGGCCGCATCGATCTGCACGCAACGCGCCGAAAGTTCATCGAGCGTGAGTCCGTTGCGCTTGCGCAAGGAACGCAGCTTCGCGCCGAGAAAGTGTCCCTGCCGAATCAGCCCCGCCATGAACGATCCTTTGTGAACTTCACATTGTTAAATTTCAATTGTGAATATTCCTTCCCTTTTACTCTAATCTCAGTTCAGGCGGTGTTCAAGCGGCCAGGCTGCATGAACGTCTTAGCCGATTACAGGGGATTACACCAGGAGACGAACGATGACCGATATTGCAGCGAGCGCGGCGCGAATCAGCGCGGATTGGGCGGGAGACCCGCGATGGCACAGTGTCAAGAGACCGTATTGCGCGTTTGACGTCGCGCGGCTGCAAGGCTCGGTGCGCATCGAGCATTCACTCGCCCGTCTCGGCGCCGAGAAGTTTTGGCGCATGCTGCACGAGGAGCCCGTCATCGGCGCGCTTGGATGCATGACCGGGAACCAGGCCGTCCAGGCGGTGCAAGCCGGCCTCAAGGCGATCTACTGCTCGGGTTGGCAGGTCGCCGGGGACGCGAATACGGCCGGTGAAATGTATCCCGATCAGAGCCTCTATCCGGTCGATTCGGTGCCGCGCATGATCGAGCGCATCAACAACGCGCTGCTGCGCACCGACCAGATTCATCACATGGACGGCGACACCGATGTCGATTGGCTGGCGCCGATCGTCGCCGATGCCGAAGCCGGGTTCGGCGGCAATTTGAATGCGTTCGAGCTGACCAAAGCGATGATTCGCGCGGGCGCCGCCGCAATCCACTTCGAGGATCAATTGTCGTCGGCGAAGAAGTGCGGACACATGGGCGGCAAGGTCCTCGTCTCGACCGACGAGGCAATCAACAAATTGGTCGCCGCGCGGCTTGCGACCGACGTTCTCGGCGTACCTACGGTGCTGATCGCGCGCACGGACGCGGACGCCGCGAATCTGCTGCTGTCGAATCACGACCCGCGCGACGCCGCTTTCTTGACCGGCGAGCGCTCGAACGAAGGCTTCTTCCACGTCAAGGCGGGCCTTGACCAGGCGATCGCGCGCGGCCTCGCCTACGCGCCCTACGCCGACCTGATCTGGTGCGAGACCAGCAAGCCGAATCTGGACGACGCACGGCGCTTCGCCGCGGCGATCCACGCGAAGTTCCCGGGCAAGATGCTGGCCTACAACTGCTCGCCCAGCTTCAACTGGAAGAAGAACCTGGACGACGCCACCATCGCCAGCTTCCAGAAGGAACTCGGCGCGATGGGCTACAAGTTCCAGTTCATCACGCTGGCCGGCTTCCACAGCCTCAACTACGGCATGTTCGATCTGGCGCACGGCTACGCACGCCGCCAGATGAGCGCCTTCGTCGAGCTGCAGGAGAAGGAGTTCGCCGCAGCCGATCGTGGCTTCACTGCGGTCAAGCACCAGCGTGAAGT
>DAIDVO010000116.1 GCA_027456085.1 Steroidobacteraceae bacterium | reverse complement strand
CACGTCGCTGCACGCGGGCGAGGTGAAGATCTCGACCGTCGAGCATCTGCTGTCGGCGCTTGCGGGACTGGGAATCGACAATGCCTTGGTGGAGGTCAGCGCAGCCGAAGTGCCGATCATGGACGGCAGCGCCGGCCCGTTCGTATTTCTACTGCAATCGGCGGGCATCGAGGAGCAAAAGGCACCCAAGCGGTTCATTCGCATATTGGAGAGCGTGCGTGTCGAGGACGGCGATAAATGGGCGCAATTCGATCCGTACGACGGCTTCAAGGTGAATTTCGAGATCGAGTTCAATCACCCGACGTTCAAAAAGCATTCCCAGGTCGCCTCGATGGATTTCTCGACGACCTCGTTTCTGCGCGAGATCAGCCGTGCGCGCACGTTCGGCTTCATGCGCGATTTGGAGAGTCTGCGCGCGCGCAACCTCGCGCTCGGCGGCAACATGGACAATGCGATCGTCCTCGATGATTACCGCGTATTGAACGAAGACGGGCTGCGCTACGAGGACGAATTCGTCAAACACAAGATTCTCGACGCGATCGGCGATTTGTACCTCCTGGGGCACAGCTTGATCGGCGAATTCAGCGGGTACAAATCCGGCCATGCGCTCAACAATAAGCTGCTGCGCAAGCTCATTGCCACCCGGACCGCCTGGCAGGAAGTCACGTTCGAAAGCATGGCGGACGCGCCGATCTCCTACGTCCCGGCGGCGGCGCAGGCTTGAGCGGCAGGCTTAGGGCCGCACCACGCGGATCCGGACGCTGTCGATTCCGATCCCCAGCGCATCTGCCAAATCGCGGCGCAATTGCGGCGCCATGTAGCGCAGCCGCGACGCCCAGGCCGCACTCGTGACGCCGATCGACAGGCGCCCGCGATCGAGACCGGCGGTCGCGATTCTCGCGGCCAGATCCGGCGGCAATAAGGTCTTCAGCTGATCCAGGATCGCACGGCGCTCGCGCACGCGCTCCGCAAGGTCCGCAAGCCCCTTGTTACGTAAGCCCAATAACTCACTGATAGACTTCGGATATTGCATTGCGATAGCGTGCGCTGCCGAAAACCCGGCCGGCGAATTCTGCGGAAATCCTTGTTTTAAGTCACCTTTTTCTGCATAGTCCGTCCCGACTGCTCAAGGGCATACTCGCCGAAAGGTGAGGACGCAAAGCTACCGGTCTACGGCTCTGCCGCATTCAACGGGCTATGACAGCGGGGTTGCCAGTGAAAAGCGCGATGCTAGCGTTCGGATTCATTTCCTGATGAATGTCATTTTTGTCGGCCGCCAGTCCGGCCGCATGAAACAATTCGACTTGCGACACCCGCTCGTCATCGCAGCGGCCGTGCTCGTCGTCATCGGCGTCGTCGGTACGGCGTTTTCGATCGGCATGAGCTTGGGTTCGCGCGAGGGTTCAATCAACCCGATCGCGCAATTCGGCAATTGGTCCGCCGCGATCCTGCAGCAACAGGCAGAGGTCGAGCAAGTGCGCCGCACGGTGCAAGAAAAGGTCAATGCGATCGCACTGCGCGTAGGCGAAATGGATGCCAGCGTGATCCGCCTCGACGCGCTCGGCAAGCGCTTGACGCACATGGCGAATATCGACGACGGCGAGTTCGATTTCGGCAAGCCGCCGCCGCAGGGTGGCGAAGGCGGATCCGACGGCATGCCGGCGGAGATTCCGAGCCTGACCTCGATGGTCGATCGTCTGCAGACCGAGCTTTCGAGCCGGGAACAGCAATTGGGCGTGCTCGAGAACCTGATCCTCACGCGCAATCTCAACAAAGAAGTCTACCCGGCGGGCAGCCCGGTCAAGACCGGCTGGATTTCGTCCTACTTCGGCGATCGCTCGGATCCATTCACCGGCTTCACCGAGTTTCACAAGGGCGTCGATATCGCCGGACCCGCGGGTACGCATGTCGATGCGGTCGCCGCCGGGCTCGTGACCTGGGCCGGCCCGCGTTCCGGCTACGGCAATATGGTGCAAATCAATCACGGCAATGGGCTGTCGACGCGCTATTGCCACAATGAGAAGCTGTTGGTGAAGGTGGGCGATATGGTCCACAAGGGCGAGGAGATCGCCCTGATGGGCTCGACGGGGCGATCCACCGGCCCGCATCTGCATTTCGAAGTACTGAAGAACGGCGCGGCCGTCAATCCGCTGCGCTACATCGGCGAGGTTCGCTGATCCCAAGCGGGCCTGAAACCCTCGGCGCCGAAACGATTTCCCGCCTCCCCGGTCTACCCGTACAATATTGGCCTTTTTAAGGATTCCCTCGCGTGTGGAAGCTATTGACGCAGGTATTCGGCAGCCGTAATCAACGCCTGATCAAGGAGTTGGGCCGCACCGTCGCGGCCGTCAACGCCCATGAGGCCGCAATCCGGGAGTTGCAGGACGAGCAGTTCCCGGAGAGGACGCGCGAATTGAAGGCCCGCTTTGCCGCCGGCGCCGCACTCGATGAATTGACGAACGAAGCCTTCGCGCTGGTGCGCGAAGCTTCGCGCCGCAAGTTGGGGATGCGCCACTTCGACGTCCAGTTGATCGGCGGTTTGGTGCTGCACGCGGGCAAAATCGCCGAAATGCGTACCGGCGAAGGCAAGACGCTGATGGCGACGCTGCCGGCCTACTTGAACGCGCTCAGCAACGAGGGCGTGCACGTCGTCACCGTCAACGAATATCTCGCGCAGCGCGACTCCGATTGGATGGCTCCGGTATTCCGCTTCCTCGGGCTCGAGGTCGGCGTCATCAAGAACGCGCAGACGTCGGAGGAAAAGCGCGCCGCTTACGCCTGCGACATCACCTACGGCACCAACAACGAATTCGGCTTCGACTATTTGCGCGACAATCTCGCGTTCCGGCTCGAGGACCGCGTGCAGCGCAAGTTGTCGTTCGCGATCGTCGATGAAGTCGACTCGATTTTGATCGATGAGGCGCGCACGCCGCTGATCATTTCCGGCCCCGCGGAAGAGAGCACGGAACTCTACATCAAGGTCAATGCGCTGATTCCGCGGCTGACGCGGCAAAAAGAGGAAGAGGGGCCCGGCGATTACGCGGTCGACGAGAAGACCAAACAGGCGACGCTGACCGAGGACGGACACGCCAAGGTCGAGGAGATGATGGCCGAGATCGGCCTGCTGCGCGACGGCGAGAGCCTGTACGACGCGGCCAATATCCGTCTGATGCATCACCTGAACGCGGCGCTGCGCGCGCACTCGCTGTACAAGCGCGACGTCGAATACATCGTGCGCGGCGGCGAGGTCGTCATCGTCGATGAATTCACCGGGCGAACGATGCCGGGCCGCCGCTGGTCCGACGGCCTGCACCAGGCCGTCGAGGCCAAAGAGGGCGTCACGGTCCGTGAAGAGAACCAGACCGTTGCATCGATCACGTTCCAGAATTACTTCAGGCTGTACCAGAAGCTCTCCGGCATGACCGGCACCGCGGACACGGAAGCATTCGAGTTCCAGCAGATCTATGGGCTCGAGGTCGCCGTCGTTCCGACGCACAAGCCGATGATCCGCAAGGACCGCTCGGACCTCGTATTCCTGACGGAGCACGACAAGTTCCAGGCGATACTCGAAGACATCCAGGATTGCGTGAAACGCGGCCAGCCGGCTCTCGTCGGCACTACCTCGATCGAGACGTCGGAGCGCCTCGCGAAGCTCCTCAACGCTTCGACGATCCCGCATCAAGTCCTGAACGCGAAACAGCACGAGCGCGAGGCGCACATCGTCGCGGAAGCGGGCCGTCCGGGCGCGGTGACGATCGCGACCAACATGGCGGGCCGCGGCACGGACATCGTGCTCGGCGGCAGCACGCAGATCGAGATCGACACGCTCAAGAATCCGACGCAAGCCCAACTGACGCAGATCAAGGACGACTGGCAGGCGCGCCACGAGCAGGTCCTCGCGGCCGGCGGATTGCACATCATCGGCACCGAACGGCACGAATCACGGCGCATCGATAACCAGCTGCGCGGCCGCTCCGGGCGTCAGGGCGACCCGGGCTCCAGCCGGTTCTATCTCTCGCTCGAAGACAATTTGATGCGCATTTTCGGCGACCCGACGCGCATGAAGGCGCTGATGACGCGCGTCGGCATGAAGCCGGGAGAAGCGATCGAGAGCGGCATGCTCACGCGCCAGATCGAACGCGCGCAGCGGCGCGTCGAGCAGCATAATTTCGACGCGCGCAAACAGCTGTTGGAGTACGACGACGTCGCCAACGATCAGCGCCGCGTGATTTATCAGCAGCGCACGGATTTGATGAGCGCCGAGGACGTCGGCGAGGCGATCG
>DAIDVO010000115.1 GCA_027456085.1 Steroidobacteraceae bacterium | reverse complement strand
ATTCGCCCGACTCCCGCCCGAGTTCCAAGCACGCAGCCATATTGGATTGCTGGAACAAGATCGGCGTGCGCGGCGATTCTTCCTGCGCCGAACGCAAGCACTGGATCCATTGCCGCAATTGTCCGGTCTATTCCGCGGCGGCCGTGCAGATGCTGGATGCCGAACTGCCATCCGACTATCGGGCGCACTGGACGCAGCAGATCGCGCAGCCGAAGACCCCGACCGAGATCGACACGCAATCGGTCGTCGTCTTTCGCATCGGCGCCGAATGGCTCGCTCTGGCGACGACCGTGCTCGCGGAAATCGTGAACTTGCGCGCGATCCATTCGATACCGCACCGGCGCGACGACATGCTGCTTGGTCTCGCCAACATTCACGGAGAGCTGCTGGCCTGCTTTTCGCTGCGCAAGGTCCTCGGCCTTGAGCCGGCGGCGGAGCTCAAGCAACAGAAGCATCGCGTCAGTGAGCGCATGTTGGTGATGCAGCACGACGGCAACCGCAGCGCCTGTCCGGTCGATGAAGTCCACGGGATCGTTCGCTTTCATCCGCGCGACTCGACACCCGTGCCGGCGACCATTGCAAAAGCCGCGGCCAGCTACACCCGGTCGGTCTTTTCCTGGCACGAGCGGTCGGTCGGTCTGCTCGACCATCAGCTGCTGAATCACGCGGTCAATCGGAGCCTGGCATGAGTGCCCGCGACTTGAGTCAGATGTCGATGCTCGAGCTGTTCCGGCTCGATGCGGAGGGTCAGATTCAGGCACTGGTAGGCGGTCTGCTCAAGCTGGAGCGCAATGCCGGCGCCGCGGATCAGCTCGAGGTCTGCATGCGCGCCGCACACTCGCTCAAGGGTGCCGCGCGCATCGTGGGTCTCGACGCCGGCGTGAAGGTCACTCATGCGATGGAGGATTGCTTCGTCGCGGCGCAGTTGGGCGTGGTCACGCTGCGGCAAGCACACATTGACGTTCTGCTGCGCGGCGTGGACCTGCTGAGCCGGATTGCCGCTACGGCCGAGGCGGATTTCTCCCTGTGGACCGGCGAGAAGCAGGCGGAAATAACGGAATTCTTGGCCGTATTGGCAGCCGCGATGACAGGCGGGGAGGCGGCCGAACCCATGGCGACGCCTGTTGCAGGGGAGCGGGCCGCGCCTCTTGCCGAGCCGAGGCCGATTGCGGCGGCGGACGATCGTGAAAACGTCGAACGTGTGTTGCGAGTCAGCGCGGAGAATCTGAATCGGCTGCTCGGATTGGCGGGAGAATCGCTGGTGGAATCGCGCTGGCTCAAGCCGTTTGCCGAGGCGATGCTGCGGCTCAAGCGATTGCACGACAAGACCGCCAAGAGTCTGGACGAATTGCGCGCAACGCTGGCGCAAGCCGCGCCGAATTCGCAGGCCGAGGCGGCGCTCGAAGATACACGGCGCCGCGTCCATGAATGCCACCGGCTCTTGTCGCAGCGGCTCGTCGACATAGAAATGTTCGACGGCCGATCGACAGATCTCGCGCATCGGCTGTACGACGCGGTGCTCGCCTGCCGCATGCGGCCGTTCGCGGACGGCGTCCGGGCGTTTCCGCGCATGGTGCGCACCTTGGGCCGCTCGCTCGGCAAGCAGGTACGGCTGGAAATAGTCGGCGACGGGACGCAGGTGGACCGGGAAATTCTACAAAAACTCGACGCGCCCTTGGGCCATTTGCTGCGCAACGCGATCGATCATGGCATCGAGTTTCCGGATCAGCGGCTCGCCGCCGGCAAACCGGCCGAAGGCGTGGTGCGCCTCGAAGCACACCACAGCTCGGGTCTGCTGCAAATCACCGCCGCCGATGATGGTCGCGGCATCGACTTGGATGACCTGCGCGCAGCGATCGTGGAGCGCAAGCTGACCAGCGCCGAGATTGCGCAAAAACTCAGCGAAGCCGAGTTGTTCGAGTTCCTGTTCCTGCCCGGCTTTTCGAAGAAAGGCAGCGTGACGGAGATTTCGGGCCGCGGCGTCGGACTCGATGTTGTGCACAACATGATCAAGCAGGTGCGCGGAACCATCCGTGTTTCATCGCAACCGGGCAAGGGCGCGTGTTTCCAGCTGCAGTTGCCGCTGACGCTGTCGGTCGTACGTACGCTGCTCGTGGAGATCGGCTGCGAGCCCTATGCCTTTCCGCTGGCGCACGCAGTGCGCACCATGAAGCTGCCGCGCGACAAGGTCGAAGTATTGGAAGGCCGGCAGCATTTCAGCTTCGACGGGCGATCGGTGGGCCTGGTCAGCGCGCAGCAGGTATTGGGCGGCCGCGAACCCAATGTCGTCGGCGAGGACTTGCCGGTGCTCATCGTGGGCAATTCCGGCAGCACCTACGGATTGATCGTCGACCGCTTTCTCGGCGAGCGCGAACTCGTCGTACAGCCGCTCGACGCGCGCTTCGGCAAGATCAAGGACATCGCTTCGGGCGCGCTGATGGAAGACGGATTGCCGGTATTGATCGTCGACGTCGAAGACATGCTTCATTCGGTGGAGAAACTCGTTTCCGCCGGGCATTTAAGCAAAGTGGGTCGTAGCGCCGGCGACGGCGACAGAGCCCGCAAGCGGGTACTCGTCGCCGAGGACTCGCTCACGGTGCGCGAGCTGGAGCGGAAGCTTCTCGACCATGCGGGCTACGAGGTCGAGGTCGCCGTCGACGGCATGGACGGGTGGAACATGGTGCGCACCGGCCGCTTCGATCTCGTCGTCACCGACATCGACATGCCGCGCATGGATGGCATCGAGTTGGTCACGCTGATCAAGAAGGATCCGAACCTCAATTCCCTTCCCGTGATGATCGTCTCATACAAAGACCGCGAAGAAGACCGCCGGCGCGGCCTCGAGGCGGGCGCGGACTATTACCTCACCAAGACCGGATTCCACGACGAGACGCTGCTGCAGGCCGTCGTGGATCTGATCGGTAAGGCGATTGCATGAAAATCGGCATTGTCAATGATCTGCCGACGGTGGCGGAGGCGCTTCGACGCACGATCGCGCTGCAGTCGGAGCACGAGGTTGTCTGGGTCGCGCACGATGGCGCGGCCGCCGTGGCGCTGTGCGTGCAGCAAACCCCGGACCTCGTGCTGATGGATCTGATCATGCCCGGTATCAACGGTGTGGAGGCCACACGCCGGATCATGGCCGGCACACCGTGTGCAATTCTGATCGTGACCGTCAACGTCGGCGCCAACGCGACCGACGTGTATGAGGCGATGGGATACGGCGCGCTGGACGCAGTCGACACGCCGGCGCTCGGCTCCCAGAATCCGCGCGCGAGCGCCGTGCATTTGCTCGCGAAAATCGACAGCATCGGCAAGCTGATCGACACCAGGAACGATACGCTGCGCATGGCCAAGCTGGTGCTCGCTTCGGTGCCGCCATCGGACGAAGGCCGGCTGGTCGCGATCGGCGCATCCGCGGGCGGCCCGGCGGCGCTCGCGACCCTGCTTTCAGGTCTGCCCATGGGCTTTGCGGCTGCGATCGTCATCGTTCAGCACGTGGACGCGCAGTTCGTCGCCGGTCTGGCGGATTGGCTGAGCGAGCAGGCGAGTCGTCCGGTGCGGGTGGCTCAGCAGGGGGACCGTCCCACGAGCGGGAGCGTGCTCCTCGCCGGCACCGGCGATCACCTGATTCTGACGGCGGAAGGTCGGCTCGGCTACACCCGCGAGCCAAGCGATTACGTATATCGACCTTCCGTCGACGTTTTTTTCAACAGCGTCCGTCGGTTCTGGCCATTCGAGGCCGTCGGCGTGCTGCTGACCGGCATGGGGCGCGACGGCGCAGCGGGACTGAAGGCGCTGCGCGACAAGGGCTGCCATACGATCGCGCAAGACGAGGCGAGCAGCGCGGTTTACGGGATGCCGAGAGCCGCTGCGGCGCTCAACGCCGCGGTCGATATCCTGGCGCTGGAGCAAATCGCGCCGAAGCTGGTCGATATTTGCGCGCGCGAGCGGGCGGTTGACGATAAATGACACTGATGAGCGACACGGCCGACAGCGCGCCGGCGGTGCCGGACGAGTACGTCGTCAAGGTACTGCTGGTGGATGACCAGGCGATGATCGGCGAGGCTGTCAGGCGCGCATTGGCGGGCCAACCAAACATGGAATTCCGCTATTGCTGCAATTCCGCCGAGGCGATCTCGACCGCCGAGACGACCAAGCCGACGGTCATTCTGCAGGACTTGGTGATGCCGGGCGTCGACGGCCTGGCGCTCGTTCGTAGCTATCGCGCCAACCCGCTGACCAAGGACATACCGATCATCGTGCTCTCGACCAAGGAAAACCCGGCCATCAAGAGCGAGGCGTTTGCATTGGGCGCGAACGATTATCTGATCAAACTGCCGGACGCCATCGAACTGATCGCCCGAATCCGGCATCACTCGAAGGCTTACCTGAATCAGCTCCAGCGCGACGCGGCGTATCTTGCGCTCCACGACAGCCAGCGCAAGCTCATGGAAATCAATATCGAGCTGCAGCGCTTGACCAATGTCGACGGGCTCACCGCACTCAGCAATCGACGATACTTCAACGAATACATCGGGGTGCAATGGAAGCTCGCCATTCGGGAACAGAGTCCGTTGGCCATTCTCATGATCGATGTGGACAACTTCAAACTCTACAACGACACCTACGGCCACCTTGCGGGCGACGAAGTACTCAAGAGAGTCGCAACGGCGATGCAAACGTGCTTCGCGCGACCGACCGATCTCGCCGCGCGCTTTGGAGGCGAGGAGTTCGTCGTGATCCTGCCCGCGACACCGCCCGAGAAGCTCCAATCCCTGGGCGAGAGGCTGGTGCACAAAGTGGAAAGTCTGCGCATCCCGCACAGCGCCTCCACCGTCGGCGGCTACGTCACCGTCAGCGTCGGCGCTGCGGCGACAATCCCGCAAAAGGAAGGGTCCTTTCTGCAATTGATTGAAATCGCGGATGCCGCCTTGTATGCGGCGAAGGAATCCGGCAAGAATCGAGTCGTGACGGCTGCGCCTGCGCCCGCGGGTGCTTAGGCGCGGCGGTCAGGCGGCCGGCGGTGCGCGGCGCTCGCGCTCGACCAGGCGGCGCATGGTCTCGATCGTGATGGAGCCGAAGGTTGCGCGCACGGCGTCGTTGATCTCGCCGAGCACGACGTCGAGCGCGCCGGCTTCGCTCGTGCCGTTGCCCGGCTCGCCGCCGTCGCCGTCGCCGGGTCCCAGCGGTTCGAAGAATTCGATGACGTCGAGCAGCGTCGTACGCCGGGCGTTGCCGCAGAATTGATAGCCGCCTCCGGCGCCGCGCGCGGAGCGGACCAGCCCGGCGCGGCCGAGCACGTGCATGACCTTGGCCAGGTGGTGCGTCGACACGCCGTACTTCGCGGCTATGTCGGCGACCGTCATCTGCCGGTCCGCGTGTTCGGTCAATTCGAGCACGGCGAAGATCGCGAGGCGGCTCGCAATTTGTAATTTCATACGCGCATCCGGCGCGGCTGCGCGAAAGCGTCGAGGAGGCTCAATGGAGATCCTTTTCCAATTGGACGTACGGCCCGGCCATCATGCCTTCACCGCGGAAAAACAGCATCGGCAGCAGGTTGTCGCGCGTGACCATGGTGCGCATCTTCGCGACGCCGGCGTCGCGGAATTCGCCGGCCATCGCCTCGAGCAGCGCCTCGCCGACGCCGAGCTGGCGCGATTGCGGATCGACCGACAGGGCGTAGACCCAACCGCAGGGCGCCGAGCCGAATTCCCAGGCGCGAATCTCGCCGACGATGAAGCCGAGCAGTTGGTCGGGCGCCTCGGCGCCGATGGCGACGAGGAAGATGCCGGCCGGCTGGCCGGCCTTCTTTTGGCGGTCGTAGAGCTCGAGCCAGTGCTCGGATTTCGCGAGTCCGGTAATGCGCTCATCCAGCGCCGTGACGGCGGCGACGTCGCCACGTTTGGCCTTGCGCACGATGAACGCGGAGGCCTGCGCTGCGGCGTGCGGATTCGCCGCGCGCGCTTCGGCCGGCTGCGACGGCCGGCGCGCCGTGCGGGATTGCGTCCTTAATCTGGTGGAAGATCGCTTCATCAAACGCCCATTGTGTTTCGTTGAATACTCATTGTAATGCGCATTTGCGGCCGGCGTGCCGCGTCGTTCGGGCTCGGCGCCGATGTTCGGATCGGGCGAAAGTTTCGATGGAACTTATAATCGTATTCAAGTACGATAATACCCGAGAGTACCGATTTAGACAAATTCGGCGGCGCCAGGAAGTGAACATGGCCGAGCTCGATCAAGCAAACCCCGGTAAACGCCTCGTGCGGTTACGGCTCAATGGGGCCTGGCGCGAGGACGCGGTGGCTGAAAACCAGCTGCTCGTGGAATATCTGCGCGAAACCGTCGGTCTCACGGGCACCAAGACCGGCTGCGACGGCGGCGAATGTGGCGCCTGTACCGTGCTCGTCGACGGCGAGGCGGTACCGTCTTGCGTCACGCTCGCGGTGCGCTGCGACGGTCGCTCCATCGAGACGATCGAGGGGCTCGCGCAAGGGGGCCGCCTACATCGCTTGCAGCGCGCGTTTCACGAGAAGCTCGGCGCCCAGTGCGGATTTTGCACCCCCGGCATGATCATGGCGGCCGAAGGCTTGCTGCGGCGCGAACCCAAACCGAGCGAGGAGCAAATTCGCACGGCCTTGTCCGGCAATCTGTGCCGCTGTACGGGCTACGTCAAAATCATCGAATCGGTCCGCGCCGCGGCCGACTCCGAACCGTAGGGCGCAGCGATGACGAGCGACACGATCCTGGCTCGCGGCGTACCGCTGATCGACGGCATCGACAAGGTCACGGGACGCGCACGCTATACCGCCGACCTCGAGCATCGCGGCGCATTCATCGGCCGGATACTCCGCAGTCCGGTCAGCCACGGCGAGATTTTGCGCCTCGACGTGACGCGTGCGCGCGCCCTCGAGGGGGTCGTCGCGGTCATCACCGGCGCGGACTGCCGCCATCCATACGGCGTCTTGCCGGTCGCGATGAACGAATTTCCGCTGGCCCACGACCGCGTGCGCTACCGCGGCGAGCCGGGGGCGGCCGTGGCCGCCATCGACGCTGAAACCGCCGAGCGCGCGCTCAGCCTGATCGAACTCGAAGTGCGCGAACTGCCTGCCTACTACGATGCGGACAGCGCCCGCGCCGAAGGCGCGGTGAGGCTGCACGAGAACAAGCCGGACAACCTCGAGAGGGCGGTGCATCACGTGTTCGGCGACCCCGCAGCCGGCTTCGCCGCGGCCGATCTCGTGCGCGAAGCCGAACTCGACTGCGCCGAGGTAAACCATGCGCAGATCGAGCCGAATGCGGCGCTCGCCGAATACGATCCGCTGACGGACCGGCTGACGATGCAGAGCGTCTCGCAGGTCACCTTTTATCTTCACCTGATGCTCGCGCGCTGCCTGGAGATGAGCGAGTCGCAGATCCGGGTCATCAAGCCCTTCGTCGGCGGCGGCTTCGGCGCGCGCGTCGAGGTGCTGAACTTCGAAATCGTCACGGCATTGCTCGCGCGTGCGGCCCAGGGCCGCGTGCTCATGGAACTGTCGCGCGAGGAGAATTTTCTCACGCACCGCGCGCGGCCGCAGACCAAGGTGCGGCTCAAGCTCGGGCTCATGCGCGACGGCCGCATCACCGCCTGTGAGTGCGAGGTCGTGCAGCGCGGCGGCGCCTACGCCGGCTACGGCATCGTCACGATTCTCTACGCCGGCGCCTTGCTGCAAGGCTTGTACGACATTCCGGCGGTCAAGTACGACGGCTATCGCGTCTATGCGAATTTACCGCCTTGCGGCGCGATGCGCGGCCATGGCGGCGTCAATACGCGCCACGCATTCGAAGTGCTGCTCGACCGTATGGCGCGCGAGCTCGGCCTCGACGCGTTCGCGGTGCGCCGCCGCAACTTGCTGCATGCGCCGACGCGGACGCTGAACGACCTGATGGTCAACAGCTACGGTCTCGGGGAATGCCTGGACCGGGTCGAGCGCGCGAGCGGCTGGCACGAACGCCGCGGCCGCATGCCGCCGGGCAAGGGCCTCGGCATGGCGTGTTCGCACTACGTCAGCGGCGCGGCGAAGCCGATCCATTGGACCGGCGAGCCGCATGCGGTCGTCAACGTCAAACTCGACTGGGATGGATCGATCACCGCGCTGACGGGCGCGCCGGATATCGGCCAGGGCTCCTCGACGATGGTGGCCATCGTGGTCGCCGAGACCCTGGGGCTGCCGCTCGAGCGAATTCGGGTCGTCGCCGGCGACAGCGCCGTCACGCCGAAGGACAACGGCGCCTATTCGTCGCGCATCACGTTCATGGTGGGCAACGCCGCGATCGACGCCGCGCGCCAGCTGAAAGCGAGACTGGTCGCCGCGGCGGGGCGCAAGATGGGCCTGAACCCGGAAGAGATCGAATGCGTCGGCGGCGTCTTTCAGAGCCTCGCCGTACCGGAGGCCGCGATGAGTTTCACGGATGTCGTCAAGGAAGCGCTCGTCGATCAGGGAACGATCACGGTCAAGGGTACGTTCACCTGCCCGCCGGAGGCTCAAGGCGGCAAGCACCGCGGAGGCGCGGTGGGCTCGACGATGGGCTTCAGCTACGGCGCACAGGTCGTCGAGGTGAGCGTCGACGCGGCGACCGGCCAGATCACCGTCGACAAGGTCTGGGTCGCCCTCGACTGCGGTTATGCGATCAATCCGCTCGCGGTGCAGGGCCAGATCCAGGGCTCGGTGTGGATGGGGCATGGGCCAGGCGCTATGCGAGGAGACGCGCTACCTCGACGGGCTGCCGGCGCACGCGAGCCTGCTCGAGTATCGCGTGCCGACCATCGTGGAATCGCCGCCGATCGATGTGCACATCGTCGAGAGCATCGATCCGCTCGGGCCGCTCGGCGCCAAAGAGGCAAGCGAGGGCGCACTCGCCGGCTTCGCGCCGGCGTTGGTCGCCGCGGTCGCGAATGCCGCCGGCATCGACATCGACGTGCTGCCGGTC
>DAIDVO010000114.1 GCA_027456085.1 Steroidobacteraceae bacterium | reverse complement strand
TTTTCGACCAGCGGGGCTGCGGCCGCAGCCGGCCGAGCGCAAACTTGATCGAAAACACCACGTGGCATCTCGTTGCGGACCTCGAACGCTTGCGTAAGCATCTCGGCATCGAACGCTGGCTCGTGTGCGGCGGCTCGTGGGGAAGCACGCTCGCGCTCGCATATGCCGAAACGCATCCGGAGCGGGTGACCGAACTCGTGCTGCGCGGAATCTTCCTGTTGCGCTACGCGGAAATCCGCTGGATGTATCAATACGGAGCCTCGGCGATATTTCCGGACCGTTGGGAGGAATATCGCAACGCGATACCGGCCGACGAACGCGATGATTTCTTGAGTGCATACCATAAGCGCCTCACCGGCAGCGATCAGCGTGCCGCGCTCGCTGCCGCACGCGCCTGGTCGGTCTGGGAGGCATCGACGAGTTTCCTGCACAGCAATACCGACAACATCGCGCGCTGGGCCGAACCTGAGTTCGCGCTCGCCGTGGCGCGCATCGAATGCCACTATTTCGTGAATCGCGGCTTCATGCGCAGCGAGTCGCAGTTGATCGACGACGTGCCGCGGATCCGCCACATCCCGGCGACGATAGTCCAGGGCCGCTATGACGTCGTTTGTCCCGCAATGAGCGCCTGGGACTTGCATCGCGCCTGGCCGGAAGCGGACCTCAAGATCGTGCCGGATGCCGGTCATTCAGCGTTCGAACCGGGATGCGTTCACGAACTGTTGTCGGCTACGGATCGCTACCGGAGCCGCTAGCAGCCCTTATGTCCGTTCTCGCCACGCTGAGTCTTGCGCGCGGCGGCGATGCGCCGGAAATCGCCGAAATGTCGCGGGACTTGATCGAATACGGGCTCGCCTGGTCCTGGACGCCGGCGCGCGTGCAGCACTTCATCTGCGGCGCCGCCTCGACGGTCGTCGTCGCGCGGCGCGACGCGCGCATCGCCGCGTTCGCAATCATGCAGTTGAGCGAGGTTACGGCGCACCTCAATCTGCTCGCCGTGGCTCCAATCTGGCGCCGGCAAGGCCTCGGCGCAAAACTGCTGGATTGGCTCTGCGCGACGGCGACCGAGGCCGGTATCTTTCGGATCAATCTCGAATTGCGCGCCGAGAACGCCGCGGGACGCGCGTTTTACGCGCAACAGGGCTTCCAGGAAATCGGCATCGCGCCGCTCTACTATCAGGGGCGCGAGAGCGCGTTGAAGATGTCCAAGTTCCTGGCCAAGGGCCAGCCCGCGGACGGCTCTCAGAACCTGTGAATCAGGCGGTAATGCTCGACGCTCGGCGGCTGTTCGAAGAACGGCCCGACCTGCGCGCGCCATGCCGGAAACGCGGGTGATCCGCGAAATCCGATCGTGTGGTCCTCGAGCGTTCGCCAGTGCACCGCGAGCACATAGCGGTTCGGCGTCTCGATCGAACGGCGCAGCTCGTGCGAGACGTAGCCCATGCTCGCCGCGACGAGTTTCACGGCGGTCGCAAAGGCCGCCTCGAATTCGGATTCCTGGCCCGGCCGAATGGTCAATTGCGCGATCTCGACGATCATCGTTGACACCTTTGCATCGACACCCGCGAAAAAGTACGGCGTTATCTGGCAGCATACCGCAAACGATCGGTCGCACGGCCTTGCGATCCCCCGAGGCTGCGACGCGCGACGGCGCGCAGCGCTGCAATCGTGCGGGCGGCACGCGGCGACCGGCGAAATCTCGTATGATCGGTCGCGGGATTAGAATCGGGAGAGTCCCTCTGGCAAGCGAAAAGACCGGCAATCCAGCCGACCAGGACAGCGCGCAATTGCGCGCGCTGGGATATGAATCGCATTTCGACCGGACGATGTCCAAGTGGGAAAATTTCTCGCTGGGATTCACCTATTTGTCCCCGGTCGTCGGCGTCTACACGATTTTCGCGAGCGCCTTCGCCGCGGGCGGGCCGCCGATGTGGTGGACTTATATCCTGGTCGGACTCGGCCAATTGATGGTCTGCTTGATATTCGGCGAAATCGTTTCGCAGTTTCCGATCTCCGGCGGCTTGTACCCTTGGGCTCGGCGCCTCGTGGGTAAACGCTGGGCGTGGATGGCCGGCTGGGTTTACGCGTGGGCCTTGTGCTGCACGATGGCCGGGGTCGCGATGGGCGCCGCGCCATTCCTCGCGCAGCTCGCGGGGCTCGGCGGCACGCCGCTCGCAACGACGGCGATCGCGCTAGCGTTGATCGCGACGACGACCGTACTGAATTTGAGCGGCACGCGCCTCCTCGCGCGCGTCGCGATGTTCGGCTTCGTGTGCGAACTGGTCGGTGCGGTCGCCGTCGGCGGCTATCTGCTGCTGTTCGCGCGCCATCAACCCTTGAAGGTTCTCGTCGACACCTCGTTCGTCCACACGAACGGCAGCTATTGGCCCGCGTTTCTCGCCTCTTCGCTGGCGGCGATGTTCTGCTATTACGGCTTCGAGGCCTGCGGCGACGTCGCCGAAGAGACGCCGAACGCGAGCCGCACGATCCCGAAGGCCATGCGCATGACGATCTACATAGGCGGCGCCGCCGCGTCGTGGGTTTGCCTCGCGTTCGTGCTGGCGATCCCCGATATCGGCGCCGCGATCTCCGGCGCCGACAAGGACCCGATCGCGACGCTCCTGCGCGCAGCGATGGGCGAGGCGGGATTCCGCGCGGTCATCGCCGTCGTGCTCGTGTCCTTCGTCTCGTGCCTCCTGAGCCTGCAGGCGGCCGCAAGCCGCCTGCTCTACGCGTACGCGCGCGACCAAATGATCTTCGGCAGCAAATTCCTCTCGCGCTTTTCGCCGGACCATCATGTTCCGTCGAACGCCCTAGTCGCCATGGGCGCGATTCCCGCCGCGATTGCGCTCTGTGCGCTGTGGCTGCAGGATGCGATCGCGACGATCATCAGCTTCGCGGCGATCGGGATTTACATCGCGTTCCAGATGATCGTGCTCGCGGCGCTGGCCGCACGCATCAAGGGCTGGCGGCCCGCGGGTCCGTTTACGCTGCGCAACAGGGGCTGGCTCGTCAATGTTCTCGCGCTTGCCTATGGGATCGGCGCGATCGTCAATATTCTCTGGCCGCGCAGCCCGAACGATCCCTGGTACAGCAATTACGCGATGATCGTCACGACCGCGGGCGTGCTCGCGCTCGGCTCGTTCTACATGATCGTCGCAAAGCCGTACGAGCGCGGCACGGCGCCGGCCGGCGATGCGCATCTATTGACTCCGGAGGCCACCCGATGATTTCCACGAATTCCGGAGCCGCGCCCGCGGCCGAGACCGAGACCGAACACGGCCTGAGCCGAAGCTTGAAAGGCCGCCACCTGACGATGATTTCGATCGGCGGGATCATCGGCGCCGGCCTGTTCGTCAGCAGTAGTACCTCGATCATCGCCGGCGGTCCCGCGAGTTTCCTGAGCTACGCAATCACAGGTCTGCTGATATTGATGATCATGCGCATGTTGGGCGAAATGGCCACGGCGCTGCCAAAAGTGCGTTCGTTCACCGAATTCGCACGCGCGGGCTTGGGTGACGGCGCGGGCTTCGTCGTCGGCTGGCTCTATTGGTATTTCTGGGTACTGGTCGTGCCGGTCGAAGCGATCGCGGGCGCGAAGATCCTGCAGCATTGGCTGCCGCTGCCGCCGCTCGTGATCGGCGTCGGATTGATGACGGTCATGACCGGCGTGAATCTGATGTCGGCTCGTTCTTACGCGGAGTTCGAATTCTGGTTCGCGTCGATCAAGGTCGCCGCGATCATCTCGTTCATCGCGATCGCCGCGTCCTACGCGTTCGGTTGGACTTCGCCGCATGGGTCGACGTTTCACAACCTCGTCGACCATGGCGGATTTACGCCGCACGGCTGGATCGCCGTGCTCGCCGCGGTGCCGACGGTATTCTTCGCGATGACCGGCGCCGAGATCACGACGATCGCCGCCGCCGAATCGGCGCAACCCGGGCCCGCGGTCGCGAAGATGAGCACCACGGTCATTTGGCGAATCCTGATCTTCTATGTCGGCTCGGTGTTCTTCATCGTCAGCGTCGTGCCGTGGAATCTGGTCCGCTCCGGCGAGTCACCGTTCACGCTCGCGTTGACTGCGATGCAGGTGCCCTGGGCCGGCGCGGTGATGAGCGTGATCATCCTCACGGCCGTCCTGTCGTGTTTGAACTCCGCGTTCTACGTGAGTTCGCGCGTGCTGTTCGTGCTGGCCGCGCGCGGCGATGCGCCGAAGGCTCTGGTGCGCCTGAATGAACGGCGCGTGCCGACCGGATCGGTCTTGATCGGCGCGGCTGCCGGTTTCCTCGGGATCGTCGCGGCGACCGAAACGCCGCAAGCGGTATTCGATTTCCTCGTCAGCTCTTCGGGCGCACTGATCGTCTATGTCTACATGGCGATCGTCATCGCGCAGATCCGGCTGCGTCTGCGGCGCGAGCGAGCCGGCGAGCCCAAGCCGGCGATCCTGATGTGGCTGTTCCCGTGGGTCAGCATCGCGGCGATTCTCGCGATGGGCGCCGTGCTCCTTGCGATGGCCTTTACGCCCGCGCTGAAGCAAGACTTCTACACGAGCATCGTTACGCTTTCCGTCGCGGTCATTGCGTACTTGGCGGTGCGCCGGCGGCGGCGGGGTGCGGGCCAAAGCGCTCGGAAGCCTGCTTAAGCCGGCGGAATTCTTCCCATATTTGGACCCGGGCACGCCGTTGCCGGGTGGTTATCGAGATGCCGTTGAGAAAAATTTCATCGACTGTGAGAAAGAGTATCGCGCGCGTGGGCCGCTTTTTGGCATGATGATTCCCGTCCCGGAGCCACGGCTTCGGCGGGTCCGGGACGACGGGTTTAGGATCCATTCGCCCCGGCAACCCAGCCAACTCCCCCGTCGGCGCGAAAATCCAACGGCGCGAATGCACAAACATTCGCGCCGTATTTTATCTGCAAGCAGCCGCGTTGCGGCATCGCCAAAGCTTCGGTCCCGCGCGATCATTTCGGGCAATTGATCGAACGCCTGGCGGCGCGCTCACCGCGCCGGCGCAGTGCGGTTTCGCCCGCGTCCCGCAAAGACGTCGTCACCGAAGGGCTTCAGGCCGTCGACTCCCGCCATTCCCGGCGCTTCGAGCCCAAAGTACCCGGCGATGCTGCGCAACAAGCTGTAATGATTGTATTCAGCGTGCGATACCGTCCCCGCACGAATGAACGGCGACAGCAGCACGGCGCCGACGCGCCCGCCGCCAGGCCCGGTTTGACCCGGCGCCGGGCCGTTCGGCAGCGCTTTTTCACCGCAGCAAGCCGCGGCCGTCAGGCCCTCGTCGAAGGTGATCACGACCAGGCCGTCTTTGCGGAATGCGGGCGAGGCAAGTATGCGCGGCACCCAGATCTTCAGAAATTCATCCACCGCGGGCAGGCCGCCGCGCGCGCCGTTCGCGCAAATCGCGTCGTGGCCGTCGTGGCAGAGATTCGGCGTGATGAACGCGAAATTCGGCGTCGTCGCGACACTGGCGAGATCCTCGGGCAACGCGCCCAAATTCACGACGTGCGCACCACAGCGCGGCGCATCATCGATGATCGAATGAAAATATACGAACGGGTCATGCTTGGCCGCGTATTGGTCGTCCGCGGTCGCGTGCTCGGTCTTGTCCTCTGCACCGAGCGGCGCGTGGCCGCACGTCGATGCCTCACGCCGCGGGTCCCGGCCCATGTCTTCCATGTATCCCTTCCACGACAGGCCCTTGGCCTCGAGCCGGTCGACGATGGTCGGCACGCTAGCGGGATAGACGCAGCCTTGCCCGGGAAGCTGCCCGTCGGCGCCGACGCCGCCGCTCGCAATGAAGTCGCGAAAGATCGGACAATCTTGCTGCGTATCCGGATTCGGGGCCTGGCCGCTGATCATCGCGATGTAGTTATCCAAACTGTAATGGCCGATGCCGTAGTACTGGGTCAGCAAGGCGCCTTTGCGCGCCAGCACCCGCGCGAGGTAAGGCGCCGCCGAGGGGCGGCCGAAGGTCGCGTGAAACGGCTGGTTCTCGAGCACGATCAAGAAAACGTGGCCGATCCGCGGAGCGGCGGCGCTAGCGCCGGCGGGCAGCGAACAGGCGGCCGTCAAGCATGCGAGCGCCAACAGGCGCAAGGGCGCGGCAATGCGAATCGATGTCGTCATGGAGCTACCCGAAGGTTGATTGGCTGACGCGAGAGATTAGCAAAACCGGATTGCAGACGGCTTACAATCGGGAGCGCGTCGGCGAAACTTCAGTCGAGCATCGCCTGGCGCTATGGCGGCTCAGCGATCGATCTTCGTCGACAGGATGATCGATGATGTCGTGCGCTCGACGCCCGCTATCGCGCCGATGCGGTCGATGACCTCGTCCATTTCCGCGACCGTCGCCGCGGCGGCCACCGCGATGAGATCCGCATCGCCGCTTACCGAGTGCAGGAGCCGCACCTGCGCAATGGCGCGCAGCTGCGCGGTCACGGCGCGCGCCTCCTTCGGCCCGACTTTGATCATCACGTGCGCGCGCACGGCGCCCGGACCATGCGCGGGAGCGAGGCGCACCGTGTATCCCAAGATGACGCCCTGGCGCTCGAGCCGCCGTATGCGGCTTTGGACGCTCGTCCGGGACCGTCCGACGAGACGCGCCAACTCGGCGGTCGAGGCGCGGCCGTTCTCGCGTAAGGCCGCCAGAAGCTTCTCGTCGATCGAATCCGGCATTTTGTTCATCCATATAGTCGAAATGACTAGCAATTTACGTCATTTCAACCAAATCGGATATACCATCTGCCGTAGCTTTGTCGAAAAATGGCGCATCAACCTTCGGGGGCACGATGAAAAAGATAGTTGTCGTCGGCGCGGGCAAAATCGGCTCGATGATCGCCGAATTGTTGGCGGGATGCGGCGATTATGAGGTGACGGTCCTCGACCGCTCCGCGGAACAGCTGAACCGGCTCGAAACCACAAAGCCCGTGAGCAAGATCGCCGCGGACATCGCGGATGCCGCCGGACTGCGGCGCATTCTCACCGGCCAATTCGCCGTGTTGAGCGCCGCACCGTATCAAGCGACCCGCATGATCGCCGAAGCGGCCAAGGCGGCCGGCGCCCACTATTTGGATTTGACCGAAGACGTCGCGAGTACGCGCACCGTCAAGCAGCTTGCGGCCGGCGCGAAGACGGCGTTCATTCCGCAATGCGGTCTCGCCCCCGGATTCATCACGATCGTTGCGAGCGATTTGGCCTCGCGCTTCGACGAGCTGCACGACGTGCGCATGCGCGTCGGCGCGCTGCCGAAATTTCCGTCCAATGCGCTGAATTACAATCTCACCTGGAGCACCGACGGCGTCATCAACGAGTATTGCGAACCCTGCGAGGCGATCGTCAACGGCCAGCTGCGCGACACCCAGCCGCTCGAGGAATTGGAGGAATTTTCCCTCGACGGCGTGCTCTACGAGGCGTTCAACACCTCGGGAGGCCTCGGCACCTTGTGCGAGACGCTCGAGGGCAAGGTCCGCAACCTCAACTACCGCACGATCCGCTATCCCGGCCATGCGGCGATCATGAAAGCGCTGTTGAACGACCTGCGGCTGCGCGACCGACGTGAACTACTGAAGGACATCCTGGAAAACGCCGTGCCGATCACGCTGCAGGACGTCGTCATCGTGTTCGTGACGGTGAGCGGCTTGCGCGGCGGACAACTGATGCAGGAAACCTACGCGAACAAGATCTACTCCGCGCCCGTGGGCGGCCGGGTGCGCAGCGCGATTCAAATCACGACCGCGGCCGGTATTTGCGCGGTGCTCGACATGCTCGCGACCGGGCGATTGCGGCAAGCGGGATTGATCCGCCAGGAAGAGATCGCGCTGCAGCCGTTCCTCGCGAATCGATTCGGCCGCTATTACGCGACCCCGACGGCCGTCGCGGCCCCTGCGTCCGCGAGTTCGGCGCCGGCTGCGAACGCGGCCTAGCTTCACGATCATCGGCTGGCATAGGTCGGACGGTCGCCTGAATCGACGATCCCATGCCGCGCAAGCCAGCGGCGCGCATCGTCCGCATCCTCATGAAACCATGCGCGCGCGCTGCCGAGCCGGAAGGTGTATCCCCACGCGTCCATGTCGCGAAACATGCGCTCGCGCCCTACGTTCGGCAGGTAATCCGAGAGAACGATCTGCAGGTAGCACACGCCGTTCTCTTCCGCGTGCTCGCCGCCCGCGTCGGTGTCGAGACCCGCACGGCGCTCGGCGGACATGCAGATGAAATGCGCCGCCTCGTGCAGCACCGAATGGACCGGGGTATCCAGCCGCAGGTAAATTTTGCTGCCTATGAGGCCGGCTTCGCGCTCACCCCAATAGGATCCCGGAATAACCTCCTCGGGCGCCACCAAAGCCATGCTCAATCCGTACCGGTCCAACAGGAGGCCGAGCGCGACGCGATCGATGCCGTTGACGAGCAACACGTTCAACTCCAGGACCCCCGGCCCTATTTCAGGCTCACGATCCGCCGAATTGCGATCGCGACCAAATCGCGCGCCATTTGCTGGCGCAGCATGTCCGCCTCGTGCTCCTTGGCGAGCACGGCCTGCTCCGAGAAGCTGTAGTCCTGGGTGAGGCTGATCGTTTGCGGCGCCAACAAATCCCCGGCCGGCCCGTGCACGGCGTACGTGACGGTATAGATCAGCAGATATTCGGTCGGAATATTGCGCGCGGACACGGACAGGACGCGCTGTTCGACCGCATCCCGCGACACTTCGACCGTCGCAGTCGCGCCCTTGGGCTGGGGCTGGATCACGGCTCCGGCGGTCTTCAGTTCGCGCTCGAATTCGCGCGCGAAATCCGTGTACGGGTCGGTGAAGATCAGATAAGGCCGCGCCAATGCCGCGGGCAAGGGCGCGCTGCCCGCCAGATGAAAGCCGCAGGCGCCGAGCGCCAGGCCCGCAACGGCGAGCAACGCGGCGCCGAGCCCGGTGCGGCTAGACGACGACATTGACGAGTTTCCCGGGCACGACGATTAGTTTGCGAATCGCGGCGTCGCCGATGAATTTCTGCACGTGGGCGTCGGCGAGCGCCGCGGCGCGAATACGCTCATCGTCGGCGTCGGCCGGCACCGCAATGCGGCCGCGTAGCTTGCCGTTGACTTGCACGACGATGTCGATCGTCGATTGTTCGAGCGCCGTGTCGTCGACGGCCGGCCATGGCTCGTCGATGATCGCGGCCGAATGCCCCAGAGCGCGCCACAGCGCGTGCGTCGCATGCGGAATGATCGGCGACAGACACAGCACGGCAATTTCCAGCGCCTCCTGGACCACGGCGCGGTCCCGCGGCGCTGCAGGCGTCGATTTCGCGAGCGCGTTGAGCAGTTCCATGACCGCCGCGATCGCGGTATTGAACGTGCGGCGCCGGCCGATGTCGTCCGTCACCTTCGCGAGCGTGTGGTGCGCCTGCCGGCGGATCGCGCGCTCGGTCTCGTTCAACGAGCGCGGATCCACCTTCCCCGGAATGCCGGCCGTCGCGTGATCGTAAACCGCCTTCCACAAGCGCTTGATGAATCGATAGGCGCCCTGCACGCCCTCGTCCGACCATTCGAGCGTTTGTTCGGGCGGCGCCGCGAACATCGTGAACAAGCGGGCGGTGTCCGCACCGAATTCCTCGACCAGCGCCTGGGGATCGACGCCGTTGTTCTTCGACTTGGACATCGTAACCACGCCGCCGGATTGAACCTCGGCGCCGTCGGCGCGCAGGCGGGCGATTCTGCGCTTGTCGAGCGGGTCGATATTGATCTCGACATCCGCCGGATTGAAGTACTCGACGCGGCCGCCGGGAGGTTTGCGAAAGAAAACCTCGTTGAGCACCATTCCCTGCGTGAAGAGTCTGGAGAACGGCTCGTCGAACGGCACCAGCCCCAAGTCGTGCATCACGCGCGTCCAGAAGCGCGCATACAGCAAGTGCAGGATCGCATGCTCGATGCCGCCGATGTATTGATCGACCGGCAGCCAGTATTTCACGCGCGCATCGACCATCGCGCGCGCGTTGTCGCTGCACGCGAAACGCAGGAAATACCAGGAAGAGTCGACGAACGTGTCCATGGTGTCGGTCTCGCGCCGCGCCGCGGCGCCGCAGCGCGGACAGCGGCAGGCGAGAAACTCGGCGTGCTTTGCGAGAGGATTTCCACTGCCGTCGTGAACCAGGTCCTCCGGCAGCAGTACCGGCAGGTCGGCCTCCGGCACGGGCACGGCTCCGCAGGACGCGCACTGGATGATGGGGATCGGGCAGCCCCAGTAGCGTTGGCGCTAAATTCCCCAATCGCGCAGACGCCAGGTGGTCTGTCGCTCACCGAGATTCATGCGCTTCAAATCGGCCGCTATCGCGCCGACGGCGGCGCGATAGTCGAGGCCGTCGTAGGCTCCCGAGTTGACGCAGCGGCCGTATTCGCCGTACCAAGCCTGCCATGCGTCGGTCGAGTACGGCTTGCCCTCGACGTCGATCACCGGTTCGATCGGCAGCGCGTATTTCTTCGCGAACTCGAAGTCACGCTCGTCGTGCGCGGGCACGCCCATGACCGCGCCCTCGCCGTAGCTCATCAGTACGTAGTTGCCGACCCATACGGACACGTCCCGGCCGCTCAACGGATGGCGCACGACGAGCCCCGTCGGCATGCCCCGCTTCTCCTGCGTCGCGAGCGCGGCCTCGATCGCGGGGCCGCGCTTGCACTCCTCGATGAACGCCGCGAGCGCGGGATTCGAGCGCGCGGCATGCGCGGCCAGGGCGTGTTCCGGCGCGACCACGCAAAAGGTCACCCCCATGATCGTGTCCGCGCGCGTCGTGAACGCGCGCATGACGCCGCGCACGCCGTCGATCTCATAGGGGAATCCGAGATTCACGCCCTCGCTCTTGCCGATCCAGTTCGCCTGCATCGTGCGCACACGCTCGGGCCAGCCCTGCATCCGTTCCAACGCGCCGAGCAGATCCTCCGCGTAATCGGTGATCTTGAGGTAATACATCGGGATTTCGCGCTTCTCGACCGGCGCGCCCGTGCGCCATCCGCGGCCGTCGATGACCTGCTCGTTCGCGAGAACCGTCTGATCGACCGGGTCCCAATTGACGACGCCGGTCTTGCGGTACGCGATCCCCTTTTCCAGCATCTGCAGAAACAGCCATTGATTCCAGCGGTAGTATTCGGGCCGGCAGGTCGCGAGTTCACGGCTCCAATCGAGCGCGAACCCCAGCGCCTTGAGCTGTTTGCGCATATACGCGATGTTGTCGTACGTCCACCGCGCCGGCGGCACGCCGTTCGCGATCGCCGCATTCTCGGCCGGCAGGCCGAACGCATCCCAACCCATCGGCTGGAGAACGTTCCTGCCGTTCATTCGCATGAAACGCGCCAATACGTCGCCGATCGTGTAATTGCGCACGTGCCCCATGTGAAGCCGGCCGCTCGGATAGGGGAACATGGACAGACAGTAGTACTTGTCGCGGGCGGGGTCCTCATTGGCCGCGAAGCAACGGTGCTCCGCCCAGTATCCTTGTGCTTCGGCCTCGATTGCCGCCGGGTCGTATCTTTCTTGCATGATGGGTCGGCAGAATACCCGAGATGCCGCAAAGCCGCGATGAGTCCGCGCGCACTGCCCGGAATGCCCGCTATCGGTTCAGCGCGGCGGTGCGCCGCCGTCCGCGGGCAGCGCGAAATCCTCCGGCGTGATCACGCGCAGCATGTCGATGCGCCTGCGATCGGCGCGCACGATCCGAAATTCCAGTTTGCCGATCCGAGTGGTTTCTCCGCGGCGCGGCAGCCGGCCGAATTGATGCATCAGCAAACCGCTGATCGTGTCGTATTCCTCGTCGGAGAAGTCCGTGCCGAAATAGCGGTTGAAGTCCGAGATCGGCGTCAGTGCGCGCACCGAGTATTCCCGCCCGCCTTCCTTGCGAATCGACTGATCATCCTCGACGTCGTGTTCATCGTCGATCTCGCCGATGATTTGTTCGATGACGTCCTCAATCGTCACCAGACCGCTGACCCCGCCGTATTCATCGACGACGATGGCGATGTGGTTGTGGCTGCGGCGGAACTCCTTCAACAGCACATTCAGCCGCTTGCTTTCCGGCACGAACACGACGGCCCGCATGAACTCGCGAATTTCGAACGGCTCGTCCGGGGCCATTTGCAGCCGCAACAGATCCTTGGCGAGCAAAATGCCGAGGATCTGGTCGCGGTCCTCACCGATGACGGGAAAGCGCGAATGGCCGGATTCCACGACGTGCGCGACCAACCGGTCCGGCGGATCGTCCCGCTCGACGAACACGATCTGCGAGCGCGGCACCATGATGTCGCGGACCTGCATGTCCGCGACCGACAGTACGCCTTCGAGCATGACGAGCGCATCGCCGTCGAAAAAGCCGCGCTCGCTCGCGTCGCGCAGATCTTCGATGAGTGCGGCGAGATCTCGCGGCTCGCCGGACATCGACTTCGTGATTCGCTTTAGCCAGCGGCCGGTGCCGCCTTGGGTCGGGTCGGACATGCCGCTCCAAGGATACCCGATCAGGCGTATGGGCTGGAAAAGCCAAGACGATCAAGGATTTGAATCTCCTTCGCGATCATTTTCCGCGCGTCCGCGGCGCGTTCATGATCGAATCCCCGTAGGTGCAAGACCCCGTGAACCGTCAAATGCGCCCAATGTGCGCGCAAGCCTATGCGGGCGCGGCGCGCCTCGCGGGCGACGAGCGGCGCGCAAATGACCAATTCTCCGATGTAGTTCCGGCCGTCAGCGCCGATCCCCGGCCCTGCGAACGACAATACGTTCGTCGGCTTCGGTTTGCGGCGGTAATGCTCGTTCAAACTCCGGCTGCGTGCCTCGCCGACCACGTGCACGGCGAGTACCACGGAGCCGGGCGCGGCGGCGAGCGTAAGCGCCGCGGCGGCCCAGACGGCGAAATCGGCGCGCCGCGGCGCCCAGTGGCGACGCGCCGCGTAGCGTGCGTCAAGTTCGAGCCGCGGCATCGCGCCCGGCCTCACGGCGCGGCATCGGGCGCATTGGCTTCGTACGCCTGGACGATTCGCTGCACCAAGGGATGGCGCACGACGTCGCGCGAGTTGAACATCGTGAATGCAATGCCGCGAACCCCGCGCAGGATGTCGATGACGGTGCGCAAACCCGATTGCTTCATCGTCGGCAAGTCGGTTTGCGTGATGTCGCCGGTGACGACGGCCTTCGACCCGAACCCGATGCGGGTCAAGAACATCTTCATCTGCTCATTGGTCGTATTCTGCGCCTCGTCCAGGATGATGAACGAATCGCTCAACGAACGGCCGCGCATGAACGCGAGCGGCGCGACTTCGATGACATTGCGCTCGATCAATTTGGCGACGCGCTCAAAGCCCATCATTTCATAGAGCGCGTCGTACATCGGGCGCAGGTACGGATCGACTTTCTGCGACAAGTCGCCCGGCAGGAACCCCAAACGTTCGCCGGCCTCGACGGCGGGGCGAACGAGCACGATGCGCCGCACCCGCTCCTCTTGCAGCGCCTCGACCGCGCAAGCGACCGCGAGATAGGTCTTGCCGGTGCCCGCAGGGCCGATACCGAACGTCAGATCGTGCGTGTGGACGTGGTTGAGGTATGCCAACTGGTTCGCGCCGCGCGCGCGCACCGCGCCGCGTGCGGTGCGAACCTTGAGCACATCCGGCGCACCCTTGGCCTCGATGTCCGACGCACTCGGCTCCATGTCCAGTTCTTGCAGAGCGAAATGCACCCGCTCGGGATCGACCGGTTCGCGCTGTGCCCGCGCATAGAGGCTTTGCAGCACGGATTCCGCGCGCTTTGCCGGGCTAGCCGCGCCGACGATTTGAAATCGATTGCCGCGCCGCCGTATTTCGACGCCAAGCCGCGCCTCGATGGTGCGCAAATGCGCGTCGAGAGGGCCGCAAAGCTCGACCAGGCGGACGTTATCCGCCGGTTCGAGCAGGAACTCGCATTCCGCGGGCGCCGTGCTCACGAATTTGCGCCCTCGGCGAGCCGTCCGCGCAGCGAATTCGGCATGGCTTCGGTGATCCGCACGTCGACGAAGCGATTGATCAGTGCCTGCGGCCCGTGTGCAGGGCCGTCGAAGTTCACCCAGCGGTTGTTGTCGGTGCGGCCGGCGAGTTGGTTTGGATCGCGCTTGGACGTCCGCTCGACCAGCACGCGCTGCACCGTGCCGACCATGCGCAAAGATATCGCGCGCGCCTGCGCATTCAGGCGCTGCTGCAATGCAAACAGGCGCGTTTGTTTGACCTCCAACGACACTTCATCGGCGAGCGCGGCGGCCGGCGTACCGGGCCTGCGACTGTAGAGAAAGCTGAACGACTTATCGAACCCCGCTTCGGCGACGAGAGCCATCGTCGCCTCGAAATCTGCGTCCGTCTCGCCGGGGAAACCGACGATGATGTCCGTGGAAATGCAGATGTCGGGGCGCACGGCCCGAACTTTCCGCAATTTTTGCTTGTATTCCAAGACGGTGTGGCCGCGCTTCATCGCCGCGAGCATGCGGTCCGAGCCGCTCTGCACCGGCAGGTGCAGGTAATTGTTCAGCTTCGGCACGCTCTTGTAGGCCTCGACCAGGCTGTCGTCGAACTCCAGCGGATGAGACGTCGTGAAACGGATGCGCTCGACCCCGTCGAGCGCCGCGACGAAGTGAATCAGCGTTGCAAGATCCGCCGGCGTGCCGTCCGCCATCGGCCCGGCATAGGCGTTGACGTTCTGGCCGAGCAACGTGATTTCAAGAACGCCTTGGCGCGCCAATTGCCCAACCTCGGTCATGACCTGGTCGAACGGGCGGCTCACTTCCTCGCCGCGCGTATACGGCACGACGCAAAAGCTGCAGTATTTGCTGCAGCCTTCCATGATCGACACGAACGCGGTCGCACCTTCGGCGCGCGCTTCCGGCAACCGATCGAATTTCTCGATCTCGGGGAAGCTCACGTCGATTTGCGCGCGCCCGGTCCGCTTCAGGCCGAGGATCATCTCCGGAAGGCGATGCAGCGTCTGCGGGCCGAACACCAAATCGACGAACGGTGCGCGCGCCGTAATGCCCTCGCCCTCCTGGCGCGCGACGCATCCCCCCACGCCGATGACCACTTCGGGCCGCTGCTGCTTCAGCATGCGCCATTCGCCGAGCAGCGAAAACACCTTCTCCTGGGCTTTTTCGCGCACCGAACACGTATTGACGAGCAGCACGTCGGCCGCCGCCGGATCATCGGTGAGCGCCATGCCGTCGACCGACCGGAGCACGTCCCGCATCTTGTCGGAGTCGTACTCGTTCATCTGGCAGCCGAACGTCTTTATGTATAAAAGTCCAGGCATAGGCTCACATCGAAAAGGCCGATAAGATACTCGTAACCATGGCGATACGCGAAGTTCTGAAAATGGGCGATCCGCGCCTGCTGGCGGTTGCCGATCCGGTCGACGCCGCGGGCACGCCGGAACTCGAACGCCTGCTGACCGATATGCATGACACGATGCGACATCTCAACGGCGCGGGCCTCGCTGCGCCGCAAATTGGCGTCGGCCTGCGCGTCGTGATCTTCGGTTTCGAGCAAAATCCGCGCTACCCCGCTGCCGAGGACGTCCCCTTCACGGTGCTGATCAACCCCAAACTCACGCCGCTCGGCGAAGGACTCGTCGACGGTTGGGAAGGCTGCCTCTCGGTGCCCGGCATGCGCGGCCTCGTACCCCGGTATCGGCAGCTGCGCTACACCGGGATCGGCGCCGACGGCGCGGCGATCGACCGCATCGTTGGCGATTTTCACGCGCGCGTCGTGCAGCACGAGGTGGACCACCTGGACGGGATTCTATATCCGCGAAGGATACGGGACCTCACCCAATTCGGCTTCAACGACGCACTGTTTCCGGGTCAAGTCCTGGTGGACGATTGACGGCGGAACGCTAGAACGGAATATCGTCGTCGAATTCTTCTTTGCCGCCGGCCGGTGCGGGCGTCTGGTCGTAATCCTCGCGCGGTGGCGCGCCCGCCGCGCCCCGCTCGCCGCCGCCCGGCGCGCCACCGCCGCCGCCGCCGCCGCGGGCACCGAGCATCTGCATGTTGTCGGCGATGATTTCGGTGGTATAGCGGTCATTGCCCTGTTTATCCTGCCACTTACGGGTGCGCAGCTTGCCTTCGACATAGACTTGCGAACCCTTGCGCAGGTACTCGGCGGCGATTTCGCCGAGGCGGGCGAACAGCGCGACGCTGTGCCACTCGGTCCGCTCCTGTTGCGCGCCGGAGGCCTTGTCCTTCCACGATTCGCTGGTCGCGATGCGTATGTTCGTCACGGTCACGCCGCTCGGCATCGAGCGCGTCTCGGGGTCCGCTCCGAGATTGCCGACCAGAATGACCTTATTGACTCCGCGCGCCATGGTGAACTCCCGACTCCCCAAAGAATGGCGACATTGTACACGCGCCGCGCCGCACGGGTTGACGCCCGGCGCCTCGAATCGGCCGCATATCGCGCGCGATCCAACGGATTTGCGTGCGCCGGCGACGGCTGCGGCAGATCGGCCGTTTTACGCGCCCGCGGCCCCGGGCGTATAGTGAAGGGTCCCATGCAAATCATCCGTATCCGGGGCGCCCGGACGCACAACCTGAAGAATGTCGACCTGGACTTGCCGCGCGATCGGCTGATCGTGCTGACCGGCCTTTCGGGTTCCGGCAAATCCTCGCTCGCCTTCGACACGATTTATGCCGAAGGCCAGCGGCGCTATGTCGAATCGCTGTCGACATACGCGCGGCAATTCCTGTCGATGATGGAAAAGCCGGATGTCGATTCCATCGATGGGCTATCCCCGGCGATTTCGATCGAACAAAAATCGACCTCGCACAACCCGCGCTCGACGGTCGGCACGGTCACTGAAATTTACGACTACATGCGCTTGTTGTTCGCGCGCGCGGGAACCCCGCGCTGCCCGGACCATCACATCGACCTCGCCGCACAAACCGTGAGCCAAATGGTCGATTCCGTGCTTGCCCATCCGCAAGGCACGGCGATGATGCTGCTCGCCCCGGCGATTTCCGAGCGCAAGGGGGAGCATGCCGAACTCATCGGGGAGTTGCAGGCCGGCGGATACCTGCGCGCGCGAATCGACGGCGCCGTCATGGAACTCGACCAGGCGCCGAAGCTCAACGTGCGGCGCAAGCACACGGTCGAAGCCATCGTCGACCGCTTCAAAGTGCGCGCGGATCTCGCCCAGCGCTTGGCCGAGTCCTTCGAGACCGCGCTGCGCCTCGGACAAGGGGTCGCCAGAGTCGCGTTCATCGACGACCCCGGGCGCACGGAACTGGTGTTTTCCGACAAGTTTGCGTGCCCGATCTGCAATTATTCACTGACGGAGCTCGAGCCCCGTCTGTTCTCCTTCAACAGCCCGATCGGCGCATGCCCGGCCTGCGACGGGCTCGGCACGCAGGACTATTTCGACCCCGTCAAGATCGTCGTCAACCCGCATCTGTCGCTCGCGGGCGGCGCGGTGCGCGGCTGGGATCGGCGCAACGCCTATTATTTTCAGTTGATTCAATCGCTCGCGCGCCATGCCAAATTCGACATCGAGGCTGCGTTCGAGAGTTTGCCGGATGAAATCCGCAAGCTCGTGCTGTTCGGCAGCGGCGCGGAGCAAATCGAATTCAAGTATCTCGACGGCAAGGGCGGCACCGTCAAGCGCATGCATCCGTTCGAGGGCATCGTGCGAAATCTCGAGCGCCGCTACGCGGAAACGGAGTCGGCGGCCGTGCGCGAAGAGATCGCAAAATACCGGTCGACGCGCGCATGCCCCGAGTGCGGCGGCACGCGCCTGAATCGCGCCGCGCGCAACGTCCATGTGGCCGGCAAGAGCGCGCCCGAACTCGCCGCGCTTGCGGTCGAGAAAGCGATTCGATTCTTCGCCGCGCTCGAACTTCCCGGCTGGCGCGGCGAGATCGCCGTCAAAATCGTCAAGGAGATCGCCGATCGACTCGGGTTCTTGTCCAACGTGGGCCTCGGATACCTGACGCTCGAGCGCAGCGCCGACACGCTTTCCGGCGGCGAAGCGCAACGCATACGGCTCGCCAGCCAGATCGGCTCCGGCCTGGTCGGCGTCATGTACATTCTGGACGAACCTTCGATCGGACTTCACCAGCGCGACAATCAGCGGTTGCTCGATACGCTCATCAACCTGCGCGATCTCGGCAACACCGTGATCGTCGTCGAACACGACGAAGAGGCGATCCGCCAGGCGGACCACGTCGTCGACCTGGGTCCCGGCGCCGGAGTCCATGGCGGACGCATCGTCGCCCAGGGCACGGCCGCCGAAGTCGCGGCGAATCCGGAGTCGATCACCGGCCAATATTTGAGCGGCGCTCTTCGCATCGCGGTCCCGGCCGTGCGCCGCGCGCCGGATCCGCAGCGCATGCTGCGCCTGATCGGCGCATCGGCGAACAATTTGAGGCACGTGTCCGCGCAATTCCCGCTCGGGCTCCTCACTTGCGTAACCGGCGTGTCCGGGTCCGGCAAATCCACGCTGATCAACGACACGCTGTTTCGCGCCGTGGCCACGCAGCTGAATCATTCGGCGGTCGGCGCGGCCCACTTCGACCGGCTCGAGGGGCTCGAGCACGTCGACCGCGTCATCGAAATCGATCAGGGCCCGATCGGCCGCACGCCGCGCTCGAATCCCGCGACCTATACCGGCTTGTTCGCGCCGATCCGCGACATATTCGCAGCGATGCCGGAGGCGCGCGCGCGCGGCTACGAAGCGGGGCGCTTCAGCTTCAACGTCAAAGGCGGACGCTGCGAAGCATGCCAGGGCGACGGCGTGATCAAGGTCGAGATGCACTTTCTCGCGGATGTTTACGTGCCCTGCGACCTGTGCCGCGGCAGGCGCTACAACCGCGAGACGCTCGAAATCCGCTACAAGGGGCGCAGCATTCACGAAGTACTCGATATGACGATCGAGGAGGCGCTGCCCTTCTTCTCGGCGGTGCCGACCGTAGCGCCGAAACTCAAGACGCTGCTCGACGTGGGACTCTCCTATGTGCGCCTCGGCCAGAGCGCGACGACCCTGTCGGGCGGCGAAGCGCAACGAGTCAAACTCGCCAAGGAATTGTCGAAGCGCGCGACCGGGCGCACGCTCTACATACTCGACGAGCCGACGACGGGACTGCATTTCGCCGACATCGCGTTGCTGCTCGATGTTCTTCACCGGCTGCGCGACGAGGGCAATACGGTCATCGTGATAGAGCACAATCTCGACGTGATCAAGACCGCGGACTGGGTCGTGGACTTGGGTCCCGAGGGCGGGGACGGTGGCGGACGCATCATCGCCGCCGGCCCGCCGGAAGCGATTGCGCGCGATCCAGCCTCGCATACCGGCCGCTATCTACGATCCGTGCTGGCGGCGAATCCCGGAGCCGGCGCCGAGGCGGCGGACGCGATGAACAGAAGGCGCGCGTAAGCGCGGCGGCATCGAATGAATATTTACCTGATTCGCCATCCACAGCCCGACATCGCCCCCGGCATCTGCTACGGCAGGCTCGACGTTGCGCCGGCGGCCGGCCTCGAAGCCGCTGCTGATCGGCTTGCCCGCAGCCTGCCGCCCGCGGCTGCGATCGTCACGACCGAAGCGCAGCGTTGCCGCCGGCTCGCACAGCCTCTGGCGGCCGCACTCGGCTCGAAGCTCATCGTCGACGATCGCTTGCGCGAGTTGGATTTCGGCGAATGGGAAGGCCGGCCTTGGGCCGACATACCGCGCGCGCAGACCGACGTTTGGAGCCGTGACGTTTGGAATTGCTCGGCTCCCGGCGGCGAGTCGTACGCGGCGATGCACGCGCGCGTCGGCGCCGCCTGGGAAGCGCTCTTGAGTGCCGATCACGAGGCGCTCGTGCTCGTCGGCCACGCCGGCCCTTTGCGCGCACTGCTCACGATCGCGCTGGAGTTGCCGGTCGAGGCGTTCATCCGCCTTCACCTGGACTACGGCGGGACCACCCTGCTTTCGGACCGGACCGGCGGGTGGCGCCTGGAATTCTCGAATCGCTGAACGGATCATGAAGCCACGCCCCATGTCCGCACTCGCCGCGGCCGCGCTGCCGGTCCTGACGCGCCTCGACCCCGAAACCGCGCACACCCTAGCTCTGCGCGGCCTGCGCTGGCTGCGCCCGCTATGGCCGCGGCGCGACGTGCCGGCGAATCTCGCCGTCGCTTGCGCCGGTCTCAAATTCGCGCATCCCGTGGGACTTGCCGCGGGCTTCGACAAGAACGCCGATTATCTCGATGCGCTCGGCGCGGTCGGCTTCAGCCACATCGAAGTCGGCACGGTGACGCCTCGGCCCCAGCCCGGCAACCCCAGGCCGCGCATGTTCCGCATCCGCGCGCGCGCGGCGCTCGTCAACCGCATGGGCTTCAACAACAAGGGCGCCGACCATGTTGCCGCCCGCATGCAGCGCAGCGCCTACCGCGGCATCCGCGGGATCAGTATCGGAAAGAATTTCGATACGCCGATCGAGAGCGCCGAACGCGACTATGTCGAGTGTCTGCGCAAGCTCTACGAATACGCCGATTACGTCGCGGTCAACGTGTCGTCGCCGAACACCGCACGCCTGCGCGAACTTCAATCGCAAGGCGGCTTGGAGCGCATCGCCGGATCCCTGATCGACGAGAGGACCGCGCTCGCGCGCCGCTTCGGCAGGACCGTACCGCTGTTCGTCAAGGTCGCGCCCGACCTGGATGACGATCAGCTGGCGGTGCTCGCCGCGCAATTGCGTGCGCTGAAGGTGGACGGCGTGATCGCGACCAATACGTCGAACCGGCTCGATGAGTTCGCGCCGCAGCTGCCGGCGGGGTGCACCGGCGGTCTTTCCGGCCGCCCGCTGCATCGGCTGTCGGTCGGCGTGATCCGGCGATTGCGCGCGTTGCTGGGCGAGGAATTTCCGATCATCGGCGTCGGCGGAATCTGCGGCGCGGACGAGGCATTGGCGACACTCGGCGCCGGCGCGAACCTCATCCAGCTATATACGGGATTCGCGTATCGCGGCAGCCGTTTGCTCGACGAAATTCTCGAGGCGCTCGCACAGGCCGCCGCAGCGCCTCACGGCGCATCCACCCGATAGCCGCGCGCACGCAACCCATCGAGCAGGCCCCCGGGCTCTATCAACAAATCCATGCCGACGACCGCGAGCGTCGAGCCGCCGCGCCGCATGCTCTCCTCCATGCGGGCGAGCCAGGTGCGGCGCATTTGGCCGAGCAATTCGGCGGCCTCACCTTCGCCGCTAACCGCCGCGCGGCAGGCGCCGACTTCCGCGGCCTCCGGCAGACTGCGGATGCGCGCGATATCGCCGGTGGCCCACGCCTGCGCGCGCTCGCTGAGCTGCGGCAGCCCGCTCTCCACCGTCACCAACGCCGCCGCCGCGCACTTTTGTTCGGTGCCCGGCGCAAGCGTCTTGAGAACGTCGAGCGCGTCGCGCAGACCGGCCAATTTGACCTCCTCGACGGGCACTTCGTGCCGGCGCGCCAGTTTTCGCACTTCGGCGGCGACATCGAGCCGCGTCGACAAACCGACGCTGCGCAAAGCCGCCTCTTGCAGGAACGCCATCGCGATGATCGGCCGGAATCGCTCCCATTTGTCGGCGCTCGTGGTGAACCGCGCTCTTTGCACGGCGAAGCGCGCATAAAACGCCGGCGGCAGGACATCCTTCAATTTCCGGCCGCGCGGCAGCATCAGCAGATCGCGCTGCGTGAGCATGAGCCACAGCACCCGCATTATTCCGACGTGCAGCGGCTTGGCGACGAGCACCTGGGTCGCACCGCCCAAAATCCTTTCGACCTGCCGCGATCGCCAGACCATGTCCTTCGGCAAGGGCGCGACCGTGCCGAGGATCCATAGTTGCGCGGGACCGCGCTGCACGCGCCAGAGACCGGGGCCGGCGCGCACTCCGGTCACGACCACCTGCGGAATCGCATCGGCGGCGGCCGGCGCGGTCGAGGCGCTCACGGGAAGCGGCGGCGCCGCGCTCAGGCAGAAGGCGCAGGCGATGGCAAGCGCCGCGCGCTTCATGCGCTCGCGGTGGGACTCGCAACGGGTGCCCGGTTTGCACATGGAGTACGTCGATTTGGCCATATTGCGGCCCTGACCTCGAGGTTTTGACAGCCGGACGCAGCACGGATGTTATCGTATAGGCCTGCCGACAACGATGCACGCCGGGGGTAGGGCATGGCAACAATCAAGAAACGCAATGTAAGGCGCGCCGTGAGCCGCACTGCGGCCGAGCAAGCCGTGCAGACGCTGTTGCGATGGGCGGGCGAGGATCCGGCCCGGGAGGGTTTGAAGGACACGCCGAGACGCGTCGTCAGAGCGTTCGGCGACTGGTTCTCCGGGTATTCGATCGATCCCGGCGAGTACCTGCGCCGCACGTTCGAGGAAGTGGACGGCTATGACGAGATGGTCGTGCTGCGCGACATCTCGTTCGAATCCTTCTGCGAGCACCACATGGCGCCGATCATCGGCCGGGCGCACATCGGCTACCTGCCGACCGACCGTGTCGTCGGCATCAGCAAGCTCGCACGCGTCGTCGACGGCTTTGCGCGCCGCTTCCAGGTCCAAGAGAAGCTCACTGCGCAAATCGCCGCATGCATCGACGATGTCCTCAAGCCGCGCGGCGTCGGCGTCGTCATCGATGCGGTCCATCAGTGCATGACGACGCGCGGCGTGCACAAGCGCGGCGTGTCGATGGTGACCAGCAAGATGCTCGGCGCATTCCGCAAGGACCCGAGCACGCGCGCCGAATTCCTGCGCTTCATCGATATAGAGCGCAACCGCAGCGGCTGATCTGAATTATTTGCGCGCGGGTGTGGGCTTTCGGTCCGAGTCCGGTTCGCGGTTCTGCGCCGGAGCGCGGTCCGAAGCCGTGCGCGCAGGCATGACGTCGACGGAGAAGCTGTAGCTGTGGCGCTCGCCGGGCGCAAGGGCGCCTACGCCGACCACCTGGCGCGAGATTTTTTCACCGCGTTCGTTCGAAATCGACACGACGACGCAATATTCGCAAGCCGCAGCGCCGGCTTGCGCGATCGTCCCTTCGATGCGCATCGCCGGGTGGCCGGCCGGCTGCTGCTCCGCCGCAGCGGCATTGAACCGCAAATGATGCTGGCAACCGGGGCAAATGCTGGCGCTGGCGAGAACAGTCGCTTTGCAATGAGGGCAAACGCGCGTTGCGCCGAGCGACCCCTGACGGGCGGCGCTCATCGCTATTTGCCGTCACCCATGCGGCTCTGGTCCAGCTTCGAGACCTTATCGTCGTCCCATCCGAATTCGACGTGCCCGCGCATTCTGGAGCCCGCGGCAACCGTGATCGAGCCGGCCTTGACGTCGCCGACGATGACGCCGCCCTCGAGCACGTCGACGCGCTTCGCCGATTCGATGTTTCCCTGCAGCTCGCCGCCGACCACCACGATCCCGGCCAGGACCTGGCCGGTCAACTGAGCGCCGGACTCGATGTTGAAGTTTCCGTCGATGCGCACGTCGCCTTTGAAGCGGCCGGCGATGCGCACGTTGCCGGAACCCTCGATCTTGCCCTCGATGCTCAGGTGCGCGGCGATGACCGAATCGCCCCCCTCCGGACGCGGCGCCGCAGGACGACGCAATATGCTCGCCGCAGCGACCTCCACCGGACTGCGCTCCGGCGGCGTCGCGGCACTGGGGGTTACAGGAGCGCCGGCCGAGCCGGGCGGAATCTCTTTCCAAAGCGCCATGATATCTATCTCCCTGGACGTGGATGGCTGAACGCATTCGCCGTTGTGCAAGTCTATACGGTATCGCCGCGGACCCTGATCCTCACAGTGTCTTTTATTGGAGACGGGGCGGCTAAAGGCCCGGGTACCAATTCCAACGCCCGGCGATGCTCATGAAGGCCGGCACGATGACGCCGCGGATCAGGCTCGCGTCGACGAGCACCGCCACGCACAATCCGACGCCGATCATTTTGAGCGCGGGCAGCGCGGCGGCGGCGAAAGCCCCAAACACGACAGCCATGATCAATCCCGCCCCGGTGATCACCGGCGCGACCGCGGCGAGGCCATCTACCGTAGCGCGGTCGTTGTCGCCGTGCGCCGCATATTCGCGCCGGATGCGGAACAACAAGAACAGCTCATAGTCCATCGACAGGCCGAAACTGAGGCAGAAAATCATCATCGGCACTTCGAGCGCGATCGAACTGAACGGCCGCTCGAGGCCAACGAGGCCCGCGCACCAGCCGAATTGGAATACCGCCACGACGGCGCCGTAGCCGGCAAGAATCGCGAGCAGGTTCGCGATCACGGCCTTGATCGGCAGCAAGAAGGAGCGAAACGCCGCGAACAACAGCACCAGAGTCGCGAGAATCCCGAAGCCGAAGACCTTCGGGAAGCTCTTCCACATGTAATCGCTGAACTCGCTGTAATAGACCGGCGCACCGCCGACGGCCGTCTCCAACGGTCCCGCCGGCCGCAGCTTCGCAAGATCGCGCGCGAGCGCTTGAATTCGAGGGACCGACAGCGACGCCGCCGGCGTCACGTCGAAGAGTCCCGCGCGGCCGTCGCGGCTCAGGTACAGCGCGCGGGCGGCGTCGTTAGGGGCGGAAAGCGGCGAGACGATCGACGCGATGCGGTGGTCGCCCGCGAGTTGCGCCGAGTAGGCCGCGAGTGCCGCGGCATGCGCTCGGGCGAGCAAGGGTTTGCCATCGGTCGTCCGCACGACGATGCGCACGTCGAGCGCGGCGTTGGCGCTCTGGATGTGGCCGACTATTTCCGTGCCGACCCGCGATTCCATCGCCTTGGGCAGGAACCATGGCTCATTCGTGAAGCCGCTCTGCGCGCCGACGACGGGCAACGCCAGAACCAGCACGGCGCCGCCGCCCAGTGCGAGGCTGCGGAAAGGCCGTCGCACGGTCCAGGCGGCGAGCCGCCGCCAAACCGTGGCGCGGTCCGTTCGCTTGCCTGCGGCGAATCCGATGGGCCAGCGCTCGACCTTTTCGCCGAGCAGCGCCAAACACGCCGGCAACAGGGTCAGCGCGGCGAGCACCGCGACGACGACGACCAAAGCGCCGCCGATACCGACGCTGCGCGTTTCCAAAATCGGGCTGAACAACAGCCCGAGGAGGCCGATCGCGACCGTGCTTCCCGACCAGCAGATCGTCGTACCCGCCTCCGCCACGGTTTCGGCGACCGCGACGTCGACGGCCGAGGATTTCAGGCGCTCGCGGAAATCCTTGACCATCAACAGCGAATAATCGATGCCGACCGCAAGCCCGATCATCGTGACCACATTGCCCAGCAGATTCGAGACCGGCATGAGGCGCGCCAACAGGAAAGCGGCGCCCAGCGCGACCATCGTCGAGGCGAGGCCCATCAGAAACGGCAAGGCCGCCGAGACGGCGGTGCCGAATGCGAGCAATAGGATGACCAAAGTCAGCGGCAGCGCGCGCTTTTCAGCCCGATCCCCGCCTTGAGCGCTGCCGGTATTGATGTCGTAGTCCGCCGCCGGCCCGCCGGTCACGGCGACAACCGCGGTCGGGTCGAGCACCGTCAACTTCGCGCGCCAAGGCGCGAGCGCGGCGCGCACCCGCGCGACGGCGTTCTGTTGGCCGGCCACGTCGGTCGCCTCGAGGCCGACGAGCAGCATCGATTGACGGCCGTCGGCGGAACGCAAGCCGGGATCGCGGGACGCCGCATAATCGGAGACTCCGCTGACCTCCGGCAATTTCTTCAGCGCCGCCGCGGCCGCACGCTCCCAATCGGCGAGCGGCGCCCGATCCACGTCGAGCCGGGGAGTCGAAACGGCGACGACCAACGGATCTAGAAACGGATTATGGAATTCCGTGTGCAGCGCGTCGTCGACGCGCATGGAAGCGCTGCCGGACAGACCGGACGTCCCTCCGAGCGACACAGTCGGAAACAAGGCCGCGCCCCAGGCGCCGAACGCGACCGCGAGCACCCACACAGCGAGCACGCGGCGCGGGTTTCTGCCTACAAGAAAGCCAAAATCGAGAAACCGGGATGCCATCGGTCGATCAACGCGCGGGTGCATGCATGGCCGCGATCAAAACGGGTAGTTGATGCCGGTGAATACCGCGGCGCCTTCGCTGCCGTAGCCGATATCGACGTAGCCGACGACGAAGGGCCGCGCGATGCCCCGAAACCCAAGTCCCACGACGTGGTGCAGATGCGTGACCGGCGATTGCCGCGAGTGCTGGAAGACGTCGCCGATGTCGATGAATGGCGCGAGTTCGATATCCATATGAGTGCCCATGGCGTTGAGCGAGAGTACACGGCGGCGATACTCGATGCTCGAGGAAAAGGAATTGCGGCCGTAGAAGCGCCCCGCGCCGAAGCCGCGCAGCGGCTGTTCCTCGCCGAGCACGCTGCGATCGCCGCCGATGCTCGACAGGCTCCAGAACGGCACGTTCGTCAGGCCCGGCATGTAGCGCAGCGCGATATGTGCGGCGAGCACCGCGTTCGCCGATACCGGCCAGAACTGGCGCAAATCGATGCCGACGACGCTGTAGAGAGAGTCGTCGAACATGCCGGTTCTTGCGGCAATGCCGCCGAAGACGCTGTACGCGCCGCCGGCCGTCGGCACGGTCGCATCATTGCGGGTGTCATAGGTAATCGCCGCGCGGTGCAGGATCTCGTGATTCAAACCGATCCCGAGCAGGCCCAAAAACCGCGTCTGGATCGAGGCGATCTTGATCAGCGATCCCGGTTGAACCGCGACCGCGCGTACGCGCAGCGTGTAGGAGATCTGCCAGGCGTGCGTCAGGTTCCATCCGAGCGTCGTCTGAATGTATTTCTGCTGCAAGGTGTAATTGGTCTCGTCGATGACCGGCGAACGGTTGCCGATCCCGTAGAAGCGCGGCGTGCCGCTGCGGTCGTAGACGACGCTCGCCGCAAACGACCAGCGGCTAGCGCGCAAACGACCCGTCTGATATTCGTAGTCGAATTCGCTTTCCACGCGCTGTTTGGCGCCCCCGACGACGGACCACTGGGTGTCTTCCGACGGATAGGCGAAAATCCGACCGCGCGCGCCCCAGCCGAAATTCGGGTTGTGAAGGATGTCGGGCGCGATGATCTGGCGGATTTGCGCTTTGTCGTCGGTCACGATCCACGTCGGAATCAGACCGAGAGTCGTGCCGCTGTTCGGGTCGATGTCGATTTCCGGCACCGGTATGAACGGCGCGGTCGCGGGGTCCAGCCAGCGCGCAAGGCCCGTGGGAGCGTCGCCGGCCGCGGCATGCGCCGATGCGCACGCCAGCGTGCAAAGCACGAGAATAGGCAGCCACTTACCGGCCATCTCCTTCACCAAAGCGCCTCCGAAACCGCGGGGGTGCGAGCTTAGCAATATTATGACTGCGCGCGCATCGGCTATACTGCCGCCTGCCGTCAATAGGGGCCAATATCTTGTTCCAGTCGATGATCCGCCTGAGCGAGGACGCGATCCTCGGGCTCATGGCGAAGTTCCGTGCCGATTCCTCGCCGTTGAAAGTCGACCTCGGGGTCGGCGTCTTCCGCGACGCGCACGGCAATACGCCTGTGCTGGAGTGCGTGCGCGCTGCCGAGCGCAGCGTACTCGCCGAGCAAACGACGAAATCCTATGTTGCCGCCGCCGGCCGCGCTGAATTCAACGATGCCGTGGCCGATTTCGTGCTCGGCGCCGCGCATCCGGCGGTGCGCGATCGCCGCGCGGTCACCGTTCAAGCCCCCGGCGGCTGCGGCGCGCTGCGCGTCGGTGCGGAATTGATCCGCGCGGCCGCGCCGGCCAGCGCGGTTCACATCAGCGATCCGACCTGGGGCAACCACGCGCCGCTGCTCGGAAGCTCCGGCTTGCGGCTCCTGCGCTACCCGTATTATGACGCGAGCGCGCACCGACTGCGCACCGATGCGATGCTGGAACACTTGAACGGCGCGGCGCAGGGCGACGTCGTGTTGATCCATGCCTGTTGCCACAACCCGAGCGGAGCGGATCTCGGCGCGGACGAGTGGCGTGCGGTCGTCGAAATTCTACAGCGCCGGCGCCTGGTGCCATACCTCGACCTTGCCTACCAGGGGTTCGGCGAGGACGTTGACGCCGACGCCGCCGGCGTGCGTTTCGTTGCGCAAAGCGTTCCGGAATGCTTGATCGCGACCTCGTTCTCGAAGAATCTGGGCCTCTATCGCGAGCGCGTCGGCGCACTGATCGTCGTCGGCAACGACGCAAGTCATGCCGCGGCGGTGAAGAGCCATGTGCTGCAAATCGCCCGCAGCATCTATTCCATGCCGCCGGATCACGGCGCCGCGATCGCCGCGCACATTTTCGCAACGCCGGAGTTGCGCAGCCTATGGATGAGCGAGCTTGCGGCAATGCGCGGGCGCATTCGGGAAATGCGCGGGCTGCTCGCGGATAATCTGCGGCGTTTGCGCGACGACGACGGCTACGGCTTCTTGCGCAGCCAGAAGGGCATGTTTTCCCTGCTCGGTGCATCCACGCAAGCGGTCGATCGATTGCGCGAGGAACATCACGTCTACATGACGGCCGACAGCCGCATGAATTTGGCGGGTGTGATGCCGCAAAACGTCGCTTACCTGGCCGACGCGATCTGCCGCGTCATGGATTAATCGCCCGCCGGCGGGCCTCAAGCGCCGAGCGCGTTGCGCAGCGCGGCCACCTCGGCCGCGCTGTCATGCATGACGATGCGCATCTTTTCGTCGCTCATGCGCAGGCGCCCGGCGGCGGCGAGGCCGTCGATCGCCAAGCGCAAGCCATCGACATCCGACGCGAATGAAGCCATCCGATTCGCCACCGCGATGATGTCGCACAAATCCGCCGTTTCGATTCCCTCGCGGTGCATGTCGTCCTGGCCGCCGACCGCGGCGACCATCTCATCGCCGAATTCCCAATTCTCCATGATTGCTTTGCCGATCTGCGCGTGCCAATCCTCGATGATTTGATTGACCGCAGCGGCGCTCGCGAACAATTCCGGGTGATCGACGACGCGCGTAATCACATAGAGCTTGCCGATGCCGTGCATCATCCCCGTGAGCATCGCCTCGTCGGGATTGATTTGCTCGCTGGCGCGCGCGAGGACGTAGGCGAACGCCGCGACCTGCGTGCTGCGCTCCCATAATTCATCCAGGTAGTGTTTGACGTCCGCGAGTTCGCTGTTGTTGCGGATTTGCGCCAGCGCGAACGACATCGACGCGCTGCGGACCATGTTGTAGCCCATGCGATTGATCGCCCTGCGCAAGTCCGTTACCTGCTTTCCGCCGGTATTGATCGCGGCCGAATTGGCGATCTTCAAGAGCCTCGCGGCAAGCGCAGGCTCGGAGCCGACTACCCGCACCACCGTCTCGAGGCTCGAGTCCGGATCCGTAAGGATTCGCCGTAGGCGAATCGCGACCTCGGGAAAGGACGGTAAATCCACGTTGCCCGAGGAAAGTTCCGCGGCCAGGGCCCGAATGAATCCAAACGCGGCATCGGAGGAAGTTTGCGGGTCTGTGGTATTCACCTGAATCCTCGCGCTCGTCATGGGAAGACAATCGGAGAAGTCGACCGGCGGACGGAATTCTTGAGCCGGGGAAACCCTGACCCAGGCGCCGCATGACGGCTCAACGGCCACCCGCGGCTCCATGGCGCCGCCCGTTCAGGATTTGGGCATGGTCTTCGGTTGGCTCACGAACCGCTGGCGAATCTCGCCGTTTCCGCTCCATTCGGTGTAGCGGCCGCGGCAGTAGCCGGTCAGCACCTTGCGCCAGAATCGCACCGATCCGGGATTGCGCTGATATTCGACGATTTCCCACTCGCCGGCGAACCGGTCGAAAATCAAGGTTGCGGCATCGCGACCGATCCCGTGGCGCCGGTATCGCTGGCGCACGAAGAACTCGGACATCCGGTAATCAGCCGGCTTTTCGCCGCTGGTCGGGAATCGCAGGCGCGAAACCAGAGCGAATCCGGCCGGCTCGGAACCTTGAGCGATCACGAGCGGGTGCGTTAGGTCGTTCGCGAACCAATCCGCAAAAATGCCGTCCCGCTGCGGATTGTCCGCGCCGATCACCGAAAAGAAGCCGGTATTCAGGTCGGATAAGGAATCCAGATACTCGCCATAGACATCCTGAATCCACTGCCGATCCCGTTTCGAGTATTTGCAGTCACGAATACTGACGGACACTGTGCTATCGGTTTCCCTACCGCCATAAAGACAAGGCCCAGGCGAACGAGCCTTTCGGCTGCCCGCCCGGGCCTACGCGATCAAATAATACTAAAGCGTATTATTGCTTCGCGGCAGAGGCATCAGGCGCGGCCGTCGAGGCCGCAGACGCCGCAGACGCCGTCGCATCAGCAGCGGCGCTGGCAGCCGTCGCATCGCTCGCCGGTGCGGAAGCGGGCGCTTCGGCAGCCGGAGCAGAAGCGGTCGTGTCGGCAGGAGCCGGAGCCTCGGTCTTCTTGCCGCAGGCGGAAAGAACAAATGCGGCGGCGATCGCGCTGATAACTAGTTTGGTCTTCATCTATCGATACCCCAGGATATTAATGATTTAACAACGTAGGCGGACTTGCAGGTCTTGTGCCTTCACCAAGATGTCGCCGGGCAGTTTAGAGTGTTTTCGCGTATTTTCCTATCCTTTTTCCGCTCGGGGCGAGGCCTCGCGCTGCTAACGCAGCGGCTCGACATCGGGGTTAATCGGCGGGCGATCTGCTCTGAGTTAAAGTAATCTTAATATCCGACGTCCTGTCAATTTTCGCGGAGAAAACGTGGGTGCGGACCAGCTAGATCTTCTGTATCCGGAGCATTTGCGCACTTCGATGCGGCGCGCCGACCAAGCGCTCGGCGCTGCCGGCTTCGATGCCTTGGTAATTCATGCGGGACGCGCGCCGGTCCAGTTCCTCGACGACCAGGAATACCCGTTCAAGCCGAATCCGCATTTCAAAGCCTGGGTGCCGGTCGTGGACACTCCGCACTGCGTTCTCATCCACAGGCCAGGCGACCGCCCCAAGCTGTTGTTCCATCAGCCGAGCGACTATTGGCACAAGCCGTCGCCGATTCCGCAGGAATCCTGGACGCGGGAACTGTCCATCGTCCCGGTGCAAAGCAGCGCGGAAACTGCGGGGCACTGGGCAAAGCTCGGGAAGGTCGCATTCGTGGGCCCGCCCGAGGCGTTCGGCGATGCCGAGCGCGAGGCGGTCAATCCGCCCGAACTGTTGACCCGCCTGCATTACGAGCGCGCGCTCAAGACCGACTATGAGATCGAGTGCATGCGCCGCGCGAACGCGCTGGGAGCGCGCGGACACGTCGCGGCGCTCTCGGCGTTTCTCGACGGCAAATCGGAGTATGGCGCGCATCTTGCGTATCTGGACGCCTGTTCACAACGCGAAGAGGAGATGCCGTACAACAACATCGTCGCCTACAACGAGCATGCCGCGATCCTGCATTACCAGCGCCTCGAGCGCACGGCGCCGCAGCCGCGGCTTTCGCTCCTGCTCGACGCCGGCGCCCAGTACCGCGGCTATGCCGCCGATATAACGCGCAGCCATGCCGCAGCGCCGGGCGCCTACGCCGACCTCATCACGGAGCTCGAGCGCGCACAGCGGGCGCTATGCGCCGAAATCGTTCCCGGCCGGGATTACCGCGACGTGCATCTGTCGGCGCATCGCGCCCTCGGCGACCTCTTGCACCGCGTAGGCCTCACCAATTTGCCCGGGCAAGCGGCCATGGAGCGCGGCGTCACCAGCGTGTTCTTCCCGCACGGCATCGGCCACTTGCTCGGGCTCCAAGTGCACGACGTCGGCGGCGTGTTCGCGGACGCCGCCGGCCATGAGCGCAAGCGTCCCGAGGGGCACCCCTACCTACGCCTCACGCGGCTCCTTGAGCCTGGCGTCGTCGTCACGGTCGAACCAGGAATCTACTTCATCGATTCGCTGCTCGCGGCGGCGCACGCGGACGCGCGCCGCGAACACATCGATTGGACGCTCGCCGCGGCGCTCAAGCCCTACGGCGGCATCCGCATCGAAGACAACGTGGTCACGACCGCCGCCGGCCCTGAAAATCTGACGCGGGACGCATTCAGCCGTTTGAGCGCCTGAATCGGATCGCCCTCGAATTCAGCGGTTGTTCCGCAGAGCGTCGCGAATTTCCTCGAGGAGCACTTCCTGGCGCGGCGGAGCCGCCGGGGCGGCGGGCGCGGCCGCGGGCTTCTTGAGCTTGTTGATGCCGCGCAGGGCGAGGAACAGCACGAACGTGATGACCAGGAAATCGAAGATTGACTGAAGGAATACGCCGTATTTGACCAGCACCGCGGCGCCCTTGGGGTCCGCACCGAGGCTGATCGCGAGATCCGTGAAATTCACGCCGCCGATCAACTTACCGAGTACCGGCGTGATCACATCGGCGATGAGCGACGAGACGATCTTACCGAATGCGACACCGACTATGACGCCCACCGCCATGTCGACGACGTTCCCCTTCATCGCAAACTCTTTGAATTCGCTGGCTATGCTCATCGCTGCCCGCCTCCTCAGGTTTGAAGTGAAGCCAAGCCGCGCGCTCTAGGCGGCCGCTTTTGCCTTGCGCCGCTTCGGCTTCTTCGCCGCGGCATCCTCGTCCGCCGGCTTGGCGGCAGGAGCCGGCGTCGCCTCGACGAGCTGCATCAGCGCCATGTCGGCGGAATCGCCCGGCCGCGGCTCCATTTTGAGGATCCGGGTATAGCCGCCGGCACGCGTCTTGAAGCGCGGCCCCAAGTCGGCGAACAGCTTATCGACGACGGTTACATCGCGCAGACGCGCGAGCGCCAGGCGGCGCTTCGCCTGCGAGTCGACCTTCGCCAACGTGATCAAGGGCTCGACGACGCGGCGCAATTCCTTCGCCTTCGGCACCGTCGTGCGGATGGTCTCGTGGCGCAACAGCGAGGCGGCCATGTTGCGCATTAACGCATGCCGGTGGGACGAGTTTCGCGATAACTGACGACCGCTGTTTCTATGACGCATGTTTTTGAGACCTTAGATTCGCAGATCAGATGCTGTCGCGCTCATCGTCGCGCTTCAAGCCCGGAGGCGGCCAATTGTCGATGCGCATTCCCAGCGTGAGGCCGTGGCTCTCGAGAACCTCTTTGATCTCGGTCAGCGACTTCTTGCCGAGATTCGGCGTACGCAGCAATTCGACTTCGGTGCGTTGCACCAAGTCGCCGATGTAGTGGATGTTCTCCGCCTTCAGGCAATTCGCGCTGCGCACCGTGAGTTCGAGTTCGTCGACCGGGCGCAGCAAAATCGGATCGAACTGCGTTTCGGTCGCCTTGGACGTCGACTCGTCCTGGCCCTGGAGATCCACGAACACGGACAGCTGATCCTTGAGGATTCCGCCGGCGCGGCGAATGGCTTCCTCAGGATCGATCGTACCGTTGGTTTCGATGTCCAGAATCAGCTTATCGAGGTCGGTGCGCTGCTCGACGCGTGCGCTCTCGACGTTATAGGTGACTTTGCGCACCGGACTGAACGATGCGTCGAGCTGCAGCCGGCCGATCGCGCGCGTTTGCTCCTCGAACGCCAGGCGCTGGGCCGCCGGTCGATAGCCGCGGCCGCGCTCGACCTTCAGGGACATCGACAGTTCGCCCGCCTTGGTCAGGTTCGCGATCACGAGTTCGGGATTGAGGATCTCTATGTCGTGGTCGCCGGAAATGTCGCCGGCCGTGACCGGGCCCGGGCCCTTCTTGTGGAGACGGATCTCGGCGACGTCGCGCGAGTGCATCCGAATCGCGACCGCCTTCAAGTTCAGAAGGATGTCGACGACGTCCTCTTGTACCCCTTCGATCGCCGTGTATTCGTGGAGCACGCCTTCGATTTCGATCTCGGTGATCGCAGCGCCGGGTAGCGAGGACAGCAGCACGCGGCGCAAGGCGTTGCCGAGCGTGTGGCCGAAGCCGCGTTCGAACGGCTCGATCACGATGCGCGCATGCCGCGGCGAAACCGGCTGTACCTTGACAACCCGGGGCTTCAGAAATTCATTGATCGATCCCTGCATGGATACCACCTACCTTTACTGATCGCGGACTCAACGCCCATCGAGCCCTCGGGGCTGATCGGGCCGTTGCGTGTTATTTGGAGTACAACTCGACGACGAGGCTCTCGTTGATGTCCGGCAGGATTTCCTGGCGGTCGGGCACAGACTTCAGAACGCCCGACATCTTCTTGTCGTCTACTTCGACCCAATCCGGAAAGCCGACTTGCGTGGCAATCGCCAGCGCGGCTTGAACGCGAGTCTGCTTCTTGGCCTTCTCGCGCAAATTGACCACGTCGCCCGCCTTGCACTGGTACGAGGCGATGTTCACGAGCTTGTCGTTGACCGCAACGGCCTTATGGCTCACCAGTTGCCGCGCCTCGGCGCGCGTCGAGGCGAACCCCATGCGGTAGACGACGTTGTCCAGCCGGCATTCCAGGAATTGGAGCAGCGTCTCGCCGGTCGCACCGGGACGGCCTGCGGCCTTTTCGTAATAATTGCGGAACTGACGCTCGAGAACGCCGTACATGCGGCGCAGCTTCTGCTTTTCACGCAGCTGCAACCCGTACTCGGAGAGCCGCTGCTTGCGCTCGCTCTTGACGCCGCCCGGCGGCACTTCGAGCTTGCACTTGGACTCGAGCGGCTTGACGCCGCTCTTCAGGAACAAATCCGTGCCTTCGCGACGCGACAGTTTGCATTTGGGACCGGTATATTTAGCCATTACAAACCCTTGAGGTTAGACGCGACGCTTCTTCGGCGGACGGCACCCGTTGTGCGGGATCGGCGTCACGTCTTCGATGTTCGTGATCTTGAGACCGCAGCCATTCAGCGCGCGCACAGCCGACTCGCGGCCGGGCCCCGGCCCCATGACGCGAACTTCGACGTTCTTCACGCCGTGTTCCTGCGCCGCGGTGCCCGCCCTCTCGGCGGCGACCTGCGCCGCGAACGGCGTCGACTTGCGAGATCCGCGGAATCCGCAGCCGCCCGACGTCGCCCACGAGAGCGTGTTGCCCTGCCGGTCCGTGATCGTGATGATCGTGTTGTTGAAGGAGGCATGGACATGCGCGATCGCGTCGAGCACGTTCTTGCGCACTTTCTTACGTGCCGGCTTCGCGCCCTGCCCGGCGCCGCCTTGACTCGGATTCTGTTTCTGATCAGCCATGGTTGTCTCGATCTACCTCATACCTTGCCGGGCGGTGCGTTCATCTTGACCGCCTGCTTGCGCGGTCCCTTGCGGGTGCGCGCGTTGGTGCGCGTCCGCTGCCCGCGCAGCGGAAGTCCTTTGCGATGCCGAATGCCGCGGTAGCAGCCGAGGTCCATCAGGCGCTTGATGTTCATCGACACCTCGCGCCGCAGGTCGCCTTCGACCGCGAACTTGGCTACCTGGGACCGCAGCGAAGCAACCTCGGCGTCGGTCAAGTCCTTGACCTTGACGCTGTGCTTGACGCCGGCCGCATCGCAGATCAGCGACGCACGGCGATTGCCGATGCCGAAAATATGGGTCAACCCGATGACGACATGCTTGTTCATCGGGATATTGATGCCGGCGATACGCGCCATCTATTTCTCCGCTAAGCGCACGCGAAAAAAGTGCGCAAGTATATAAGAAAACTCTCTGTCGAACAACTTGACGCAGGTCCGCCCCATGCTAAGCCTCATCAGCCCTGACGCTGCTTGTGCCGTTGGTCGCTGCAAATGACGTAGACGATGCCGCGGCGCCGCACCACCTTGCAGTTCTTGCAGATTTTCTTGACCGAAGGACGAACTTTCATTTCTTACTCCCGATGCCCCGTAGGCTGGCCTTCTTCATCAGGCCCTCGTATTGATGCGACATCATGTGCGAATACGCCTGCGCCACGAAATCCATGACGCCGCCGACGATGATCAGCAATGACGTACCGCCGAATTGGAATGGAATTGCGGGATTCGCCATGCGCAGGATTTCGGGCAGCAGACAGACGGCCATGATGTACAGGCCGCCCCACAGCGTCAGCCGCGTCAACACCCGGTCGATGTATTCGCCGGTCTGCTGGCCGGGACGGATCCCCGGAATGAACGCGCCGGCCTTCTTCAGGTTATCGGCGGTTTCGCGCGCATCGTAGACCAATGCGACGTAGAAGAACGACAGGCCGATGATCAGCACCGCGTAGAGCAGCACGTGCAGCGGCTGCCCGTAGCCCAAAATCGCGGCGACGCGCTGCAGCATGCGCTGCGCGGCGTTGGGATTCGGGCTGTTGCCGAAGAACTGCGCGATGGTCGCGGGGAACACGAGCAGGCTCGACGCGAAGATCGGCGGAATGACCCCGGCCATGTTGAGCTTGAACGGCAGATGCGTGCTCTGCCCCTGCATCATGCGCCGGCCGACCTGGCGCTTGGCGTAATTGACTTGAATGCGGCGCTGCGCCTGCTCCACGTAAACGCAGAACACGGTCACCAGCACCACGACGACCAGGATTAGGAGCACGATCAGCGGATTCATTTCCCCGGACCGCACCATCTCCAAGGTGTTGCCGATCGCGCGCGGGAGGCCGGCGACGATGCCTGCGACGATGATCATCGTGATCCCGTTGCCGACGCCGCGCTCGGTCATCTGTTCGCCGAGCCACATGATGAACAGCGTGCCGGTCGTGATCGAGATCGTCGCGACGAACAGGAACTGGCCGCCGGGGTTCGGAACCAAATGGCTGCCGGAATTCTGGATCGCCAGCGCGGCGCCGAATCCCTGGAATGCCGCGAGTCCCACGGTGCCGTAGCGCGTGTACTGCGTGAGTTTGCGCCGGCCGGACTCGCCGTCCTTGCGAATCTGAGCCCAAGGCGGATACACCATCGACGCCATTTGCACGATGATCGACGCCGTGATGTACGGCATGACGTTCAGCGCGAAAATGGAAAAGCGCTGCAGGGCGCCGCCGGAGAACATGTTGAACACGCCGAGCAGCGTGCCCTGCTGCGTCGAAAAGAACGCCGCAAACCTCGCCGCATCGATGCCCGGCACCGGAATGAACGTGCCGATGCGGTACACGACCAGCGCGCCCAACAGGAATAGGAGCCGCTTGCGCATCTCGGCGAAGCGGGTCATGTCCCCCAGATGGGCTGCTGCGTTGGCGCTGGACGTCGACACTGGAGCCTCTTATGCCTCGAACCGGCCGCCGGCCGCTTCGATCGCGCTCTTCGCACCCTTCGTCGCCAAGATCGACGGGTCCTTGATCGTGTACGGCTTGGTTAGGGCCCCCGAGAGGATGATCTTGACGCGCAGAGTGTTCGCGGGAATCAAATTCGCACCAATGAGGAGTTCGCGGGTGACCACCGATTCATCGACGCGCATGAGGTCGGTGAGCGTCAACTCCGCGCGCGACGCCTTCATCGCCGAGCGGAATCCGGTCTTCGGCAAGCGGCGTTGCAGCGGCATCTGGCCGCCCTCGAAACCCGTCTTGTGGTAGCCGCCCTTGCGCGCGCGCTGGCCCTTGACGCCGCGGCCGCAGGTCTTTCCCTGGCCGGCGGACGCGCCGCGGCCGACGCGCAAATGCGCGCGCTTGGAACCGGCGGCCGGCTTGATCGTGTTCAATCGCATTAGCGTTTCTCCGAGCCCGGCGGCGGCTCCACTTTGAGCATGTGCGACGCGGTGCCGATCATGCCGCGGTTCGACGGCGTATCCGCCACGACGACGCTATGGCCGATGCGGCGCAGCCCGAGACCGCGCGCGGAATTCGCGATATTCGCCAATTGGCCGGCGAGGCTCTTTACGAGCGTGACTTTGATGAGTTTTCCGGTCATGGCGTTCAGTCCACGATCTCTGCAACGGTCTTGCCGCGCTTGGCCGCGATGTCGTCGGGCGAGCGCAGCTTCGCGAGCGCATCCATCGTCGCGCGCACGACGTTGATCGGGTTGCGCGACCCGTAGCTCTTCGCGAGCACGTTGCGCACGCCGGCGCACTCGAACACTGCGCGCATGCCGCCGCCGGCGATCACGCCGGTTCCGTCCGCGGCGGGCTGCATGTACACGCGCGTCGTCCCATGCTTGCCTTTGACCGCGTAGAACAAGGTATCGTTCTTCAGCGACACGCTCACGAGGCTCTTGCGCGCCTGCATCATCGCCTTGGAAATCGCGACGGGGACCTCGCGGGCCTTGCCGTAGCCGAAGCCCACGCGCCCGGCGCCGTCGCCGACGACGGTCAGCGCGGTGAAGCCGAATTGCTTGCCGCCCTTGACGACTTTGGCGACGCGATTGACCGCGACCAGCTTCTCGAGCAGGTCATCGCCGGACATTGGTTTTTCTACTCTTGCCATAGCGCTCATTGACCCTTTAGTTAGAACTCGAGACCCGCTTCACGCGCCGCATCCGCAAGCGCTTTGACGCGCCCGTGATACATGAAGCCGGACCTGTCGAACGCCACTTTCGATATTCCCTTGGCGCGCGCGCGCTCGGCGATCGCGCGGCCGACGGCCTTCGCCGCCTCGATGTTCCCGGTCGTCTTCAACTCCCCGCGGACCTCCTTCTGGAGCGTCGAGGCGGCCGCGAGCACGTGGTCGCCTTCCGGGGCGATGATTTGCGCGTAGATGTGCTGCGGCGTCCGATGCACCGAAAGGCGCATGACCGCAAGTTCCTTGATCTTGACCCGGCTGCGCAACGCGCGGCGCAAACGAGTATCGCGTTTGTCTGGTTTCATATGCTTACTTCTTCTTCGCTTCCTTCAGCGCAATCTTCTCGTCCGAGTATTTCACGCCCTTGCCCTTGTACGGCTCCGGCGGCCGGAAATGTCGGATCTCGGCGGCCGTTTGACCGACGCGCTGGCGGTCGATGCCCTTGACGATGATTTCGGTCTGGCTCGGCGTCTCGATCACGACGCCCTCGGGTATGGGATAGCTGATCAGGTGCGAGTACCCGAGCGTCAAGCTCAAAGTCTTGCCCTGAATCGCGGCGCGATAGCCGACGCCGACGAGTTCCAGCTTCTTTTCATAGCCCTTGGTTACGCCGACGACCATGTTCGCCAGGTGCGCGCGCGTCGCGCCCGCGATCGCGTTCATGCCCTCTTCGGCGGTGGTCGCCTCGACCGTCAGATGCTTGTCGTGCTGGACGACCCTGATGCCGCTCTTCAGCGTCAAATTGAGCGAGCCCTTCGCACCCTTGACGGTCACGCCGTCCGCGCCGATCGCGGCGCTGACGCCCTGCGGCAGATCGACGGGCATTTTTGCAACTCGAGACATGATTGGGAGCCTTAACCTTGGGACCTTATTGAACTACGAACAGTACTTCGCCGCCCGTGCCCGCGGCGCGCGCTTGACGGTCCGTCATGATGCCTTTGGGCGTCGAAACCACCGCGACGCCGAGGCCGCCGAGCACCTTCGGCAATTCGTCCTTGCCGCGATAGATGCGCAGCCCCGGGCGGCTGATACGTTCTATCCGGTCGATGACCGGCCGGCCGTCGTGGTATTTCAGCTCGATCGACAGTGTCGCCTTGGCGCCGGCCGTCTCGACGCTGTAGCCGCCGATGTAGCCTTCATCCTTCAACACCTTCAGGATGCCCGTCTTCAACTTCGATGCGCCGACGCCCACCGTGGGCTTGCCGGCCGCCTGGGCGTTGCGGATGCGGGTCAAGAGATCGGCAATCGGATCAGTCATGCTCATTGTGCGCGCCTCACCAACTGGCCTTGGATAGACCCGGAATCTCGCCGCGATTCGCGGCTTCGCGCAGCTTCGTGCGCGCAAGACCGAACTTGCGATAAACGCCGCGCGAACGGCCGGTTATCGAGCAACGGTTTCTCTGCCGCGTCGCCGCTGCGTCGCGCGGCTGGCGCTGCAGCTCCGCCTGCGCCTCGATGCGCTCCTCCGGCCCGGTCTTCGGGTTGCGGATCAGCTCCTTGAGCTCGGCGCGCCTGGCCGCGTACTTCTTCGCGACTTTGAGGCGGCGCTTCTCGCGCATGAGCATGTTCGTCTTTGCCATGGGCTACCCTACTTGCGAAACGGAAAGTTGAAAGCTTCGAGCAACGCACGGCCGTGTTTGTCGTCCGTGGCCGACGTGGAAATGGTGATGTCCATTCCGCGAATCTGATCGATCTGGTCGTACTGGATTTCCGGGAAGATGATCTGTTCCTTGACGCCGAGGCTGTAGTTGCCGCGCCCGTCGAAGGAGCGCGCGCTGATGCCGCGGAAGTCGCGAATACGCGGGATCGCGATGGTCACGAGCCGGTCGAGAAATTCGTACATGCGCGCGCCGCGCAGCGTCACCTTGCAGCCGATCGCCTGGCCGTCGCGCACCTTGAACGTCGCGACGGACTTCTTCGCCTTCGTGACGGCGGGTTTCTGGCCGGTGATCTTCGCCATGTCCGCGGTTGCCGCATCCATGACCTTCTTGTCGGCCACGGCCTCGCCCACGCCCATGTTCACCGTAATTTTCAATATCCGCGGCACTTGCATCGTGTTCGAGAGCCCCAAGCTCCGCTTGAGCTCCGGCACGATCTTGTCGCGGTACGTTTGCTGCAGTCTTGCCATATGTGTCTCGATGAGCCTCGACTCAGGATCTACTTCGTGTCGACCATTTCGTCGTTCGACTTGAAAACTCTGACCTTGCGGCCGCCGTCCAGCTCTTTGATGCGTACGCGGTCGCCCTTCTGCGTCGACGGGTTGTACAACTGCACATTGGAGATGTGCAGCGGCGCTTCCCGCTCGATGATTCCGCCCGCCTGTCCGACCTGGGGGTTCGGCCGCTGGTGCTTCTTCGCGATGTTGACGCCTTCGACCCTGATGCGGTCGTCGTCCAGCACCTCGATCACGGCGCCTCGGCGCCCCTTGTCGCGGCCGGCGATCAATACCACCGTGTCGCCCTTGCGAATCTTTTTCATCGGCTCACTCTCAATTAAAGTACTTCAGGCGCGAGCGAAATGATTTTCATGAACCGCACGTTGCGCAGCTCGCGTGTCACCGGCCCGAAAATGCGCGTTCCGATTGGCTCGAGCTTGTTCGTCAACAGCACGGCCGCATTGCTATCGAAGCGGATCAGCGAGCCGTCGGCACGCCGCACGCCCCGCCGCGTCCGCACGACCACCGCGTCGTAGACCTCGCCCTTCTTCACTTTGCCGCGCGGGATCGCGTCCTTGACGCTCACTTTGATGACATCGCCCACGGCGGCGTAGCGGCGCTTGGAGCCGCCGAGCACCTTGATGCACATCAGCTGTTTCGCACCGCTGTTGTCGGCGACCTGCAGCATCGTTCGGAGTTGGATCATGGCGGTCCTCTATTCGGCCTGGGCGCGCTCTACGACGCGCACCAGTACCCATGATTTATGGCGCGACATCGGTCGGCACGGCTTGATCGACACCGTATCGCCTTCCTTGCACTGGTTGGCTTCGTCATGCGCGAGGAGCTTGGTCGTGCGCCGAACGTACTTTCCGTACGTCGGATGCTTGACCAGCCGCTCGACCGAAACGGCGATCGTCTTGTCCATCTTGGTGCTGACCACGCGGCCCGTCAGCAGCCGTTGGCCCGGAACCTGAGCGGCGCCGGCACTGGAAGTCATATCGGTATCGGTCGACATCAGGCCTTGCCTCCGCTCGCCTTGGGTTCGCCCGCCTTCAACTGGGCGAGCACGGTCTTGACGCGCGCAATGTTCTTGCGCGCCTTCGCAAATTGGTCCGGCTTGGCGGCCTGCCCGCTCGCACGCGCCATGCGCAGATTGAACTGTTCGCGGCGCAGCTTGAGAAGCTCCTCACCAAGATCTTTCGCGCTCTTCTCGCGCAACTCCTTCGCCTTCATGTACGCACCTGACGCTTGACGAACGTGGTCGACACCGAGAGTTTCGCGGCGGCGAGTCGAAACGCCTCGCGCGCGATCTGCTCGCTGATGCCTTCCATCTCAAACAAGACTTTCCCGGGCAGCACGCGTGCAACCCAGTACTCGACATTGCCCTTGCCGCTGCCCATGCGGACCTCGAGCGGCTTCTGCGTGATCGGCACGTCCGGGAAGACCCGGATCCAGATGCGGCCGCCGCGCTTCACGTAGCGCGATATCGCCCGTCTGGCCGCCTCGATCTCGCGCGCCGTCATGCGGCAGCGGTCGGTCGCCTTGAGTCCGTACTCGCCGAACGCGACGGTGTTGCCGCGCTGCGCGCTGCCCGCAATCTTGCCTTTGAACTGTTTGCGGAATTTGGTCCGCTTCGGCTGCATCATGTGTCGTTACCTAGTTCAACTGGCGACCGGCGCCGCGACCTCGGCGACCTTTTGCGCCTCGGCCTCCGCTTCCGTGTTCTCGGCCACAGGCTCATCGAACACTTCGCCCTTGAATATCCAAACCTTGATGCCGATGACCCCGTACGTCGTCTGCGCCTCGGCGAGGCCGTAGTCGATGTCCGCGCGGAACGTATGCAAGGGCACGCGACCCTCGCGGTTGGTCTCGGTGCGCGCGATTTCCGACCCGTTAAGGCGTCCGGAGATCCGCACCTTGATGCCGAGCGCGCCGGAACGCATCGTATTGGTGACCGCACGCTTCATCGCGCGGCGGAACATCACGCGCTTTTCGAGCTGCTGCGATATTCCCTCGGCGACGAGCTTCGCATCGAGCTCGGGCTTGCGGATCTCGGCGATGTTGAGGCGCACGTCCTGCACGGTCATCCCGAGAATCTTCGCGACCGCGGCACGCAGCTTCTCGATGTCCTCGCCCTTCTTGCCGATCACGATGCCCGGCCGTGCCGTGTGAATCGTGATGTTCGCGCGGCGCGCCGCGCGCTCGATGTGGATGCGGCTGACCGACGCGTCCGCGAGCTTCTTGCCGAGATACTGGCGAACCAGGAAATCGGAGTGAATGTTCGAGGCGAAGGTCTTCGGACCGGCATACCACTTCGACGTCCAGTCGCGCGTGATGCCGAGACGAATACCGATCGGATTGACTTTTTGACCCATTAGGCGTCTCGCTTCCCGTCGGATACTTGAACCAGGATGTGGCTGTTGCGTTTCGCGATTTGCACGCCGCGGCCCTTCGCGCGCGCGTGAAAGCGCTTCAGCACCGGCGCCGGATCGACCTCGATCCGCGTCACTTTCAGATCATCGACGTCAGCGTTATGGTTGTTGTATGCGTTCGCGATCGCGCTATCCAACACCTTGAGGACTATCTTGGCGCCCTTCTTCGGCATGAACTTGAGCGTGTTCACCGCGAGCGTCGCCGACTTGCCGCGGATCGTGTCCACGACCAGTCGGCATTTTTGCGGCGAAATGCGCGCGTGGCGTAAAATGGCCTTTGTTTGCATAGCTCTACTCCGCCGACGAAACTTTCTTGTCGCCGGAATGGGACTTGAACGTGCGCGTCGGCGCGAATTCGCCGAGTTTGTGTCCCACCATGTTTTCCGAAACCAGCACGGGCACGTGCAGCCGCCCGTTATGCACGGCGATCGTGAGACCGACCATGTCGGGAATGACCATCGAGCGGCGCGACCAGGTCTTGATCGGGCGCCGATCATTCTTCTGGCCGGCGACTTGCACTTTCTTGGCCAGGTGCAGATCGACGAACGGGCCTTTCTTTAGCGAACGCGGCACTTATGAATCTCCAGTCGTTGACTACAGTCGTTTGTTCTTGCGGCGCTGCACGATCATGCTGGCCGTGCGCTTGTTGCTACGCGTCTTCTTGCCCTTGGTCTGCAATCCCCACGGACTCACCGGATGCGGGTTTCCTTGGCCGGATTTGCCTTCGCCGCCGCCGTGCGGGTGATCCACCGGATTCATGACGACGCCGCGCACCGTCGGGCGCACGCCGAGCCAGCGCACCGCGCCGGCTTTGCCGAAGACGCGCAAGTTGTGTTCGTCGTTGCCGACTTCGCCGATCGTCGCGCGGCAGTCCACGTGCACTTTGCGCATCTCGCCGGACTTCAAGCGCAGCGTCGCGTACATGCCTTCGCGCGCGGCAAATTGCGCCGAGCCGCCCGCGCTGCGCGCGAGCTGGCCGCCCTTGCCCACTTTCAGCTCGATGTTGTGCACCGTGCTGCCGACCGGAATGTGCCGCAGCGGCAGCGCGTTGCCCGCCTTGATCGGAGCGTCGGCGCCGGAGCGAATTTCATCGCCCGCGGCGACGCCCTTGGGCGCGAGAATGTAGCGGCGCTCGCCGTCCTTATAGAGAACGAGCGCGAGGTGCGAGGTGCGATTCGGGTCGTACTCCAGCCGCTCGACGACGCCGGGGACGCCGTCCTTGTCGCGCTTGAAGTCGACGAGGCGATAGCGCTGTTTGTGCCCGCCGCCGATGTGGCGGGTCGTTTGCCGGCCGGAATGGTTGCGCGCGCCGGTGCGGTTCTTCTTGGTCGTCAAAGACGCGAGCGGGCCGCCCTTGTGCAGATGCGAGCGGTCGACCTTGACGACGAAGCGCGCGCCCGGCGAAGTCGGCTTCAGCTTGATGAGTGCCATGATACGTTCCCTTAACTAGCCGCGCCGCCGCCGAGGTCGATCGTCTGCCCGGCCTGCAGGCGCACGTACGCTTTCTTGTAGCCGTTGCGCTTGCCCGCGACGTTCTTGAACTTGCGGGTCTTGCCCGGCTTGTTCAAGAGGTTGATGCCCTCGACCTTGACCTCGAACATGAGTTCGACCGCCTGCTTCACTTCCGATTTGGACGCATCGCTGCGTACGCGAAACACGTATTGATTCGACTTCTCGGTGATCGTCGATGCTTTCTCGGAGACATGCGGCTGGATCAACACGGTCATCAATCGTTCTTTATTCATGAGTACCTCCGAGGCGCTGATCCAGCAGCTTCAGCGCGCCGACCGTGGCCACCACCTTGTCGTGTTTCAGCAGGCTCAGCGGATCCAGGGAAGCCACCGGCATGACGTCCACATACGGCACGTTGCGGGCAGCGAGGAAAAGCTTCTCTTCGAACGCCTCGACGAGGATCAACGCGCGCGTGAGCCCGAGCTCGGCCAGCTTGCCGATCAGGAGCTTCGTCTTCGGCGCCTCCAAGTCGAGCGACTCGATCGCGACCAGCCGGTCCTGGCGGATCAATTCGGACACCATCGACTGCATCGCCGCGCGATACATCTTGCGGTTGACCTTCTGCGAGAAGTCGCGCGGCCGCGCTGCGAACGCCCTGCCGCCGCCGACCCATATCGGGCTGCGCGAGGAGCCCGCGCGCGCCTGGCCCGTGCCCTTCTGGCTCCACGGCTTCTTGCCGCCGCCACGCACTTGTGCGCGCGACTTCTGCGCCTTCGTGCCGGCGCGCCCGGCGGCCCGGTAGGCCGTCACGACCTGGTGAACGAGAGCCTCGTTATACGCACGGCCGAAGGCGGCATCCGATAACTGGATTTCGCTAGCCGGGGCCGCATTTCTGAGCTGGAGCTTCATGGCGATTACTTCTTCTCGGCTTTAGCCGCGCTCTTGGCGGCGGGGGCGCCCTTAGCCGGGGTCGCCGGCGCCTTGTTCGGCATCAATCTCTTGCGCCGCTCCTGGCCGACCGCCTTGACCGAAGGCCTGACGACGACGCGGCCGCCCTCGGATCCCGGCACGGCGCCGCTGATCAACAGAAGATTGCGGGCGACGTCGATCTCGACGACGCGCAGATTCTCGATCGTGCGGTTGCGCACGCCCATGTGGCCCGACATGCGCTTGCCCTTGAACACGCGGCCCGGGGTCTGGCGCTGGCCGATCGATCCGGGCGCGCGGTGCGACAGGGAGTTTCCGTGCGTCTTCATGCCGCCGGCGAAGTTATGCCGCTTTATCGTGCCCGCGAAACCCTTGCCGACCGTCGTTCCTGTGACATCGACGGCCTGGCCTGCAACGAACATATCGACTTTCATCTCGCCGCCGGCGGTCAAAGACTCGCCTTCGCCCTTGGCAAGGCGAAATTCCTGCGACGTCGCGCCCGCCGCGACATTCGCCTTCGCGAAGTGGCCGGCGAGGGCCTTGGGCACCCGCGACGCGCGGCGCGAACCCATGGTCACCTGCACGGCGCGGTAGCCGTCGGTTTTCTCGCTCTTGATTTGGGTGATGCGATTCGGCAGCGCCTCGATGACCGTGACGGGCACAGTCACGCCGGCGTCGGTGAATACGCGGGTCATGCCGCATTTGCGGCCAACCAGACCAATGGTCATTGTCGATCCTCATGGCGCGCGGGCCCTTGAAAGAACTCGCGCTTAGCTTGCAATTCAGCCGGCGGTTTGGATGCTCGTGACCCCAGTCCCCGTCAGCGGGAAACTGGCGTCGGCGCCCACTCGCTCCGACCTCTCAAATTGGGACGCGGGAGTATACCCGAATCCGCGCTCAGTTCAACTTGATTTGAACGTCGACGCCCGCCGGAAGCTCGAGCTTCATCAGCGCATCGACCGTTTTGTCCGTCGGATTCAGGATGTCCATCAGGCGCTTGTGCGTGCGAATCTCGAATTGGTCGCGCGCATCCTTGTCGCCGTGCGGCGAAACCAGCACGGTGAACCGCTCCATTTTGATCGGCAGCGGCACGGGGCCCTTGACGGTCGCGCCGGTTCGCTTCGCCGTGTCGACGATCTCCCGCGCCGACTTGTCGATCAGTCGATGATCGAACGCCTTCAGTCGTATACGAATATTCTGGTTGGCCATAAAATAGTTTCCTAGGCAATCACTTTGGCAACGACGCCTGCGCCGACGGTCTTGCCGCCTTCGCGGATCGCGAAGCGCAGCCCCTGCTCCATCGCGATCGGCGCAATCAATTCCACTACAATCTTGATGTTGTCCCCGGGCATCACCATCTCGGTG
>DAIDVO010000113.1 GCA_027456085.1 Steroidobacteraceae bacterium | reverse complement strand
CGACTGGGTCAGGTTCTGGCTCGTCGAGGTCAGGTTCTGCACCGCCGAAGTGAAGCGGTTCTGAATCGCGCCGAGCTGGCTCTGGAACGCGCTCACCGTCGCGAGCGCCGAGTCGACCGAGGAGATCGTCGAATTGGCATTGGCCACCGTCGACACATTCTGGCCGGAGAGCGCAGTCGTGCCGAGAGCAACCGTGGCCACGCCGCCGGTGGCCGTAAAGCCGATTGCGGCAATGGCGCCGGCGGTGCCGACTTCCGTCAGCGTCAACGCTTTGGAGTCGGTCAGGGTGACGTTGCCGTAATTCACCTTGCCCGTGGTCGAGGCGATGGTGGCGCTCGCGCCGGTGCCCGCTGCCGCGGCGCCGGTGCCGGTGGCTCCCAGGGTAATGTTCTGGGTGACACTGATATTGCTGCCGTCGCTGTTGCTCAACACGAGCGCGTTGCTGCTGTTGATCGATGCGGTCACGCCGGTCGTATTGGTGTACAGATTGATCTGTTGAGCCACCTGATTGCCGGTCAGAGTGCTGCCGACGGCTACGATGCCGTTGCCGGTGGCGGAGTAGATCGTCGTGCCGTTGATGCTGAGCGCATAAGTGCTCGCCGTCGCCCCAACGCCGCTGGAGGTGGTGATCGTGCCGAACGCGCCGCTATCCGTCGCGGTCGTCGCCGCGCTCGCGGTCAGACCCTGCAGGCCCGCGCCGTTGATCGCACCGGCTTTCGCGTAGGCGGAATCCGCGCCCTGATACGTCGCGTTGGCGCCGACATAATTGGCGGACGGACCGACGGTCGCCGTGGCGGCTCCGTCCGTGATTGAAAACGTCTGTCCGCTCGTCAGCGCGAGGCTCGTGACCGGCGCGCCGGTCTGCGTCGCGTATTGGCCGATCTGGTTCGCGCCGACGCCTTGCGACAAGTTGACCGAAATCGTGTTGCCGACGTTCGCACCCACCTGGTACACCGTCGTGCCGGCCGTGCCGTTCAGCACGCTCGCGCCGTTGAACGAGGTTTGCGAGGCGATGCGCGAGATTTCCGCGATTTGCTGCTGGACCTGGGCGTTGAGAGCCGCGCGGTCCGAGGCGCTGTTCGAGCCGTTCGCCGCTTCGACCGCGAGCGTGCGAATGCTCTGCAGGTTGTTGACCAGGGTGGTCAGCGCGCCGCCGGCCGTCTGTGCCTCGGAAATCGCGTTGTTCGCGTTGCTGATCGCCTGGTTCGTGCCGTTGATCTGCGCCGTGAACTGCTGGCTGATCGCAAGACCCGCGGCGTCGTCGGCGGCGCTGTTGATGCGCAGACCCGAGGACAAGCGCGTCAGGGACTGCGACAGAAGGGCCTGGGAACCCGACAAGTTGTTCTGCGCGGTCAGTGAGTCGATGTTCGTATTGAGTGTCAATGCCATGTTCAAAACTCCTGAAGGTTGATGCACCGGCCCGTCGTAGGCCTTAGGTCCAGCCTGTGCTCACTTCACCCGCCTTAGCGGGCGGACCGGTGACCACATTCACAGGGTTTATCGGTCGACCGCCGCGGTTCTTTAGGGGGAAATTCGCTTTGCTCGCGAATTGCGCCGCCAACCGCGTCACAATCCCGCGCCGTCCCTGCGACATTCGCCGTGGCGCAGCGCCGCACGGCGCTTATCGGCGCAGCAGTTGCGTTTTGAAGTACAATTCCGCTCCATTCCCAGGTTAAAGGCCCGATTTCAGCGTGACGGCGATGACGAGAAAGAGCCCCAAAGTGGGCTTCGTGAGCCTGGGATGCCCAAAAGCCCTGGTCGACTCCGAGAGAATCCTCACGCGCCTGCGCGCCGAAGGGTACGAGGTCGCGGCGAGCTACCGCGCGGCCGACTTGGTCATCGTCAATACCTGCGGATTCATCGATGCGGCCGTGGAAGAGTCGCTCGACGCCATCGGCGAGGCGCTCAGCGAAAACGGCAAGGTGATCGTCACGGGTTGCCTGGGCGCCAAACCGCACAAGATTCTCGAGCGCCATCCGCGGGTCTTGAAGATCACCGGACCGCAGCGCTACGAGGAAGTCGTGGAATCGGTCCATCAGTACTTGCCGCCGACGCATGAGCCGTTCGTCGACCTGATGCCGCCGCAGGGCGTGAAATTGACGCCGCGCCACTACGCCTACTTGAAGATTTCCGAGGGCTGCAATCACGCCTGCACATTCTGCATCATTCCTTCCTTGCGAGGCCGTCTCGCAAGCCGTCCGGTCGGCGATGTATTGCGCGAGGCGGAGCGTCTCGCGCGCGCCGGCGTCAAGGAACTCCTGGTCGTCTCGCAGGACACGAGCGCATACGGCGTCGATCTGAAGTACGCACGCCAGACCTGGGCCGGGCGCGAGCGGCGCGCGAATTTCTACGATCTCGCGGAGGCGCTCGGTGAACTCGGCATCTGGATCCGGCTTCACTACGTATACCCCTACAAGCACGTCGATGACGTCGTCGGTTTGATGGCCGACGGGCGCATATTGCCGTATCTCGACATCCCGTTTCAGCATGCGAGCCCGCGGATCCTGAAGCTCATGAAGCGCCCCGCGGCCGCCGAGAACACGCTCGAGCGAATCGCCGCATGGCGCAAGCTGGCGCCGGACATCACGATCCGCAGCACGTTCATCGTCGGCTTCCCCGGCGAGACCGAAAGGGACTTCGAGCGCTTGTTGGCATGGCTCGACGCCGCGGCGTTGGACCGAGTCGGATGCTTCGAATACTCGCCGGTCGAGGGGGCAAGCGCCAACGCTCTCGACGAGGCCGCGGTTGCGCCGCAGCTCAAGCGCGAAAGGCTCGAGCGCTTCATGCAAAGGAGCGCCGAAATCAGCGCGCGCCGGCTCGCGGCGAAGGTCGGCCGCCGCATGACCGTGCTCGTCGACCGGGTCGAGGCAGGCGCGGCAATCGCGCGCTCGAGCGCAGATGCCCCGGAAATCGACGGCTTCGTGCGCATCGCGGACGCATCCGGGCTCGCCGTCGGCGAATTTGCGCAAGTACAAATCGTCGGCGCCGGCGTCTACGATCTCGAGGCGCGGTTGACAACGGAGACGATGACGTGGATATAGCGGCAGACCGGATAGTTACCATCCATTACACGCTGAAGGACGACGACGGCGCGGTGCTCGACAGTTCGGCGGGCGCTGATCCGCTAACCTACATCCAGGGGCACGGCAATCTCGTCGCGGGATTGGAAAAGGCCCTCGAAGGCAGGCAGAGCGGAAACACGCTCACCGTAGTCGTCGCGCCCGCGGAAGGCTATGGAACGCGCGACCAGGCCTTGGTTCAACGCGTGCCGAAGCGCACTTTACAAGGCGCCGGCGACATCAAGAAGGGCATGCAGTTTCAAGCGCGGACCGAAGACGGCATGCGCCTGTTCACGGTCACCGCGGTCGCCGGCGACATGGTTACGCTCGACGGCAACCACCCGCTCGCCGATCAGACGCTGCATTTCGATATCGAAGTCGTCGACGTGCGCGAGGCGACGGCCGAGGAGCTCGAGCACGGCCATGTCCACGGCCCCGGTGGGCACCATCACTAGAGATATTTGAACAAGGACAGTCCCGCGGTCAGCGAGTACGCCTGCATGGCGGCGCTCAACGTGGTCTGCTGACTCGTGAGCGAAGTGATCGCGCTCGGGTAGTCCAGGCTCTGCAAGGTCGATATCGTCTGCTGCAGCTGCGTTTGCTGGCTGGTCGCAACCGCGAGCTGCGCCGTGATCGCATTCAGGCGCCCGCCGATGCCCGCCTGAACGGTCAATGTGTGGCTGAGCGCCTGATCGATGGCGTTGATCGATCCGCTGATCGCATTGCTGAGATGCGTCGTGTTCAACGGCCCGGCGGCCGCGCTGTTCAAGGTGTCGACGAAATTCTGGACGGTCGTGAACAGGCTTTGATTGCCGCTCGGCGCGAGCGCGAAAGAATCGCCCGCCGCCGGCGATCCGCTCAAGGCGACCTGCACGCCGGCGAAGTTGATCGCTTGGCCGTCGGCATAGGTTCCGGCGGCGACGACGGTGTTGGTCGCATCCAGCACCTGGTAAGCGTTCGGCGCCGTGAAATCGATCGAATAGCTGCCGCCCGCGTACGCGGCCGGATTCGCGACGGTCGTCGCACCGATGAGTCCTGTTCCCGTATTGCCGGGGTTCGCGGTGACCGTGAACGTGCCGTTGCCGGTTTTGATCTGATTGAACACCGAAGCGCCGTTGTCGCCGACCGCAAGCGTCTGTCCTGCGGCGATCTGGGCCAGGATCTGGCCTTGATCCCCGGCGTAGTTCGCGCCGCCGGCCGACTGCGAAAACGGCGCGGTTTGCGCGGCGAACCCGGCGAAAATGTAGTCGCCGTTGCCGTTCTGGGTGTTGGCGACGCCGAGCAGGCTCTTTTGGATTTGCGCGGCTTGCGCCGCGACCGCGCCCAGGTCTTGTTGCGACAAGGTGCCGGAATTCGCCTCGAGCGCGAGGCTGCGCAGCGTCTGCAGTTGATTCGTGACCTGCGTGAGCGCGTTGCTCTCCGTATTGAGGTTCGACTGCGCGCTTTGCGCGTTCACCGTGTACTGCTCGCTCTGCGCCAAGACCTGGTTGTAGGTATTGACGCTGCCCGCGGCGGCCGGATTCTGCGCCGGAGACGAGAATGCGAGGCCCGTTGTAATTTGATTCTGCGTCTGCGCGAGATTCGCTTCCAGCGCATTCAATCCCGTCACAAACTGCGTTTGAATCAGGTTTTGCGTGACGCGCATCATAGTATCCCGTTCGACAGAGCGGACATCAGATTCGAGAACATGTTGTTGCCGATCGTGAGCGCCTGCGCCGAGGCTTGGAAGGCCTGCTGCCACTGCATGAGATTCGCCGCCTCCTCGTTGAGATTCACGCCGGATATGGATTGGACCGATTGCAGAGCCTGGGCGTTGACGGCCGCTTGCGCGGTCTGCGCACTGTTCACCTGCTGCGCCTGGCTGCCGAGGCCCGTGATCATCGCGCTGACCGCGGCGTTGACGCTGATCGTGCCGCCGGCGAGAACGTCGAGCGTCTGGGAAGCGGCGCTCGCCAAGGCGTTGCGATTGTCGCCCGTGCCGCCCGCGTTGCTTTGCACCGTGAAGGCGTCGCCCGCGGCGGGCGTGCCGGCGATCTCGACCTGCCAGCCGTTCAGGCTGATGTTCGCACCCGACGTGTAGGCGTAGCTGCCGGCGCCATTGATCGAATAAGCCGTCGGGCTCGTGAATTGGATGTTCGCGCTCGAGAGCAGATTCGGATAGGCCGCATCGACGACGGCGCCGGCGCTGATCGTCGCGCTACCGCTATTCGCGTTCGCTGCGAGGGTCTGGATCGCGCCTGCCGCCGCGATCTGCGACGGGCCGGTGAGCGCCACTTTGAAGGAGCCGGCCGCATTCACGGTGGGCTGAATCAGGAATTGGTCGCCGTTCGCCGGCGTGCCGGAGAGCACGATCGACATGCCGTCCGCGGCAATCGGATTTGCGGAGGTGCCGGCGCCCGTGAACGCTACGGCGGCGCCCGTGCTCGCGTTCGCGAGGCTGAACGCACCCCCGCGGTAGGACAATACATAGTCGTTCGCCGTGAGCGCGCCGCCATTCGCGATGCCGACGGTCGCGCTCGTGGCATCGATGTTGGCGCTGGATGCCGTCGCGGCCGGAGCCGCGATCGAGAACAAATCGCCGCCGAGACTGCCGCTTAGATCCAGACCCGCGTTCTGCTGCGCATTGGCGGATTGGCTCAAGGCGGTCGCGATTTGACCGAGCTGGTTCAACGCCGGATCGACCAGTTGTGTGCGCGCAGCGAGCAGACCGCCGAGATCGCCGGAGGTGATCGAGCCGCTGATGATGTTTTTGCCGTTCGCGGCCGTGGATATTTCCAGCTGCGCCGCGTCGAACGGATTGGGCAGCGTCGTCAGCTTCGTGACATTGCCTTGCAGGACGAGCGGCTGGCCGTTGCCGACGAATACGTTCAAGGCGCCGTTGCTGTCGATGCTCGTCGTCACGCCGACGATCTGGGAGAGGCTCGACAGCAGTTGGGCGCGCTGGTCGACCAGATCATTTGGCGGCTGACCGCCGGCTTGCGCGGTGCCGACGATGATCTGCTGGTTCAGCTTGGAAATCGACGCTCCGATCGAATTGATCTGCTGGACGTCGGCCGTGATTGCGCCGTTGATGCTCGTGTGCAGACTCTGAAGCTGCGAACTCGTGCTTTGAAAGCTCGACGCGAGGCCCTGCGCCGCGCCGAGCAGAGCTTGGCGCGTCGCGATCGACGTCGGGGCGTTCGCGACGTTCGCCCATGCGTTGTAATAGCCCTGTAGAGCGGCGCTCAGACCCCCGGCGGTCGTGCCGCCGATGTTGGCGACCTGGTTCGTATAGGTCTGCAGGCTCCCAAGCTGGCCGAGGCTGCTTTGCGAGCTGTTCAGTTGATTCGCGGCCACCTGGCTGAACGCCCGCAAGACGCTCGTGACCGCAACGCCGGTGCCGAGGGTCGTGGAACCGTTCAATTGTGGGGCGGTGGTCGCGAGGTCGACGCTTTCCTTCGCGTAGCCGGGAGTATTCGCATTCGCAATATTATTGCTCGTCGTCGCGATCGCCGTTTGCAGCGCCTGCATCGAGGAAACGCTGATTTGGAACAAACTTGACACTGATCGTCTCCGCAGGGCGCTGCCGGTCGAATTTCGCCCATCTGCCGCGTTATCGGCGGGTTTCCCGATTGCTAAAGGAGCGCGCCGGAGAGGCGCAGCGCGCTCCGGAACGTGCCGCTCGCCACGATTTCATTCAGCTTGTTCGCGTAATCCGGGTCGGTCGCATAGGCGGATTTTGCGATTCCGGCGATATAGCCCTGCAGGTCCTTGCCGGCGGCGATGACGCCGCGGTAGCGCGGCGAGTCCTGCAGCAGCTTGGCGAAATCCCTGACGCTGTCCTCGACGGAATCGTAGGCCCGAAACGCCGCGCGCCGCGGCGTCGCCACTCCGCCGACGAACTCGAGCGTCGCGGCCGTGGCACGCGCGCCGCTCCATTGCTCGTCCGCCTTGATCCCGAAGAGGTTCAGGCTCGGCGCGCCGCTCGCGGTGCGCGCCATGCGCCGGCCCCAGCCGGTCTCCAAGGCGGCCTGGGCAAGCATGCCGACGGGATTCAAGCCGAGAGCCGCGGCGGCCGAACGAATCGTCGGCAGGATCCGGCCGATAAACTCCGCCGCGTTTTGACCGATCGTCGCCGCCGGCGCAATCCGCGGGGCGTTCGCGCCCGGCGAAACGGCCGGCGAAACGGCTGGCGGCGCGGATTGCGGCTGCGCCGGCGTGCTTCCCGGCGCTTGCCCCGCGAGCTGGCGCGCCATCATCGCACCCACGCCCAATCCCCCGCGCTCGCTCATCGTCAGTGAAATCTGCTTGTCGAACAAATCCTGGTACATGCCGAGCTCGTTGCTCGCGGAGTCGCCGATCTCGGCGCTCGCTTCGCGCATGCTCTTCAACATCATCTGCAAGAACAGCGCGTCGACCTGTTCCGCGACCAGGTGCAGCGCCTGCGGCGAATGTGGATCGCTCTTCAGCGCCGCGAGGCCGTTGAGATCGCTGTAGGTACTCGCGTCCGACGCGGCCAGCGACAGCGGCGGCGTGGTCAGGGTCAGGTTCGGTATCCGGTCGGCCATCTTTAGATCACGATGAGCTCGGCCTGGAGCGCGCCGGCTTCCTTCATGGCTTCGAGTATCGCGACCAGATCTCCGGGCGCGGCGCCGACGTCGTTGACGGCCTGCACGATCTGCTCCAGCCGGACTCCCGGCTTGAAGAGAAACATGTGGTTGTCGCCTTGATCGACATGGATCGTCGAGCTGTTGACAACCGTCGTTTGGCCGTTCGGCGAGAACGGCGCCGGCTGGCTGACCGTTTGCTCCTCCTTCACGCTGACCGACAAGGACCCGTGCGAGACGGCGACCGGGCTTACGCGCACGTTCCTGCTGATTACGACCGTGCCGGTGCGTGAATTGATGATCACGCGCGCAGGTGCGCTGCCCGGCACGACTTGGAGGTTTTCGACCATCGACAGGAACGCCACGCGTTGCGTGGGATCGCGGGGTGCGCGCACCCGTATCGAGCCACCGTCGATGATCGTCGCGTCGCCGTCGCCCGCGCCCTTGTTCACGCTCTCGACCAGACGCGTCGCGGTCGTAAAATCCGGTGCGTTCAAATTCAGGACGATCGAGTCGCCGTGATCGAAATGCGACGGAACCGCGCGCTCGACGGTCGCCCCGTTCGGAATTCGGCCGGAACTCGGTACGTTGACGGTAAGCTTCGAACCGTCCCGTCCCTCGACGCCGAAGCCGCTGACGATCAGATTGCCTTGGGCGATCGCGTAGATCTGGCCGTCCAGGCCGTGCAGCGGCGTCACCAGAAGCGAACCGCCGCGCAAGCTCTTCGCATTGGCGAGCGAATTCACCGTGATGTCGATCGTTTGTCCCGGCTTGACGAACGCCGGCAGGACCGCGTGCACGGCCACCGCCGCGACGTTCTTGAGCTGCGGATTGACGTTCGGCGGCACCGTCACGCCGAGCTGCGCGAGCATGTTCTTCAATGACTGGACCGTGAATGGGGCCTGGCTTGTCTGGTCGCCCGTGCCGTCGAGGCCCACGACCAATCCGTAGCCGATCAGCTGATTCGTGCGAACGCCCTGGACCTGCGCCATGTCCTTGATGCGCTCGGCGTCGGCGCGCGCTGCGCCCGCGAGGACGAGCAGCAGCACGGTCAGAATTTTCGCGGCTTCAGACATCGCCTTTTTCCTCAGAACGGCATGAACGGTGAGTTGAAGAACCGGGCGAGCCAGCCCATGTGGTTCGAACTCGCTACCGCGCCCTTGCCCGAGTAGCTGATGCGCGCGTCCGCGACCCGATCCGAGGTGACCGTATTGTCCGCGGCAATGTCCGCCGGTCGGACCACGCCCGAAATGCGCACATATTCGTCGCCTTGATTCAGCTTCAAGGTTTTGTCGCCTTGTACGATCAGGTTTCCGTTCGGCTGCACCCCGATCACGCTGACCGTGATGCTGCCGACCAGGCTGTTGCTCTGGGTACTCGATCCTTCGCCGTCGAAGGTATCGCCGCCGTTCAGCGAGGTGTTCAAAATCGGCACGCCGCCGGTCGTTATCGCCCGCCCGAAGATAGTCGGCCCGGTCGTCGCGATCGTAGTCGCCTTGTTCGTTTTCGTCACGGCGTTCTTGCTCGCGTTGATCGCTTCGTTCAAATTGATCGTCAATATGTCGCCCACGCGTCGGGCTTTGAGATCGGCGAACAACTCCATCTGTTGGCCGGCCTGGTAGATCGCGCCGGCGGTCGGCGGTGCGGGCGGCGGCAGCGCACGCGCGGCCGGCGCGTCCGGTTTCAGTGCGCGCGATTGCAGCATCCCGCAGCCGGCGAGCAGCGCCGCCGCGAGAAGCGTGGCGGCGGCGGCGGCCGCGCGGATCGCGCGCACAGAGTTCCCGGGGGTCGCGTCGGATTTGCACATCATGCGAGGTTCGTCGTCAGGAACTGCAGCATCTGGGCAGTCGTGCTGATCGCCTTGGAATTCATTTCATACGCGCGCTGGCACTGGATCATGTTGACGAGTTCCGTGACCGAATTCACGTTGGAGGTCTCGAGCGTGCCTTGCTGCAGGGTGCCGAGCCCGTTCGTGCCGGGCGTGCCCACCTGCGGCGCGCCGCTCGCCGCCGATTCGACCAGCAAATTGTTGCCGGTCGGCTGCAAACCCTCGACGTTGATGAAACTCGC
>DAIDVO010000112.1 GCA_027456085.1 Steroidobacteraceae bacterium | reverse complement strand
GCTGGCGTCCGAGGGACGGATCCTCGGCGTCTGCGGCGAGCAGCAGATCATACAGGCGCTCGCCGGCGGCCGACACGGCCGCGCGGCCGCTTAGGCGCTGATTCCAGGCCGGCCTGGTTTAATTATTATCATCAAGATAATATAATCCGGACCTGCCATTCATAGAACCCATAAGGTAACGCCATGAATCATGATGTCATCATCTCGTGCGCCGTCACGGGCGACGACAGCAAAGTGACGAAGAGCCCGCACTGCGCGGTGACGCCGGCGGAAATCGCCGCCGCCTGCATCGCCGCCGCCGGAGCCGGGGCCGCGATCGTGCACATTCACGTGCGTGATCCGGATACCGGCGCGTTCAGCATGGCGACGCGCCATTACCGCGAGGTCGTCAAGCGCATTCGCGAGAGCAAGGTCGACGTGATCGTGAATCTCACCTGCGGCATGGGCGGGTACATCGTCGTCGGCGACAAGGGGCTTGAGGATACCCCCGGCCCGGGCAGCTACTTCGTGAGCCAGGAGGACCGCATGCGCCATGTGATCGACCTGTGCGCCGAGGGCCTATATCGGCCGGACATCGCCACCTTGGATTGCGGCAGCCTGAACTTCGGCGACGGCAACCGCGCCTACGTCTCGACGCCGAACTACCTGCGCAAGGGCGCAGCGATCCTCAAGGATCTTCGCGTCAAACCGGAGCTCGAGGTATTCGATACCGGCAATCTCTGGTTCGTGAAGCAGCTGGTCAAGGAAGGATTGCTCGAATCCCCCGCGCTGATCCAACTGTGCATGGGGATACCGTACGGCGTGCCGGCGGACGTCGGTCATCTCCTCGCGATGGTCAATGCGCTGCCGCCGGATTGCAATTGGGGTACTTTCGCGATCAGCCGCATGCAAATGCCCTGGGTCGCCCAAGCGGTGCTGATGGGCGGCAACGTGCGCGTCGGCCTCGAGGACAACCTCTACCTCAGCAAGGGCGTATACGCGAGCAACGCGCAGCTCGTGCAAAAGGCGCGCACGATCATCGAGGCGATGGGCGCGCGCGCTTTGAGCGCCGCCGAGGCGCGCGAACGGCTGAAACTGCGTTGAGGGCGACGCCGTTGAGCGCGAATGCGGGCGAATTATCTCCGTATCGGACCGCGATCGCGGCCGATTGGATCGACTATAACGGCCATTTGCGCGACGCCTACTACGGCGTCGTCTTCAGCTCGGCGATCGACGAGTTCATGGATCAGCTCGGCCTCGACGAAGCCTACCGCAAGCGCACGCACTGCACGCTGTATACGCTCGAAACCCACATCCATTATCTTCGCGAGGTCAAGGCATCCGATGATCTCGCCGTGCAGATCGCCGTGTTGGACTGCGATCAGAAGCGCATCCATGCGCGCGGCGTGTTCACCTGTGCGCGCGTCGCCGAACCGGTCGCGGTCGCGGAAGCGATGCTGCTGCACGTGATGCAAGGCGCCGCTCCGGCGAGCGCGCCGTTTCCGCCGCCGGCCGAGCAGCGGCTCCTCGAGCTGCGCAGCGCGGCCGCCGGCACCGATGCGGGATTGCCGCAGTCGCGAAAGATCGAAATTCGGCGCCGATAGTTCGTGGCAGAGCCAGCCGCCATCCGCCGCCTGATCGCACCGCGCAGCATCGCGCTGATCGGAGCCGGCGCCTGGACCGACGCGGTCGCCGCAGGCTGCACGGCGATAGGCTTCGGCGGGACGATTTGGCGCGTGCACCCGAGCAAGCCGTCGACCGCGTCGAGGACGTACTACCGTTCGGTCGATGCGCTTCCCGGGCCGCCGGACGCGGCTTTTCTCGCGGTGCCTAACCATGAGGCGCCGGCGGTCGCCGCAGCGCTCGCGCGCCGCGGGGCCGGCGGGTTCGTTTGCTTCAGTTCCGGGTTTTCGGAGACCGGCACCGACCAGGGCGCGCTGCTCACGCGCGAGCTCGAAAAGAGCGCGGACGCCCTGCCCTTCTTCGGGCCCAACTGCTACGGTTTCGTGAATTATTTCGACCGCGTCGCCATGATGCCGGACCAGGTCGTCGGCGCAACCCCCGAGCGCGGCGTCGCGCTGATTTGCCAGAGCGGCACGATCGCACTGACCCTGATGTTCAACGACCGCTCGCTGCCGATCGGCTATCTGTTCACGGTCGGCAACCAGACCCGCATCGCCGTCGAGGATTTGATCGACATTCTCTGCGACGATCCGCGCGTCAGCGCGTTCGGCTTGTATCTCGAAGGCATCCGCGATCCGCGCCGCTTTGCCGAGGCCGCGGCGCGCGCGCGCGCCGTCGGCAAACCGATTGCGGTCATCAAATCGGGACGCACCGCGGCGGCGGCGCGCACCGCGCACAGCCATACCGGGGCGCTCGCCGGCGCCGATGCGATATTCGACGCGTTCTGCCGCCAAGCGGGACTCGCGCGCTGCGAAACCTTGGGCACGCTCTGCGAGACGCTCAAGGTCTTCCACGCCGGTGGACCGATCGGCGGCGGCAAGGTCCTCGTGATGGGCGCTTCCGGCGGCGACATGGCGATGACCGCCGATGTTGCGCGCGATCTCGCGCTGGACTTCGCACCGATTCCGGCGCCGCAGGCGGCCGTACTGCACGGGCTGTTGGGCGATCGGGTCACGGTCGCGAACCCTTTCGATATCCATACGTATCTCTGGTTCGACCCTCCCGCGTTGCGCAAGGTATTTGCGGCGGTTCTCGACAGCGGCTATGACGCGGCCGGCTTCATGCTCGATTGCCCGCCCGACGGGGAAGCCGATACGGCCGCATTCGATGCGGTCATCGACGTGTTCATCGAGTCGGCGCGCGGCGCCGCGACCCGCGCCGCATTGATCGCCTCGCTGCCGGAGACCCTGGGCGCGAGGATTCGCGCCCGCTGCCAGAGCGGCGGTGTCGTGCCGCTGCAGGGACAGCGCGAGGCATTGGAGGCTCTGGCGCTCGCCGGCGCGGTCGGCCAGGCATGGCGCGGCGGACTTGCCCCCGAGCCTCTATGGCCGGCGCGCAGTCCCGCTGAGGCCGGCCTGCGCACGCGCACCTGGACGGAATATGAAGGCAAGGCGGCGCTCGCGCAATTCGGCGTCGCCGTCCCGCGAAGCGTACTGGCGGCGCCATCCGCCGCGGCCGGCGCCGCCGCCTCGCTCGGGTTTCCGGTCGTCATCAAGGCCGTGGGCAGCCAGCTTGAACACAAGACCGAGCTAGGCGCCGTCGTACTCGGCATCAACAACGCCGCCTACGCTGCGGCGGCGGCCGAGCGCCTCGGGGCGCTGTCCCAATCGCTGCTCGTCGAGGAAATGATCGCCGACGGCGTCGCCGAGATGCTGATCGGCGTCATCGTCGATCCGCAATTCGGTCAAGTGCTCGTGCTCGGCGCCGGCGGCGTTCTCGCGGAGCTCATGGCCGATACGGTGAGCTTGCTGCCGCCATGGACAGCCGAATCCATCGAAGCCGGCCTGCGGCGCTTGCGGATCTGGCGCCTGCTCGAGGGCTTGCGCGGCAAGCCGGCGGCCGACATCGGCGCGCTCGTCGGCGCCGCGATCGGTATCGCGCATTACGCGGCGGCGCATCGAGACCGGCTCGTGGAAATGGATGTCAATCCGCTGATCGTGCGTCCCGCGGGATGCGGCGCTCAAGCGGTCGATGCACTGATCCGACTGACGGAGGAATGAATAAATGGATGCTGGAATCAAGACGAAGAAGGATGGGGCGATTCTCGAAGTCACGATCGATCGGCCAAAGGCGAACGCGATCGACTTGGCGGCGAGCCGGCGCCTCAACGACGTGTTCAGCGCGTTTCGCGACGATGCCGAACTGCGCATCGCAATCATCACCGGCGCGGGCGACCGGTTCTTCAGCCCCGGTTGGGATCTCAAGGCGGCGGCGGCCGGCGAGAAATCGGACGAAGACTGGGGTGTCGGCGGCTTCGGCGGCTTGAACTATCCGCGCAACCTCAATAAGCCGATCATCGCCGCCGTCAACGGCATTGCCTGCGGCGGCGGTTTCGAAGTGGTCTTGGGCACCGACATCATCGTCATGGACGAGCACGCGAAGTTCGCTCTCCCGGAGATCAACGTCGGCGTTCTGGCGGATGCCGGCACGATCAAGCTGCCGCGCCGAATCCCGTACCACGTCGCGATGGAATTCCTGATGACCGGCCGGTGGATGGACGCGGCGGAAGCGAAGCACTGGGGCCTCGCGCATCATGTCGTGCCGAAGGGGCAAGCGATGACCAAGGCGCGCGAAATCGCACGGCAGCTGACCGAGGGGCCGCCGCTGCTGTTTCCGGCGCTCAAACAGTTGATTCGCCATGGCGAAACCCTGTCCGAGCACGAGGCGTTCACGCTGCACGACTCGCTCGACGCGGTGCAACGCGTCGTGCGCTCGGAGGATCTCAAGGAAGGCGCGCGCGCCTTCGCCGAAAAGCGCAAGCCGCGCTGGACCGGGCGCTAGCCTCCGAGCGGCCGCAGCAGTCCGCGGGAAATGATCAGGCGCTGCACCTCGCTCGTGCCCTCCCAGATTCTCTCGATGCGCGCGTCGCGCCAGATCCGCTCGAGCGGCAGATCGCTAATGAGCCCCATGCCGCCGTGAATTTGCAGCGCTTCATCGGCGACCAGCGCAAGCATCTCGGTCGCCTTCAGTTTGGCGATCGCCATGTCCATGTCGCTGTCGATCTTTTGGTCCCGCTTCCAAGCCGCTTGCAGCACCAATAGCTCCGCCGCGCGCAACTCGACCAGCATGTCCGCGAGCTTGAAACCGACCCCCTGGAACTTGCCGATCGTCTGGCCGAATTGAACGCGCTGTGCGGCCCACTGCGTCGCGAGATCCAACGCGCGCTCGGCGCGCCCCAGGCAGGTCGCGGCCACCTGCAGGCGCGTGGCGCCGAGCCAGCTGTTCGCGATCTCGAAGCCGCGGTGAACTTCGCCGAGAATCGCGGACTTCGGCACGCGGCAGTCGTTGAACTCCAGAATGCTGTTGGTGTAGCCGCGATGCGAGACGTTCGTATAGCCCGGCCGGATCGTGAAGCCCGGGTGATCCCGGTCGATCAGGAACGCGGTCATCCTCTTGCGCGGCCCGCGCGCGCTCGGCTCTTCCCCGGTCGCCGCGAACAGGATCACGTAATCGGAGTGATCGGCGTGGCTGATGAAGTGCTTCGTGCCGTTGATGAGGAAATCGCCGCCCGCGGGCGCCGCCGAAGTCTTCATGCCGCGCAAGTCCGAGCCCGCACCCGGTTCGGTCATCGCGAGGCATTCGGTCCGATCGCCGCGCACCGTCGGCAGGAGGTAGCGTTCGCGCTGTTCGCCCTCGCAGGCGAGCAGGATGTTCGACGGGCGTCCGACGCAGGAATAATGCAGCGCGTAATTCGTCGCCCCGAGCTCCTTCTCGTACAGCACCCAGGCGACCGTATCGAGGCCGGCGCCGCCCACTTCGACGGGCATGTTCGCGGCGTACAATCCTGCCGCGATCGCCTTCGCCTTGAGTTCCTGGTGCAATTCCGCGCGCAACACGCCGGTCGCCTCGACTTCCTGCTCGTGCGGGTAGAGTTCGTTTCTGACGAAGTCGCGCGTCGTCTTGATGATGAGTTGCTGTTCGTCGCTCAGCGAAAATTCCATTCCCGTTCTCCTTCAACCAGCGGCCGCGCTGCGCGAGTGTCTGCCTTTGGCCCAAATGCCCAACATGCCGAGCTGCAGCCGAAGCTGCGCGACCTGCGTCGCGGGCGGCCAGTCCGCGGGGCTGGTGACGGCGCTCGCGGTCAGGCCATTGACGAAAGTAACGACCGAGCGCAGGGCTTGATCGCGAACGGGCTTCGGCCACGAGGACGAAGCCGGCCAATGGCGGACGAAACAGCGCGCGTATAGGCGCATGTATTCGCGGTGCACACATGCGTTCAGGCGCCGCAGGTTCCTGTCGGCCGAGACTTGTCCCCAGAACGCCATCCAGAACGCGCATTCCGTGAAGCGCTGTTCATCGAGCGGCAGCGCCTCGGAAAGCACGCTGACGAGATCATCCTCGCCGAGTTCATGGCGGCGCGTGAGACGCGCCTCAATGCGCGTCAGCATCAAGCGCAATGCCGCGAGAATGATTTCCTGTTTCGAATCGAAGTAATGCGCGACCATGCCGGTGGTGTACCCGGCGGCGCGCGCGATCCGGGCGACGGTCGCGTGTTCGAAGCCATGCGCGGCGACGACTTGACACGCGACTTGCGCGATCTCATCGCGCCGCTTCGCGTGGTCGACGATCTTCGGCACGGCGCGGAACCTACGACGCCTTCGTCCGGCCGACGTGCCGGCCCGCTTCCGTGGGCCAGGGGAGCGCGGCATGCGCGGCGCGAATCCGCTCCAGCTTCGCCCGCACCGCCATTTCGATCGGCGCGGCCTTGGCGGCCGCGGTATCCACGTGCAGATGCATCTGTTCGCCGGTCGCGATGATTTCGCCGTCGCGCCGCCGGTGCAGCCGGTGAAACACGTGCAAGCGCTTCTCGTTGGAGCCGAGCACCTGGGTCGTCACGTAGAGCGGTTCGCCGACTTTCGCCTCGCGCGCATAGGCGACGTGCGTTTCGACGTTGTAGAACATGCGCCCGGCCTTGCGGTACGCGTCGTCGACTCCGATCGTCCGGTAAAATGCATCCATCGCCTCGCCGAAGACATGCAGATAGCGGTAATCCGTCATGTGCGCGTTGTAGTCGACCCATTCGGGCCGCACGACCGTCTCAACGAGGCGCAAGGGTCCCGCGCTGTCGGCAAGGCCCGCGCCGGCCGCCGCCGCGGCGTCCTTGTAGAGGCGCTCCTCGAGCGCGCGCAGCGTCGAGCCCGCGCCGATATCGTACTGGCGCAGGACTTGCTGGACGGCGACCAGATAATCGTCGCGCAGGCGTTCCAGTTCGCGAATCGAACGTCCGCGAGCCTGGGCCTGCGTTCCCTCCACCATGCGGTCGATCAACGCTTCGGTGAGCTCCGGCGCCTCGAGCTTCGTCCACGGCCACTTCAAGCACGGACCGAACTGCGCCAACATATGGCGCATGCCGCTCTCGCCGCCCGCGAGGTGGTAAATCATGTTGGTGCCCATCGCCGCCCAGCGCAAGCCCGGGCCGTAGATGATCGAATCATCGAGTTCGCCGGTCGTCGCGACGCCGTCGTTGACCATGTGCAGAATCTCGCGCCACAAGGCCTCCTGTAGTCGATCCGTCAAATGACCCGGTATCTCGCGGCGCACGGGCAGCGGGTGCATGCCGATGAAGCGGAAGAACGCGGCCGCCGCCTCGATCGTCGCGGGAACGGTCTTGCCGCCGCCGACCAGTTCGACCAGCGGCAGGAGATAAACGGGATTGAATGGGTGCGCCACGCAAAAGCGCTCCGGTGCGACCATGTCGCGCTGCAGATCGCTCGGCATCAAGCCGGACGTGCTGGAGGCGATGACGACGTCCGCCGGTGCATGCCGGCTCACCTCGGCGAGCATGCGCTGCTTGAGCTCCAATTGCTCGGGGATGTTCTCTTGTATGAAATCCGCCTGGGCCGCCATCACCCGCAAATCCGTCGTGAAGGACAACTTGCCCTTAGGCGGAAGCGGCGCGAAGGTCAAGCGCGCGAGCGCGGGCTCCGCGTTCTCGACGGCGCCGCGTATCCACGCCTCCATCTCCGGCTTGACGTCGGCGGCAACCACGTCGATTCCGAAATGCAGCGCGCGCGCCGCCCAGCCGCCGCCGATCACGCCCGTACCTAGGAGCCCGAGTGTCTTTACGTTTCTCAAGATCACGATCCTCGCGCGCGCAAGTTTATAATGTCACGAGTATAATATAAAAACATCGCGCTCCGCGAGAGGCTGCCGATTCGACGCCGCGGGCCGGTCCGCTAGCCGAGATGAACCCAGGCGGACTTCATCTGCGTATAGGACAGCAGGCTTTCGACGCATTTATCGCGCCCCTGCCCCGACTGCTTGTAGCCGCCGAACGGCTGCGTCATGTCGCCGTGGTCGAAACAGTTGACCCATATCACGCCCGCCTCGAGGTCGCGCACCGCCTTGTGCGCCACGCTCACGTCGCGCGTCCAGACCGCGGCGGCGAGCCCATAGATGGAATCGTTCGCGATCGCCACGGCGTGCTCGATGCCGTCGACCTCGATCGCCGCGGCGACCGGCCCGAAGATCTCCTCCTGCGCGATCGTCATTTGATTGTTCACGCCGGAGAACAGCGTCGGATCGACGAACGAGCCCGGCGCATCCGGCATCGTGCCGCCGAACTCGAGGCGCGCACCCTCGTTCTTGCCGCGTTGGATGTAGCTCATGACGCGCGCGCGGTGCGCGGCCGTGACCAACGGGCCTAAATTCGTCGCCGGATCCAAAGGATCGCCGGCACGGTACGCATTCTTGCCGCGCTCTATGAACCGCGCGATGAATTCCTTCGCGATGCGCCGATCGATCAACAGTCGGGAGCCGGCATTGCACACCTCGCCCATGTTGCCGTAGATGCCGTTGATCGCGTAGGTCACCGCGACATCGAGATCCGGAAGATCCCCGAGAAAAATTTGCGGCGACTTGCCGCCGCACTCGAGGGCGATGCGCTTCATGTTCGAATGGCCCGCGTAGACCAGCATCTTCTTGCCGATCTCGGTGGAGCCGGTGAACGCGATCTTGGCGACCTCCATGTGCAGAGCGAGCGCCGCGCCGGCGGTTTCACCGAGACCGTTGACGACGTTGAATACGCCCGGCGGGCCGCCGGCCTCGATGAACAGCTCCGCCATCAAGGATCCCGACAGCGGCGATTGCTCCGCGGGCTTCAGTACGACGGAATTGCCGGCCGCAAGCGCGGGAGCGACCTTCCATGCCGCCATCAACAGCGGGTAATTCCACGGCACGATGCAGCCGACGACGCCGAGCGGCTCGCGCAGGATGTAATGAAACGCATCGGCGGCCGTCGCGGTGACGGCGCCTTCGATCTTGTCGACCAACTCGCCGAAGTACGCAAAATTCGTCGCCGCGGACGGCACGTCGATCGTGACCATGTCGTGAATCGGCTTGCCCATGCAGAGCGTGTCGAGCAGCGCAAATCGCTCGGTGTTCGCAAGCAGCAGCTTGGAGAATTGGGCCAGCACGGCCATGCGCTCGCGCGGCGCCTTGCGGCTCCAGACGTGCGCGGCGAAGCTCCGTTTGGCCGCCGCGACCGCGATATCGATGTCGGCGACGGTGCCGGCGCTCACTTCGCAAAGCGGCGCACCGGTCGCGGGATTGACCACCGTGAAACGCCCCCCGTCCACGGAGTCCATGTAGTTTCCGTCGATGAAATGCCGCGTCTCGTAGCGCAACTTGGATGCGCGCTCGTGCCAATCGCTCTTCGTCAGTGCAGTTAAGCTCATCGTCATGCTCCCGGTGGATCGCCGTATCGATCGGCCGATTATAAATTATTATGCCGCTACGGTGTCCGCGCGATGCCCGCGGGACAATCGGCGCCACCGGGATTATTGGTGCCGCGACCTCAGCGCGCTCCCTCCGCGGCGAGCGCCTCGACGAGGCTCCCCTCGAGCAGCGCGAGCGCCTCGTCGATCTCGGCCTCTTTCACCATCAACGGGGGCATGAATCGAACCGTGCTCGCGCCGCAGGACAACAAAAGCAAGCCGTTGTGAAATGCGCGCGTGATCAACGCGTCACACAAGGCCTTGGCCGGTGTCTTGGCCTGCCGCTCCTTCACCAATTCCATGCCGATCATCAAACCCTTGCCGCGGACCTCGCCGATTACGGGATATTTCTGCGCAAGCCCGCGCAATCGACCCAGAAAATACTCGCCGGTGCGCGCCGCGTTGCCGCGATATTCGCGCTCGACCAAATCCAGCGTCGCGAGCGCGGCCGCGCAACACAGCGGGTTGCCGCCGTAGGTATTGCCGTGCGCGCCGCGCGCCCATTTCTCGATGATCCGCTTCTTCGCCGTCATGATGCCGATCGGCAAGCCGGAGCCCAATCCCTTCGCGAGCGTCATGATGTCCGGCGCGACACCCCAGTGCTCGCACGCGAACATTCTCCCGGTGCGGCCGATGCCGCATTGGACTTCGTCGAATATCAACAGGATTCCGTGCCGGTCGCACAGCGCCCGCAGTCCGGCGAGAAACCCGTCCGGCGGCACGAGGTAGCCGCCTTCGCCCTGGATCGGCTCGACCATGATCGCCGCGACTTCGCTCGGCGGCAGATTGCCGGCGAACAGGATCTCCTCGATGTAATTCAGGCTTGCGACGCCTTGGTCCCGGCCCGCGAACAGCGGCCGATAATTGTTCGGGTACGGCACGTGCGTGACGCCCGGCATCGCCGGGAAAAATCCCTTTTGCTGCGTGTACTTGCTCGATGTGAACGCAAGCGATCCCATCGTCCGTCCGTGGAAACCTCCCATGAAGCCGATGAAGCGCGGGCGGGCGGTCACGTAGCGCGCCAATTTCAACGCCGCCTCGACGCTCTCGGTCCCCGATTGGGCGAAGAAGCTCATGACCGGCTCTTCCATCGGCGACAATTCGTCGATGCGCTCGGCGAGGCGCACCTGCGCTTCATGCCAGAAATCCGAGGAGATGTGCAGGAAGCGGTCGGCCGCGTCCTTGACCGATTGCACGACCTCGGGATGGCAATGGCCGGTGCTGCATACGGCGATTCCCGCCGCGAAATCCAGGTAGCGATTGCCGTCGACGTCCCAAACCTCGACGCCGCGGCCGTGCGACATCACGAACGGGTAATCGCGCGGATAGGACGGCGAGACCACGGCGGCGTCGCGGGCGATCAGTGCGCGCGCCTTGGGTCCCGGCGCTTCGATTTTCATATGCTGATTTTTCATGACCAGTCCAATTCGCCGAGCAAGGTATTCATCAGATCGAGGGCGCCGTGCAATTCCTTCTCCCCGATCACTAGCGGCGGCGCAAGTATGATCAAGTTGCCGCGGACGGCAAATGATACACCTTGCGCGAGTGCGCGCGCGGCGAACGCGCGCATCGAAGGGTGCAGCGCGGGCCAGGAACTTACGGGCTCGCGCGAGTTTCGATCCTTGACGAGTTCGACGATCGCGAACAACCCGTCGCCTCCGCGCACATCGCCGATGACGGCGTGCTTGCGCTGCATCGCGCGCAGCCTCTCGAACATGCCGCGCCCGAGCGTGCGCGAACGCTCGATAAGTCCTTCCGCCGCATACGTCTCGCGCGCGGCGATTCCGGCGGCGCAAGCGAGGGGATGACCGCAGTACGTCAGTCCCGTGAGCAGCATGCTGTGCTCGAGGCGCTCGGCCACATGCTGCGCGACCACGACCGCGCCGAGCGGAACGTGCGCGCCGGTCAATCCTTTCGCGAGCGTCATCATGTCCGGCCGACCGCTCTGCCCGTGGCGCTGCCATGCGAACCATTCGCCGCACCGTCCAAAGCCGCTCATGACCTCGTCGGCGATCAGCAGGATGCCGGCGGCCGCGGTCTCGGCACGCAACAACGGCCAGTGATTCTCCGGTGCGACGATGCCGTTGGTGCCCGCGTTCGGCTCCATGAGGACGGCCGCGACGTTCTCGGCGCCGACGCGCCGAATCTCGGCGCCGATGTGCGCGACATTCCTCGCCGCGCATGCTTGCGCGTCGTCCGTGCCGTGAGGACAGCGGTAGGCGTACGGCGGCGGCACCCGCATGACGCCGAAAGCCGTCGCATCGACGTCCTGGGTGCGGCTGTCGCCGGACAATGCCATCGTCGCGTAGCTCGCGCCGTGGTACGAACGGTCGCGGGTGCCGATCTTGCCGTGGCGCTTGCCGCTCGCCTGGCGCGCGAATTTCACCGCATGCTCGTTCGCATCGCTGCCGCCCAATGTGAAGAACACGCGCCCGCCGGTGAAGCCGGACAGCTCCAACAGGCGCGAGGCGAGCGCCGCGCGGGGTTCCGCGCCCCACGACGAGGTGACGAAGCAGAGCCTGGCGGCTTGCTCTTGAATCGCGCGGATTACCCGCGGATGTTGGTGCCCGAGGTTCATGCACTCGGCGAGGCTACTCATGTCGAGATAGACCCGGCCCGCGTCGTCCCAAAATTCGGCGCCTTTGCCGCCGACGATTTGCGGCGCGTCCCATTCGGCCTGCACGCACCAACTGTGCAAAACACTGCGTTTTTCCGGAATCATCATCGCACTCATGCCCACCGCTTTGATTTGATCTCCGATCTCGATTACGCTAGCGGCGATGCGATCTGTCAATGACTTCCTCGCGGCAGATCGCCGATGAGCACCGATTCATCCGTCGACTCCGGGGGTCGGCGCGCGCCTCTCGGACTGTGGATGTGCGTCGCGCTGGTCGTCGGCAATTCGATCGGCTCGGGCGTCTTCTTGCTGCCCGCCTCGCTCGCACCCTACGGACTCAACAGCCCGATTTCCTGGGCTTTCACCGCGGCCGGCGCGATCTCGCTCGCGCTCGTATTCACCCAACTGAGCCGCGCCCACCCCGCAGCCGGCGGTCCGTACGCGTACACACGCCTCGCATTCGGACCCTTGACCGCGTTTCTCGGCGCATGGGGCTATTGGATTTCGGTTTGGGTCGGCAACGCCGCGATCGCGACCGGCACCGTCAGCTATTTGAGTTCCCTGATTCCATGGATCGCGTCGAGCCATGAAGCTCCGGCGATCGTCACCCTGACGATGTTGTGGGGACTGACGTTCGTCAATTGGTACGGCGTGCGTGCCGCGGGCTGGGTGCAATCGATCACCACGGTGCTGAAGATATTGCCGCTGATAGCCATTGCCGCCGCGGGCATATTCGCGGTGCGCGCGGGCGACTTCGCGGCGGCCGCGAAGGTCATGCCGATTTCGCTGCACGGCGTCACCGCGGGGGCCACTTTGACGCTGTGGGCGATGCTCGGCCTGGAATCGGCGACGATTCCGGCGACCAAGGTGCGGGACCCTTCCAGGACGATTCCCGCCGCGACGCTCCTCGGCACGGTATTGACCGCCGTGATATGCCTGATCGCGTGCAGCACGGTGGTTCTGCTGGTCCCGGCCGGCGTCCTTGCGCATTCCAACGCGCCTTTCGTCGATTTGGCCGTGCGGCTCTGGGGCCACCGGGCCGGCGTGCTGGTCGCGGCGTTCGCGGCGATCAGCGGCTTCGGCGCGCTGAACGGCTGGATATTGCTTCAGGGAGAAGTTCCGCATGCGATGGCGAAGACCGGCGTGTTCCCGCAGGTGTTTGCCATCGAGTCGCCGCGCCGTACGCCGACATTCGCGCTCGTGTTCAGCAGCGGCCTGATCACGGCGCTTGTGCTGATGAATTATCAGCAATCGATGGTGCGCATCTTCACGTTCATGATCCTGTTGTCCACGACCGCATGCCTCGTGACCTATGCGTTGTGCGCACTGGCGCTGCTGCGCCTCATGTGGACCGGCCACATGCGCGGTGCGCGCTTAGGCGCCGCGTCTCTCGCGGTCATCGGCGGCGCCGCGCTGCTCTATTCGCTATGGGCGATCGCGGGCGCCGGCCCCGAGGCGAATGCGTGGGGCTTCGTTCTGTTCATCTGCGGTGTGCCTCTATACTTTTTGGTTCGCGCGCGTCGCGCGCCTTGAACGGGGCCGCCGCGGCCTGCGGCGCGAATGCGCGCAATTGCCGTTCGAGCCGCGCGCGCGAAATCATTGCGCGCACGACCGTTTTTGGATCCGCTCCCTTCTCGAGCACGAGAAGGTGCGTGAGCCCGGCGTGACGCACGGCCTCCAACAAGTCGCCCGCGCGCGCCGTCTGGACGCCGTCCCAGTCGATCGCCGGCAGCTTATCCCATGGCGTCATGATGTGGCCGACGCGGATGTCCTGGTGGCGCTCGTAGGTGGAGTTCTGCAGAAACTGAAGGGGCCGCTCTCCCTGAATGTCGTATGAGGTGATCAGGCCGACGATGCGCCGGTCACGCAGCACCAATAGCGCGCGCACGCCGAATCGGATCATGTCTTCGAGGGCCGCATCGATCTGCCGCTCCTCATCGACGGTTATCGGCTGTTCACGCGTGAAATCGGTGAGCGCCAACACCGCCGGGTCGGTGTAGGCGAGGGCCTTTTCTTCCGTCGCGGTGCGCGCCGGCAACACGCCATCGCCCTCGGCCCGAATCGGCATCAATGACGCTTGGTCCATCGCGCTTCCTCCCGTGTTGAATCCCGTTGTAGTTAACGGTGGACAGCACGCGGCGGGCAAGGTTCCCGCCGGACTTGCGCTAGCTAGACCCGCCGTCTACCGTGCGCACATGCACTCCTGGACACACATCGGCGCGGCGGTTGCCGCGTCTTACCTCGCGTCGCTGGTCGAATTCGTCGAGGCATTGACCGTCGTGCTGGCGGTCGGCATCTCGCGCGGGTGGCGGTTCACGCTGGCGGGCGCCGGCGCGGCATTGGCCGTGTTGGCCGTATTCGTGGGTTTGGCCGGCGGGTCGGCGGCGAAAATACCCTTGCCGCTGGTACAACTCGGCGTCGGAACACTCGCGCTGCTATTCGGGCTGCGGTGGCTGCGCAAGGCGATTCTGCGCTCGGCCGGCGCGATTGCGCTCCACGACGAGACCGCGGAATTCGAAAATACGTCGATGCGCCTGCGCGGCGCGGCGAAGGGGAAGAATGCGTGGGATGCGCTCGCATTCGCGGCGAGCTTCAAAATCGTCATGCTGGAAGGCATCGAGGTCGTGTTCATCGTCGTGGCCGTGGGCGCGAACAGCCATCGGTGGTGGCCGGCGACCTTCGCCGCGCTCGCGGCTCTCGTCACCGTGGCGCTGCTCGGCCTCATGCTGCACCGTCCGCTCGCGCGAATTCCGGAAAACGCATTGAAATTCGCGGTCGGCGTGCTGCTGACGTCGTTCGGGACGTTTTGGGTCGGCGAAGGGCTCAAGATCGGCTGGCCCGGCGGCGATGCGCTGCTCGGCGCACTGGTCCTCGGCTATTGGATCGTCGCGGCACTGCTCGTCGCACTATGCCGTGCACGTCTTGCTGCGCCCGCGGCCGCCGCGCGCAAGTCCTCCGGCGCGCCCCGGCCCGCAGGCGCAGCGAACGCGGCGATTCGCTTCCTCGCCGCGCTGTTTTTCGACGATCGGGTTTTGGCCGCGGGCGTTGCCGCGAGCATCCTGCTGGTCCGCTTCGTCGCGCGTCCCGCACGGGCGTCCGCGGCGCCTCAGGGCGCGGCATTCTTTGCGGGCATCGCGCTGTTTCTAGGCTGGAGCGCGTTCGCCGCGCGCGCAGCGAAATCCTCCGTCCAGTAGATGCCGCCCTCGCTGCCTGCATTGGCCGAGAACGCGATGCCGCTATCGCGGAAGCGCGGGTCCATTATGTTCTCGCAATGGCCTGGACTCGCGAGCCAGCCGCGGACCGCTTGCGCCGGCGTCATCGGGCCGGCGGCGATATTCTCTCCGACGATGCGGTAGGCGCCGTCGCCGGCGCGTAGAACGCGCGTGCCCGGTGTGCTGCCGTCGTGTCCGCGATGCGCGAACTTACCGTCCGCGGCCATCGCACGCGAATGAGCGTCTGCGGCCGCCGCCAACGCGCGGCTCCAGCGCAGCGGCGGCGCCGCGGGAAACCGCTCGGCGCCGCAGCGGCGGCCGGCGCTGCGCGCGCGATTCACGAGCTGAAGGGTCTGCCGGTCGTACGTCGCTTGCTGCGCGGCGCGCGGCGGCGAATCCGCGGAGGCCAATACGATCCACAGCCGCCGGCCGCGGCGCACCGCGCCGTACCGGCGAAAGTGCGGATCGGCGATCGCGCCGCGGCAGCCGCCGCTTGCGAGCGCATCGGCCACGTCCGCATCGGTCAATGCGCCGGACAGGCGCAGCAGGCCGGATCGGGACGCGATCACGCCAGCCGCGGCCAGGGCGCCCCGCAGGGATAGGCCGGCGGCAACGTCGTCGGCCGCGGCGCGCAAGCGCCGGTCGCCGCGCAAACCGCCCGGTTGCGCCCGCGCGCAACTATGCAGCCGGGCCCACTCGACGGCGGAACGCAAGTCCGCCCGCGCCGGCGCCGTATGCACGGCGAGAATTCCCGCCGCGATCCATACCGCCGCCATCCAGCGCGCGTCCGTTCCCCGGCGGTCACCGCGCCGCTCACAGGACATCCCAAGGATAGCCGCCTGCGTCGAGGATGTGGTCGGCGAGCGCGCGGATGGAATCGTCCTCGTTGCGGGTGATGCGCCGGATATTGTTCGCCATGCGCCGCTTCGTCTGTTGCGCAAAAATGTTCGCGATCGCGATCGACTGCGTGTCCTTAGGATCGGCCGCGCTGTTCGAGGCGGCACGCGCGAGCGTACATAGGCCGACGAACAAATCGATCGCGATGTCGGCGATGCGCTTCAGCTCGAACTGGCGATCGGCGATCGCCTTGCCGTAGCGGCGCAGGCAGAAGTCGCAGGTCTTGGCGAGTTCCAACGTGTACTTCTCGTAAACCTCGCAGGCATCGCGCAACGAGGACGGCATGTGCGTGGAGATGCGGTCGCGGCCTATGCCGGTCGCCTGGGTCAAGCGCTTTTCGGCATAATCGCCCATGACGCCGAAGCCCTTGATCGGATGATTGAATATGTCATCCAGCGCGAACTTCAATTCCCCGAGCGAGCGGCCGAGATCCTTCAAGCCCGACAGCGCGATATAAAGCCGCAGCACCTCGTTGGTACCTTCGAATATCGTGAGAATGCGGCTGTCGCGCGTGATTTGCTCGTACGGGTAATCGCGCATGAAGCCGCTGCCGCCCGCGATTTGCAGCCCCTCGTACGCCGAGCGCTGCATCGCCTCGGTCGCGAACACCTTGCTGATCGCGGCCTCCACGGAATAATCATCGAAGCCGGAGTCGATGTAATGCGCGACCATCCACACGGCGCTCTCCGCCGCGAAGCAGTCGACCGTCATCTGCGCGATCTTCTCCTTGACGAGATCGTACTCGCCGATCGAGCGCCCGAATTGCCTGCGCGCGCGGGCGTGCTCGGTCGCGAGCGCGAGCACGGTCTTCATTCCGCCGACCGACCCGCCCCCCAAACCGGTGCGGCCGTTGTTCAGGATCGCCATTGCGACCTTGAATCCCTTGCCTTCGGCGTCCAGCACGCTCTCGGCGGGAACCCTCACATCCGCAAAGCTCACCGTCGTCGTCGACGAGGCGCGAATGCCCATCTTGTCCTCGTGCTTGCCGTGCGCGACTCCGGGCCATTTGGCTTCGACGATGAACGCCGTGATCTTGCCGGCGTCCGATTCGGTGCGCGCGAACACCGTGTAAAGATCCGCGATGCCGCCGTTCGTAATCCAGATTTTCTCGCCATTCAGCGTCCAGCTGCCGTCCGCGTTCCTTTGCGCATGCGTGCGGATCGATGCGGCGTCGGAGCCCGCGCTCGACTCGGTCAGGCAGAAGGCCGCGATCATTTCGCCGCGCGCGAGCCTCGGCAGGTAGCGCGCCTTCTGCGCATCGGTGCCGAACATCAAGATGCCCTTCATTCCGATCGAGCTGTGCGCGCCGATCGTCAGCGATACCGAGCTGTCGTGGCGGCTGGTCTGGGCGAGCACGCGTGCGTACCCCGCATTCGAGAGCCCGAGTCCCCCATGTTCTTCGGGGATGATCAGCCCGAACAAGCCGAGTTCGCGCAGCCCTTGGATGAATTGCGGCGGCTGCTCTGCGTCGCGGTCCCAGCTCTTGAAGTCCGCGTGCCTGGGCTCGAGGAATTGATCGGTCGCCTCGACGATCATGCGCAACGCCTCGCGGTCCTTGTCCGCCATCCGCGGATAAGGCACGAGGTTGTCGACGAGAATCCGGCCGGAAAATAGATTCTTCGCGGTGCTCATCGAGTACCCCTATTGGGCGATGTGGTCGATCACGAGATCGACAGGTCCTTTCTTGCCGACATCGTATGGCAATGCGCCATATAGGTCGCCGGCGCTCGGCATAGGCTGGCCGCTGAACGACACGCGCGCCGTGAGCATCACGTGCTCGCCGGCGGACAAGACCCGGCCGGGGATCATCGAATCCGCGCTCGACAGTTCAATGTCGGTTCCGATCGCGCCCACGGTGAGCCGCTTGACCGCGAGCGGCGGACCTCGAACCCCGGGCTCCTGCGCGAAGAGGAACAATGGCGCGTTCGCGCGCAAGCGCGCCTTGAGCGCGGGCGCGATCGTCAAATGGATCGTCACGGTCGCGGATGACGCCGCAACCGCAGCCGCCGGCGCGGGTGGGCCGGTCGCGGGTCCGAGCTGCGCGATTCGCGCGTTCAGCATTTGTACGACCTCGGGCGGCGGATTCAGGGCGATCAGCGCCTGCCAGCGGCTGCGCGCAAGATCCTTCTCGCCGCGCACGGCTGCCGCGAAACCGCCGTACAGGAGCGCCTTCGGATTGGCCGGCGCCATCGTCACGGCATCCTCGAACAATTGCGCGGCTTCCGGCGTGATTTCGCCGCCCGATCTCAGCGCGAGCGCCTCGCCGTAACCGATGACCGCCGCCAGATTCTTTCCGCCGCTCAAGGTGTAGGCTTGGTCGAACGCTTGAATCGCATCGTCGAGGCGATTGACCGCCACGTACGAGCGCCCGAGCATGAGCCATCCGTTCAGATCGTCCGGATGATCCTTTAGGTGCCGTTCAAGCTTCGCGACCATCGCCGCGACCTGCGGGCTCACCGGCGCGGCGCCGGGCGCGCCCGTTGCGCTCCAATTCCACGTCGACCAGAGCTTGTAGAGGGTCCCTGCGCCGACCACCAGGACGACCGTCGCGATCAGCGCGACCAGGCGGCTGCGGCGATCGCGCAGCAGAGGATATGCCACCGCCGCGGCAGCCATCGCGGTCATCAGGGCCGCGACGATTAGAAATGAAGTCATTATTTCGGTCCGGCCTCTTGTTCATCATCCAACGGCATGCGCGACCGGACCCGCAGGACCCGATAGATCACGATCCCGCCAATCAGCAGCAATGCGAACGGCGCGCCCCAAATGAATATCGTCCTGGCGTCGAGCGGCGGGTCGTACAGCACGAACTCCCCATAACGGGCTCGCATGAACCGGTAAATTGCCGCATCGCTCTTGCCCGCGATCAGCATTTGCCGCACCTCGTCGCGCAGTTCCGCGGCGAGCTCGGCGTCCGAGTCGGCAATGGTTTCATTTTGGCAAACGAGGCAGCGCAATTGCTGCGTGATGTGTTCGTAACGCGCCTGCAGTGCCGGATTCTCGAGCTGGCCGTGGTCGTCCAGGCCTTGAGATGAGGCGACGATGAGGAACACGCCGGCGATCACCGCGGCGGCGCGGCGCGCCAATTCCGCCCCGACCCCGCGGCTCACGCGCCGCCCCGGCGGGCTGCGGCGATGCGCGGCAAGAATTGCTTGTTCCACACGTTCATCGTCATCGGCGCAATGTGCTTGTAGAGAATTCGTCCCTGACGATCGATGAGATACGTCTCCGGCGCGCCGTAGACGCCCCAATTGATCGCGACGCGCCCCTTGTCGTCGAATCCCACGCCCTGGTAGGGATTGCCGAGTTGCTGCAGCCATTGCTGCGCGCGATCGCGTTGGTCGTTCCAATCCAGTCCCAGGATCGGCACCACGTTCTGCCGAGAGATCGCGAGCAGAGTCTCGTGCTCCTCCCGGCATGCGCCGCACCATGTCGCCCAGACGTTGAACACGTAGACATGGCCCTTCAGCGCGCCGTTGCTGACGATGCGGTTGGGATCGAGGACGTCGGACAGTGCGAACTGCGGCGCCGGCTTGCCGATCAACGGCGACGGCAAATAATGCAGATCGCGCTTCGGATTCAAGCCGAAGGCGAAAAGCACGATCAGCGCCAGGAACGCGACGATCGGCAGGACGAACTTCCACTTCCACATCAGGCGACACCCGGCGCCGGATCCGGCTTGGGCGGCGGCGCGATCGCCTCGGCCGTGGTCACCGGCGCCTTCACGCGGTAGCGCTTGTCGCTCGCGGCGACCGCGCCGCCGATCGCCATCACGAGAGCCCCGAGCCATACGTAGCGCACCAGCGGCTTGTACTGGATGCGCATGCTCCATGCGCCGTCGCCTAGTGGATCGCCCATCGCGACGAACAAGTCGCGTCCCGCGTTCACCGCGATCGCCGCGTGGCTGTTGTCGGTCTGTTGAACCGCGAAATGGCGCTTCTGCGGTTTGAGCGTGGCCACGAGCTTGCCGTCGTGGGTCACCGTGACGAGAGCCTGCACGGCCTCGTAGTTGGGGCCGGCTACGTCGTGTGCCGACACGAACTTGAAATCGTAGCCCGCGATCGAGAAGACCGCGCCCGGTTTCATCGCGGCATCCTTCTCGATCTTGTAGGTATTGACGGTGCTGACTCCGATCGCGAACATGCCGACCCCGAAATGGGCGATAGCCATGCCGGCGACGGCGGCTGTCATCCTTTGGCCCTTGCGCCAGCGCTGCAGCGGCTCGAGCAGCGACGAGAACATGATCCATATGCCGAATGCGAGCCCGACCATGCTGACCAGATGCACGGAGCCGTAGATCCAACGCTGCACGGCGAGGGCGATGACCAGCCCGGCCGCCAGCAGCCACCAAATCGGCTTCGCCGCGACGCTCAATTTGCCTCTGCGCCATGCTGAATGCATGCCGATCGCGAGGAACACCATCATCGGCAGCATCGGCACCAGGAACATCAGATTGAACACCGGCGGGCCCACCGAAATTTTGCCTATTCCCAGCAGTTCGTAGAAGAGCGGTGCGAGCGTGCCCCACAGAACCAGGCCCGCTACGGATACCAGCAGCACGTTGTTCACGAGGATGAAGAACTCACGCGAGAATAATTCGAATCCCCCGGGTACGTAGAGCTTGGGTGCGCGCCACGCGTACAGCCCGAGCGACCCGCCGATCGTCACGAGCAAGCCCGCCAGAATGAACAGGCCCCGCTTCGGATCGGTCGCGAACGAGTGTACGGACACCAGCACGCCGGAACGCACGAGGAAGGTGCCGATCAAGCTCAGCGAGAACGCGAAAATCGCGAGCAGCAGCGTCCAGCTCTTGAATATGCCGCGCTTCTCCGTCACGCTCAAGCTGTGAATGAGCGCGGTGCCGATGAGCCAGGGCATGAACGAGGCGTTCTCTACCGGGTCCCAGAACCACCAGCCGCCCCAACCCAATTCGTAATACGCCCACCAGCTGCCGAGCGTGATCCCGATCGTTTGGAATATCCACGCGCAGATCGTCCATGGGCGCGTCCACTTTGCCCAGGCCTGATCCAAACGCCCTTCCAGCATCGCCGCGACCGCGAACGCGAACGCGACCGAAAACCCGACGTAGCCGGTGTAGAGCATCGGCGGATGAATCGAAAGCGCGAAATCCTGAAGTATGGGATTCAGGCTCGCACCGTCCGCGGCGGCCGGTATCAGGCGCTTGAACGGATTGGACGTCCACAAGGTGAACAACAAGAAGCCTGTGCTGACGAGCCCGAGGACGCCGAGCACGCGGCTCGCGAATCTCGGCGGCAGGCCGCGGCTGAACGCCGCCACGGCGAGGCTCCAAATCGCCAGAATCGTGACCCACAGCAAGAGCGAGCCTTCGTGTGCTCCCCAGACCGCGGCGACGCGGTAAAACAGCGGCAGCTCCGTGTTCGAGTTGTTGGCGACATACAAGACGGAAAAGTCGTTGACGACGAACGAGTGAACGAGACACGCGAAACCGGTGGCGACGAACACGAACTGCCCGGCGACCGCGGGCCGCGCGACCGACATCCAGGCGGGATCCTCGCGCCAGGCACCGACCAGGCCGAAAAAAGCCTGCGCCATGGCGAGCAGGAGCCCCAGGATCAACGCGAACATGCCTAACTCAGGAATCATCGGGACACTCCGCGCCGCTTGGCGTTCAAGTCGTCGGTTTGACGCCGTGCTTGTTTTTCAAAGAGGCCGCCACTTCCGGCGGCATGTATTTCTCGTCGTGCTTCGCGAGCACCTCGTCGGCGACGAATTCGCCGTTCGGGCCCATCGTACCGTGCGCGATGATGCCCTGGCCCTCGCGGAACAGATCCGGCAGCACGCCGGTATAGGTGACCGGCACCTGATGCGCGAAGTCGGTGAGCACGAATCGCACCGTAAGGTCTCCCGGCTTGCGGGAAACGCTGCCCTTGACGACCATTCCGCCGAGGCGGAACCCCTTGCCCGGCGGCTCCTTGCCGAGCGCGACCTGGGTCGGATCGTAATAGAAGCTGATGTTTTGGCGTCCGGCGACTACGGCAAGCGCGACCGAGGCGGCGACGCCGCTCAATATCCCGAATACGACCAACATGCGTTTTCGACGCGGCGTCATGACTCTTCGCTCCTCGCCATCGCCACGGCGCGCGCTGCGCGCGTCAATGCCCGCGCGTGATGGCGCCGCGCGGACCAGACATTCCAAATCAACACCGCAAGCGCGAACGAAATGCTCGGCCAGACGAAGCGCGCGTAGCCGCCCATAGCCCAAAATCCGGGTCGAATCATGATATGACCGCTTCCCGAACCCAAGCGGACTGACGCTCCCGGCTGAGCACTTCACCGCGCACGCGCATGCATAGCACGGCGCCGAAGAAGAACATGAACCCGGCCAGCATCGCGAGCAACGGCCAGAGCATGCTTCCCGGCATCTCCGGCTTGCCGAGCCTCATGACCGTCCCGCCTTGATGCAGGGAATTCCACCAGGTGACCGAAAAATGCACGATCGGCACATTGACGACGCCGACGACGCCGAGCAGTGCCGCTGCGCGGTCGCCGCGGGCGGGATCCTCGAACGCCTGGCGCAGCGAGATCACGCCGAAATAAAGGAACAACAGGATCAGTTCCGAGGTCAAGCGCGGATCCCAAGCCCAGTAAGTGCCCCACATCGGCCGGCCCCACAAGGAGCCGGTCACCAGCGCGGCCAGCGTGAACGATGCGCCGATCGGAGCGGCCGCCGCGGCAACGGCGTAGCCCACCTTGATGCGCCATATCAATGCGATCGCGCCGGCCACCGCCATGAGCGTGTATGCGAACAGCGAAAGCCATGCGCTCGGCGCGTGCACGTAGATGATCCGAAACGCATCGCCCTGCTGATAATCGGGCGGCGCGAATGCCAGACCATCGACGAGCCCGTAACCGATCATCAGGGCCGCGCCCGCGAAGAACCACGGCGTCAAGGCCGCGGCGGTGCGGTACACGTAAGGGGGTGAAGCCAGTCTGTAGAACCAAGTCCACATCGATGAATTCCAATCGCCTCTCATTCCAGCGTAATCCGCAGCGCAACTGACGCCGCCAACGGCGCCAGAGTGCTCGTGAACACGCACAGCGCAGCCAAAAAATACAAGGCGCCTGCCGGGCTCTGTCCGCCGATCGCGCGATCGGTTGCACTGGCGCCGAAAATCAACAAGGGCATCGCGAGCGGCAAAACGATCAGCGACAGCAATACGCTGCCGCGCCGCAACCCGACCGTCAAACCCGCGCCGATCGCGCCCAGCCAGCTCAACGTCAGGGTCCCCAGCGCGAGACTGAACATCATCGTCGCAAACGCGCCGGCCGGGATGCCGAGCGCCGTTGCGACGAGCGGCGACATCGCGACCAGGGCCGCACCGCTGACGAGCCAATGCGCGATGGTCTTCGCAATCACGATGACACTCAACGAGTGACCAGACAGCGCCAATTGCTCCAAGGTTCCATCATCCGCGTCGCCCTTGAACAGCGAATCGATCGATAACAGCGACGATAATAGCGCAGCCACCCAAAGGACACCCGGCGCCATGTCTCGAAGAAGCGACAATTCCGGGCTGAGGGCGAGCGGAAACAAGGTGGTGACGATCAGAAAGAACATCAGCGGCTGCAGCAATTGATCCGGCCGCCGGAAGCTCAAGCTGAGTTCGCGGCGCAGGATGAGCCGCATCGCACGAAACGGGCCGACCTTCATGCGCACAGCTCGAGGCTCCGCACCGGGCGGCGCAGGTCGAGCGCCTGATGCGCGACGACGAGCGCCATACCCCCCAGGTCCGCGTGCTCCTCGAGCATGCGCGCGAGCAGCGCCGATCCCACGGCATCGAGATTGGCGAACGGTTCGTCGAGCAGCCAAACAGACGCGCGCATCGCGAGAACCCGCGCCATCGCGACGCGCCGGCGCTGCCCCGCCGAAAGCACGCGCGCCGGCAGATCCGCGCAGGCGCCGACGCCGGTCCGATCCAACGCCGCGCGCAGTTCCTGGTCGCCGACCCGGCGCTTGAGCCCCACGGCATAGCGCAGATTTTCCAAGGCCGTCAGATCCCCTTTGAGCGCCGCCTCGTGCGAGCCGTAGGCGAGCGCCGCTTGGTAGTCGCTGCGAATGTGTTCGATCGGTTGGCCGGCCCACGCGACCTGGCCTTGCTCGGGCCGGAGTAAGCCGCAGACGACGCGCAGCAAGGTGGTCTTGCCGGTGCCGTTCGGGCCCCAGATGTGCAGTAGCTGCCCACTCTCGACCTGGAAGCTCAGACCCCGCAGCACGTGGCGCTCACCGCGCCAGACGTGCACCTTGTCGACAGTCAATTCGGGGGCATCCGCTTGCATGAGGCGGCGAGCTTAGCTAAATCAACCAGTTGAGGCTACCGCGGCGCACCGAAGAAGCGCCGCGGAAAGCCGCGACGCAAGCCGCCGCGGCCTCCGGTAGACTGGGCCCAGTGCCCCGGTGGCGAAATTGGTAGACGCAACGGACTTGAGGAAAATTTGAGCGGCGGGGGTAGGAAACGCCCCGCTGGATCCCGTCAAACTCGGTGAATCCCCTGGGCCCTGCGTCCGAGGCAACGCCGAACCAATCCGACGTAAGGCTCCAAGGCCTTAAGCCGGCAGGTGTAGAGAGTGGACGGCGGGGACCTACCGCAGCTGTCGGCTGCCACGGTCGTGGCGCACTCCAGACCCCGAACGCGCAGCGCGCGGCGGTGAAAGCCGTCGAGGTATGAAAATCCGTTGGCCGCAAGGCTGTGCCGGTTCGACTCCGGCCCGGGGCACCATGCGGCGTCGCGCATGCCGGGCGGGCGTTTGTGTTGTGGAGGCTAGGGTCGGAATCGAACCGGCGTACGCGGCTTTGCAGGCCGCTGCATGACCATTCTGCCACCTAGCCCTGGTCAAAAACGATGAACCCCGGACGCGCCGGGGTTCGTTCACAATCTGGAGCGGGAAACGAGGCTCGAACTCGCGACCTCAACCTTGGCAAGGTTGCGCTCTACCAACTGAGCTATTCCCGCCCTCTGCCGACGCGCAATTGTAGGGCCGCGCCGCCGGGAGTCAAGGACAACAGATCGCAATATACCGCTAACGCCTTGAACTACCCCGCAATTCCGGCCAGGCCAGGCGCAAGTACAAGATCATCGACCAGAGCGTCAGGACCGCGGCGATGCCGGTCAAGATCAAGCCGACATGATAGATCGGGATGCCGAGCAAGTTCCTGCGAAAGAGCAAGAATGAAAGCCCGACGATCTGCATGATCGTTTTCATCTTTCCCCACCCGGACACGGCGACGCGGCCGCGCGCACCGATCTCGGCCATCCACTCGCGCAGCGCCGAAACCGCGATCTCGCGTCCGATGATGACGATCGCGACGATCACCATGTACCAGCGAGGATCCTTGGATACGATCAGGACCAACGCACAGGCGACGATCAGCTTGTCCGCGACCGGATCGAGGAACGCACCCAGGCGTGAGGTCAAGCCGAGTTTGCGGGCGTAATAGCCGTCGAGCGAATCAGTGATTCCGGCGAACGCGAAGCTCGCGCAGGCCGCGGGGTCCGCCCACCGGTACGGCAGATAGAACAGCACCACGATCGCGGGGATCATCAATATGCGCAGCCAAGTCAGCGCATTCGGCAGGTTCACCCATACTCTTCGTTCACCGGCCCGGGTGGAGGTGTTCATAGATCACCTCCGCGAGGCGCGGGCCGAGGCCCCGGATCTGCAGGAAATCATCGATACCGGCACGCAGTACCCCTTGCAATCCACCGAATTGTTTCAGCAGCTCGCGTCGTTTCACGGGTCCCAATCCCGGTATGGTTTCGAGTATCGAGCGGTTGTGCCGCTTCGCGCGTTTGCGCCGGTGACCCGCGATCGCAAACCGGTGCGCCTCGTCGCGCACGCGCTGAATCAAATGCAGGGCGCTGGAGTCCGGGGGCAGTATAGTCGGCGTGTCGCGGCCCAACAAGAACAGTTGCTCCTGCCCTGCGCGCCGATCCGCGCCTTTGGCGACGCCGATCAACGTGATGCCCTTCAGTTCCAGCTCTGCGAACACGCGCGCGGCCTGCGCCAACTGTCCCTTGCCGCCGTCGATCAGGACGACGTCGGGAGCCGGCAGTTCGCCGGCGAGCACTCTTTTGTAGCGGCGCGTGAGCGCCTGGTACATGGCGGCGTAGTCGTCGCCCGGCTCGATGCCGGCGATGTTGAATCGCCGGTACTCGCTCTTCAAAGGCCCTTCCGCGCCGAAAACCACGCAGGACGCGATCGTATCGGTGCCGCCGGTGTGGCTGATGTCGAAGCACTCCAAACGCTTCGGCGTCGCGCGAAGATCGAAGATCTCGCGCATTTGGGCAAGATTTTCCTCGATGCTCGCGCGCGCGAGATTGCGCATCTTGACCGCTTGAATCGCGTTGTTGTGCATCATTTCGAGCCAGCGCGCACGGATGCCGCGCACCGAAGCGGCAATGCGCACGCGATGCGAAGAGCGCGCCCCGAGGCTCTCCTCGAGCACCGGTATCTCCTCGAAATCCTCGCCGACGATGATTTCGGGCGGCGCCTCGCGTTCCGCGTAATATTGGGCGATGAAGGCGGCCAGGACTTCGGTCGGTTCCGCCAGAGGCGCCTTCGGAAAGAATGTCGTGCTGCCGAGGCTCCTTCCGGCGCGTACGAACATCAGGGCCACGCAATACTCGCCGTTGCCGGGCGCGGCCGCAATCACGTCCGCATCATGGCGCGGGTCCGAGGTCACGATCTGCTGCGCCTGGACCATCTTCAAGCTGGCCAGTTGATCGCGAACATGCGCGGCTTCTTCGAAGTCCAGGCGTGCCGCCGCCTCCTCCATGCGCCGCGCCAAATCGCGACTCACTTCGTCGTTCCGTCCCTCGAGCACCTTGACCGCGGCCGCGACGTCCGCGGCGTAGCGCTCCTTGGAGATCAAGCCGACGCATGGTGCCGTGCAGCGTTGGATCTGGTATTGCAGGCACGGACGCGAACGGTTCGCGAAATACGAGTCCGCGCAATCCCGCAGCCGGAACAGCTTTTGCAGCTGATGCAGCGTTGCGCGCACCGCGCCCGCCGACGGATAGGGGCCGAAGAACTTTCCGCGTTCCTTGCGCGATCCGCGGTAGAGGCAGAGTCGCGGGTAATCGTGATTCGCGGCAACGTAGAGAAACGGGAAGCTCTTGTCGTCGCGCAGGATCACGTTGAACCGCGGCCTGTGCTTCTTGATCAGGTTCAGCTCGAGGAGCAAGGCCTCGGTGTCGGAGTTCGTGATCGTCACTTCCATGCGCGCGGTCTTCGCGACGAGCGCGTGGACTTTGGGGTGGACGTTGCCCGGCTGAAAATAAGAGGCGACGCGGCTGCGCAAGCTGCGCGCTTTGCCGACATACAGCACTTCGTCGGCGGGGCCGAGCATGCGGTACACGCCGGGTCGCGCCGGCAAACCGTCGACGAACGACTTGGCGTCGAAGCTCATGGGGTCCGATCGCGGCGCCTCCACGCTCATGCGGCGAGCTCGGCCGCTCGCTCGACGACGTTCTCGAACATCGCGGTAGTCAGTCTGCGCGTCTGCGTGTTGTAGCGGCTGCAATGATACGAGTCGACGAGGGTTCGCCGTTCCCCCAGCGCGTATGCGGCTCCGTGGGCAAAACGCAGCTGCGACGGCCTCCTGCCGCACGCGCGCAGGACCGCCGCATGCGCGACGGTTCCGAGCGCCAGGATCACGCGCGCATGCGGGCTTTGCGCCAACTCCTCGAACAGGTATTCGTTGCAGTTCCTCACTTCCTCCGGCAGCGGCTTGTTTTCGGGCGGCAGGCATTTGACCGCGTTCGTGATCCTTGCGCCGTACAGCACGAGGCCGTCGTCCGAGGACACGGACACAGGCGCGGTCGCGAGACCCAATTTGTGCAGCGTTTCATACAGAAGTATGCCGGCGAAGTCGCCGGTGAAAGGCCGACCGGTTCGATTGGCGCCATGCATGCCGGGCGCGAGCCCGACGATCAACAAGCGCGCGCGCGGGTCGCCGAACGGCGGCACAGGCTTGCAGAAATAGTGCGCCTGTTGGCGCTTCACCGCGTCGAGAAAGCCGGCGAGGCGCGGACATCGGCGACAGCCGGGATCAAAGGCGCTGTTCATGGCAGGTATGGATTCACTAACAAAAAACGGGCTACGCGGTGTTCCGCGTAGCCCGCCGTCGATCGCGCCTGGACTTGGACTAACCCGAGCGCAACCTAACCCTTGGCTCAGTTCATCAGACGAGCCACTCTGACCGGTTCCGAACCGTCGCCGTACCGACTTGGGACCAGGCGACGGCGCATTAATTCCGTGGCGCGGCCCGAATTATTTGCGCGTCGGTGACACCGTCAGGCGATACACGGGGCTATGCCTTTAGGATCTACGGCGCTGCAGCGTTTACGGGCGGGAGCTGTACCGGGGGTGGGAGAATAACATCTGGGCGCATCGAGGCAAGCCGGGTTTCGAAAAACGCGTACGCCTAAGCGAGAATAATTCTCGATTAATAACGTAACTATCTATTTAATCTAAAGTTATTCTATTATGACAACGACGTTGCAAGGCCGCTTAGGAGCGTTTCGCGGATCGTCTTTTGGCGGCCGCGTGCTGGGCGATTCGCATCGCGAGTTCCAAGGATTGCTCGCCGTTCAGACGTGGGTCCACGGCGCTCTTGTACGCGCGCGCAAGATCCGCCTCGGCAAGCCCACGTGCACCGCCGATACATTCGGTGACATCCTCGCCGGTCAATTCGATGTGCACCCCACCGAGCATCGAACCACAGTCCTCGTGAATCCGGAAAGCGGCCTCCACCTCGGCGAGAATGTTCTCGAACCGCCGCGTCTTGATTCCGCCCGCGGTCGTCTCCGTATTGCCGTGCATCGGATCGCACACCCACAGCACGCGCGAGCCCGTCGCGCGCACCGCGCGAATGACCTCAGGCAGCCGCTTTTCGATATCCTTCGCCCCGAACCTATGGATCAGCGTCAGCCGCCCCGGTTCATTCTGAGGATTCAGGACCTGCACGAGCTCCTGCAGCCACTCGGCGCTCATCGCCGCACCGACCTTTACACCGATCGGATTGGCAATGCCGCGGAAATACTCGATGTGCGCGCCATCGATATTAGCCGTGCGCATGCCGATCCACGGCATGTGCGTCGACAGGTTGTACCAGCGCTTTTGCCGCTCGATGTAGCGCGTCTGCGCCTGTTCCGACAGCAGGTGCAGCCCTTCGTGGCTCGTGTAGAAGTCGCAGCGAGTAGCCGCATGTACGCGCAGACCGCTCATGGACTCGAAAAAATCCAGCGACTCCGCGATCGAATCGACGATGCCTTGATACGCGTCGCGCAACGGCGAGTGGCGCAGGAAGCCCAAATCCCAATATTCCGGATGATGCAGGTCGGCGAATCCGCCGTCGATCAGCGCCCTTACGAAATTCAACGTCAGCGACGCGCGCTCGTAGCCGCGCAGCAGCAGCGTGGGGTCCGGCTCGCGTTCGGCGAGGCTGAAGCCCGGGCGATTCACATTGTCGCCGCGATAACACGGCAGCGTGAGGCCGTCGCGCGTCTCCGTCTCCGCCGAGCGCGGCTTCGCGTACTGGCCGGCGAAGCGTCCGACCCGGATCACCGGCTTTTTCATTCCCTGCAGGATGACGAGACTCATCTGCAGAAGGATTTTCAGCCGGCGCGCGATATTGTCGGATTCGCAATCGTCGAAGCTTTCGGCGCAATCGCCGCCCTGCAGCAAGAATTGTTCGCCGCGTTCGGCCTGCGCGAGTTTGGTGCGCAGCGCCTCGATCTCCCAGGAGACGACCAGCGGCGGAAGCCGGCTCAAAGCGGCAATCGTGCGCTCCAAAACCGCCGGCTGCGAATATCTCGGCTGTTGGGCCGCCGGGCGGCTTTGCCAGCTCGCCGGATGCCAGTTCGTCAATAGGGCACTTTTTGACATGGAATTCCGGATGCTACACACAGGCCGAACCGGGTGCAAAGCGAACGATCGATGCAAAGTGCGCGGCGCGCCCTTGTTTGTGGCGCCTCGGATCCCCATGCAGCTGCGAATTCAGGTGGCATTGCGCGCGCGCGCGCGCCAAAATGCCGCCGCATCCAAATCCGTCCGAGCGCTGTACGAGAACCACCCATGGTCAATATGAAGGATTCCCGATCGATCAACGATGCGGCAGCGCTGCAGGATCCGCTGGAGGCGCTCGGCTTGGGCGCCGTCAACGGCGGCGCCTGGAGCGCGAGCCACGGCTGGAACGACGCAGGCGCGGGCCCGCTGATCGATTCGCACAATCCGTCGACCGGCGCAAGACTCGCGCAGGTCCGTGCGGCTACGGCCGCGGACTATGAACACGTCGTCGCGTCCGCAGTCGCGGCGGCAAATCGCTGGGCCCTGGTCCCGGCGCCTAAGCGCGGCGAAGCGGTTCGGCTGATCGGCGCAGAGCTGCGCACGTTCAAGAGCGCTTTGGGCAGCCTCGTTTCGCTGGAAAACGGCAAAATCAAGGCCGAGGGCGACGGCGAAGTACAAGAGATGATCGACATCGCCGACTTCGCCGTCGGCCAATCGCGCATGCTGTACGGCTCGACGATGCACTCCGAGCGCAGCCAGCATCGGATGTACGATCAATGGCATCCGCTCGGTGTCGTCGGCGTGATTTCCGCATTCAACTTTCCGGTCGCGGTGTGGTCTTGGAACGCGTTCATCGCCGCGATATGCGGCAACGCGACCGTTTGGAAACCTTCGCCGAAAACCGCGCTGTGCGCGCTCGCGGTGCAGAGGATCTGCAACCGCGTTCTCGAACGCCATTCGCTGCCGGCCATTTTCCAACTGTTCATCGACGCCGGCACCGAGCTCGCCGAGAAATTCGTCGACGACCGGCGCGTCGCACTGGTTTCATTCACCGGCTCGACGCAGGTCGGCCGCCGCATCGGCGTGCGCGTCGCGGAACGGCTCGGCAAGAGCCTGTTGGAGCTCGGCGGCAACAACGCGATCATCGTCGATGAAACCGCAAACATGGACCTTGCGGTCCCCGCGATCGTGTTCGGCGCGGTCGGCACCGCCGGCCAGCGCTGTACGACGACGCGCCGCGTGCTCGTGCACGAGTCGCGCGCCGCGGAGCTCGAGCGGCGGCTGATCGCGGCCTACGGCCAGGTGCGCATCGGGGATCCGCTGGATGCGGCCACGCTGATGGGGCCGCTGATCGATGACGGCGCTGTCAAGCAGTACCAGGCATCGATCGCCGCCGCCAAATCGCAGGGTGGGAAGGTACTGTACGGAGGCCGCGCGCTCGACCGTCCGGGCCACTTCGTCGAGCCCGCGCTGGTGCGCGCAACGGCGGACATGCCGATCGTGCAGCATGAGACCTTCGCGCCGATCCTGTATCTCGTCGCCTACCAGGACCTCGACGAGGCCGTGGCGCTGCAAAACGCGGTGCCCTATGGGCTATCGTCGGCGATATTCACGGACCGTCTGCAGGCCGCCGAGCGCTTCTTGTCGGCACAGGGCAGCGATTGCGGCATCGCGAACGTGAACCTCGGCACTTCCGGCGCGGAAATCGGCGGTGCATTCGGCGGCGAGAAGGACACCGGCGGCGGCCGCGAAGCCGGTTCCGACGCGTGGAAAGCCTATATGCGCCGGCAAACGACGACGATCAACTGGAGCGCGGAACTGCCGTTGGCCCAGGGGATTCGCTTCAACGTCTGAGCCAAGGCTCGATCGCGGCGGCGCGCAGCCCTCATTCGGCGAGCTTCGCTTCGTGCCAAAGAGCTTCCTGCGCCGCAAGACCCAAGCTCGCGAAGTCCAGCCCGCGCGCGGCCGCCAGCGATTCCATGCCGCGGACACGCCGCTCGAATTTCGCATTCGCCGCGCGCAGCGCCGCCTCCGCATCGACACCGAGCTTGCGCGCCAAATTCGCCGCTGCGAACAGCAAATCGCCCAATTCCTCGAAGACGCGCGCCGCGCGCAGCTCCGCCCGCCCCTCCGCGGCCGCCGCGAGCACTTCCGCAAGTTCCTCGGCGACATTGGCCGCGGCGCCGCCAGGCTCGGTAAAATCGAACCCGGCGTGAGCCGCCCGCGCCCCCAGCTTGTGCGTCCTCATCAACGCCGGCAGCGATCGGGGCACCTCGTCCACGCGGCTCGCGGCGCCCGCGGCGCCCGCGGCGCGGCGCTCCCGCGCTTTGATCCCCTCCCATGCCGCGCTTTGCTCTTCGGCCGTCATGCTCACGCCGCTTTCGAACACATGCGGGTGACGGCGCACCAGTTTGTCGCAGATCGAGGCTGCGACGGCCGCGAAATCGAAATGCCCCTGTTCGCTTGCGATCTGGGACTGGAACACGACCTGAAACAGGAGATCGCCGAGTTCGGATCTCAAGTGCGCGGGATCCTCGCTCTCGATCGCGTCGGCGACCTCATACGCTTCTTCGATCGTGTAACGCGCGATCGACGCGAAAGTCTGTGCGCGGTCCCACGGGCAGCCCCCGGCGCCGCGCAGCCGCGCCATGATCGCGAGCAACTCGCCCATCGAATCGGTCATTGCGGCGCGGATCCGCGTTCGGTGAGCTGGCGCCGCAGCGTCAGCAGCATTGCCGAGGTCGCGCCCCAAATGCGCCGCTTGCCGTACGGAATGTCGAAGACCGGAATGTCTATGTCGCCGACGCGGCGCATGCGCGGCAAATGATTCGCCGGGTCCAATACGAATGCCAGCGGCACCTCGAACGCATCGTCCACCTCGGACGCTTCGAGTTCGAGCGCGTAGCGCGGATCGACGAATCCGACGACCGGTGTCACCCGGTATCCCGTCATGATCAGGTGATCCGGCAGATAGCCCGCAAACTCGACGAACTCCGGTGCGAGGCCGATTTCCTCGCGCGCCTCGCGCAGCGCCGCATGCCATGCGTCCGGGTCTTCGGGCTCGATGCGCCCGCCCGGAAAGCTGATCTGCCCCGCATGTTCCCGCAGCGTGGCCGCGCGCTGCGTCAGCAGCACGGAGAACCCGTGCCCGCGTTCGACCAAGGGTACCAGCACCGCGGCGGGCATCGGCGGCGCGGGCAGCGTGCTGCGCACGAGCGCGCGCACCGCCGCAGTCGAACCTGCGAGCCACTGCATGTCGTCGCCTGCCTGCGAGGCCCGGGGGTTCAGTGCACTGCGGATGCGTGCGCGCGTATAACTTGCAGCGGTCATGCAATGTTCAAGCGGCGCCGCCGGGGCCGGCGCGCTTCGTCAATTGGAGCGGATCAAGGAGACGCGCGAGATCCGCGGCGGACAGATCGGTCATCTCGGCGGCAATCGCGGCGATCGGCCGGCCTGCGACGTAGGCCCTCTTCGCGATGGCGGCGCCCCTCTCGTAGCCGATCGAGCGGTTCAGCGCGGTCACCAGAATCGGATTGCGCTCGAGCGCGCGTCTCAGCCCGGCCTCGTTCACGGTGAAATCCGCAAGCGCCTTGTCGGCCAAATTGCGGCACGCGATCGCGAGCAGCTCGATACTCTGCAGCAAATTATACGCGATCACCGGCAGCATCACGTTCAATTGAAAATTACCCGACTGTGCGGCGATTGCGATCGCCGCATCGTTGCCGATCACTTGCGCGGCGATCATCGCGACCGCCTCCGGCACGACCGGATTGACCTTGCCGGGCATGATGCTGCTGCCCGGCTGCAGGGCCGGAAGCGAAATCTCCGCGAGGCCGGCGAGCGGGCCGCTGTTCATCCAGCGCAGATCGTTCGCCACTTTCATCGAGACCACCGCAAGAACCTTCAGAGCTCCCGACAATTCCACGGCAGTCTCCTGTCCGGAGATCGCCGCGAAATAATTGTCGCTCGCGGTGAAATCCGTCGCGGTGCGCCGCGCGAGCAGCCGTGTGAAAGCCCGGCCGAACTCCGGCCGCGCATTGAGGCCTGTGCCGACCGCCGTGCCGCCCTGCGCCAATGCGAGCAGGCGCGGCAGCGCCGCGGTCAACCGATCGCGACAGGCGTCGAATTGAGCCTTCCAGCCGCCGAGTTCCTGGCCCAGCGTCAGCGGCACGGCGTCCATCAAGTGCGTACGGCCGGTCTTGACGACCGCGCACAGCGCGGGAATGCGCGCACCGAGAGTCGCACCGACGTGCGCGACCGCGGGCAGCAGCCGTTCCTGCAGCGCGAGGACCGCGGCGACGTGGATCGCCGTCGGCATGACGTCGTTGCTGCTCTGGGCCATGTTCACGTGGTCGTTCGGATGCACGCGCGCCGCGATCCGCCGCCCCGCGAGTGCGGCGATGACCTCGTTCGCGTTCATGTTGGTGCTCGTTCCCGAGCCGGTTTGAAACAAGTCCACCGGAAATTGATCGTCGTGCATGCCCGCCGCGACTTCGTCCGCGGCGCCTTGAATCGCCGCGGCCATCTCGGCCGGCAGATCGCCGAGCTCGGCGTTGGCGGCCGCCGCGCAGCTTTTGATCAGCCCGAGCGCGTGGATGAACCCGCGCGGCAGCCGCAGGCCGCTCGGCGGAAAGTTCCGCAAGGCGCGCGCGGTGGCCGCGCCCCATAGCGCCGTCTCAGGCACCTCCACGGCGCCCATACTGTCGTACTCAATGCGAAAGCCGGCGGTCTTCACGGTGCGTCCCCGCGGGTTCATGCCGATTGCGGTAATATGCCGGCATTCTATCATTCACGGGCTTCACACTCCGATGTCTACGCGCCCCATCGACGCACTTTCGCCTCTGGACGGGCGCTATGCCGGCAAGCTGACGGCCATTCGATCGCTGTTCTGCGAAGCGGGGCTGATGCGGGAGCGGACGCGCGTCGAATGCGCCTGGCTCCTCGCGCTCGCGCAAGGTCCCGCGCGCGAAGCGCTCGCGGCGCTGCCGCCGCCGTGCTGCGCGTGGCTTCAGGGCCTCGCCGCGGATCCGTCCGCGACCGACGTCGCGGCGATCAAGCAAATCGAGGCGCGGACGAATCACGACGTGAAAGCCGTCGAATATTGGATGCGCGCCGAGCTCGAGTCGCGCGGCGCGTCGCCCGCCGAATTGGAATGGGTGCATTTCGGCTGCACCTCCGAGGACATCAACAACCTCGCGTACGCCTTGATGCTCAAGGCCGCGCGCGTGCGGGTCCTTCTCCCGCTGATCGACGAATTGCGCTCGATGCTCGAGAGTCTCGCGAGCCGTCACGCGGACGCGGGCATGCTCGGCCGCACGCACGGGCAAACGGCGACCCCCACGACGATGGGCAAGGAAATGGCGAATTTCGCCGCGCGCCTGCGCGCGCAGCGTGCCGGCATCGCAGCGGTGCCGATACTCGGCAAAATGAACGGCGCGGTCGGCAATTTCAACGCGCACGTCGCGGCGCTGCCGGGCGTCGACTGGGAGGCGTTCAGCGCCGCATTCATCGAGTCGCTCGATCTGCGCCCGAACGCGTACACGACCCAGATCGAGCCGCACGACTGGATCGCGGAGTATTCCCACGCCGTGATGCGCGCCAATACGGTGCTGCTGGATCTCGCGCGCGACATGTGGAGCTACATCTCCCTCGGCTACTTCAAACAGCGCGCCGTCGAGGGCGAGGTGGGCTCGTCGACGATGCCGCACAAGATCAATCCGATCGACTTCGAGAACGCCGAAGGCAATCTCGGCATTGCGAACGCGCTCTTGTCCCACTTCGCCGAGAAATTACCGATCTCCCGCTGGCAGCGCGACCTCACCGATTCGACCGTGCTGCGCAATTTCGGCGTCGCGCTCGG
>DAIDVO010000111.1 GCA_027456085.1 Steroidobacteraceae bacterium | reverse complement strand
TTCTAGCCGCCGCGCGGAGAAGTAGCCGAAGCCGGGCGCGCATGCGCCGCGGCTATGGATGATGTTCATATTGAAGGCCCAATAGCGGACCAGGAGTGCGAGCCAACGCGCAAGCGCGGGCCGCGAATCAGAGGATGTCGTCACGATGGGTTCCTTAGCAACCGGCGGCCAAACGCACAATGGCCGTGCGGCAGGAAATCCGCAGATTGCTTTGCAAAATTCCGAGATCGGACTCGCGTCCGTCGGGAATCAGGATCGATTGGGTGACGCGTCTCGAACCGTTGCCGCTGAAGGTATGAAAAATCAATCGTACGCGGGCGGGTGGATCCCGCAGCACGGCGGCTTGCGCAAGGAACGCGCCGGAGAGGGTCCAGGGCGTCTATTCGCCGTTGCAATAAACGCCTTCGGCGCCGAAATAGGTTTCCGGCGGAGCCGCGAGCAAGCGGCGGCGGCGGCGCCAAGAGCGGTCGCGATTGGCCCACGATTGCCATTGGGCCGGCGCATAGTGCCAGTGGACCCACGGGGCGGCGATCAGCGCCGACATGCGAAGATCGAGGCGCCGGGCGCGCATGAAGAGAGCCGCCAGCATGGGGCCGCAGCCGATCAGCACGAACCCGCCGAGAAACAATGGCAGCCAAGTCCAGCGGGCAGGAACGAACCATGCGGCCAGCGCGTTGGCAAGCAGGTAAACGCCGATGCGTCCCAGCCACCGGTACAGGTTGCGGCGATGGCTGGTGATGATCTGCGCGGCCGGCGGCAAGGGCGCGACCTCTGGGTCGGTAATGCAAATGAGCAGCACGCTTGCACCCGTCCCCACCACCACGATCGCCAGGATGCCCGCGATGGCCATTGCCAGCCCTGAACGCTCGAGCGGGCCGCCGAAGATAGCGGCGGAGGCGCCGATAATCGCTGCCACGATCAACAAGGCGACGCCGATGATCTCGCGGGTCTTGCGGCCGGAGTAAAGCGGACTGCCCCGCCATCCGCGCCAGGCGCCGATGATCAGCAGGCACGCTATGAGCGGCAAAACGATTGGCACGACGTGCTCGTCACCCCGCTATCGCCAAGGTTGCGGCACCGGCCGGCGCCGGTCCTGCGCGAGTCGGGCGGTGAGGATGCATTTATTGCGTGGGGTTGATTTCCTGCCAACTCGAGCGCACGGGGTCGACCACGCCGTTCGGGTTGAAGGTCCCGTTATTCTGAATGGTCGTACGGCCATCCGATGAAATCCAGGTGTGGTCGTACTGGTTGCTCAGCTTGATTTTGCGGCCGGTTTTGGGATCCGTGAATTCCTGCTGGTTGAGTGATGCGAGTTCTTGCTTGCGGGCGCTCTTGTCGATGGCGCTCTGTGTGGCGCGGTCGGCTTGCATGGCCTTTTGCGTGCCTCCGGCCAGTTGCTTCTGGAAGGCAACGCCTCTTTGTATCCCCGCGCGGTTGACATCTGCGTAGTGCTTCTGGATGGCCGCGAACTGCCTATCGTTCTGGGCCCGCCACTGGCGAAAGGCCGCTTGTCGGTCGCGGTTCACACGGCTCTGCCAATCCGGATCGACCCGCATTGATTGGAAGATCTTTGGGAATTGCGGCTGCGCGAGCAGTGCGCCGAGATGGCCTTTAGGCGCGCGCGCGATCATCACGTTGCCAGCGGTACAGTTGCGGCGCCGCACGGCGGGCTCGCGATACCTATCCCCTTGCCCGGACAGCGCCCCTCGCTGCGACTCGGTACAAGAAATGACGGAAACTATCATCTCCTCGACCGGCTGTCCGCCGCGCTCGTATTGAACCCGCACGCGTGCGCCATCGAGCGTCACCTTCGGCGGCGGAATGCCGAAGCGGGCGGCGGTCCCGGCTTCTTGCTGTTGCATCGATTCCTGCCGATGCGCGAGCGCCGCCTGGCCGGCTGGCGCGAGCGGCAGAACCGCCTCGATCCGCGCATTGGGCGCGAGATGGGGAACGACGATCTGGACGAGAAATTGCGCCGCGGTATCGATATCGATGTCTCGACAAGCCGGGCTCTCCATGTTGCTGCTGGACCAAGACCACTGGACGCCGGGCATCGACAGGATCGCGGTGACGCCGTCCGGACTCAGGATCGTGTATTTCGGCACGCCGCTCACCGCGTGGCATCCGGTCGGCGGGCGGGCGATGACGCCGCCGAATTTCCAGCCATTTGGTACCGAAAGCGTGTACGCGGTCATTTGGTATTGCGGATCGATGATCTTCACTTGGTGCGTGCCGGACCAGGAGATGATGGCGGCGTTCGCCGCAAAGGCGCCGAGCAGGCCGCCCGCCGCCGCCGTCCAGAACAGCACCGTCATCGTCAAACGCATGGATTTCATCTCGGACCGTCCCCGGCGTAAGCCGTATTTTTCTCATTGTCAGTACGCGTCGGGAGCCTGGAAACCGACTCACGCACGCGCGCCTTTGCCGGACCACCGTACACGGCGGTCAAGGTCGATGCACGAAACTGATGCGGCGCAACCGCTGGTGCTCCCAGACAAAATAGGAAATTCCCCGCAACGCGGAATCCTCGTTGATCGCGCCGACGACGATCAGCAGCCGGCTGTCGAGCCGGTATTTGATCAGATGGCCGTCAGGCTTTTCCATTTGCGCATAATCGATGTTCGCGCTGTCGACGACGCGCAGGTTGCGCGGGTGGTAGACCGCTCCCGTGTTCGCATCGACGATCGCAAGTGCCGCGCAGGCGGCGCCGCAGCCCCAGCGGACGATGGTGTAATGGGCCGCGAAGTTCGGCCCCGACTTCGCCCCATCGCGGATCATCGTGCGAAACAGACGGGATCTCGCCGCGGATTGCACATCGGGCGCGGCACGCCGGCCGTGAAATTGTCCGGTCGCGGGGAATTGCTCGAACCGCGGTGCATCGCGCGGCAGGTCCGCGGCATGAATCGTCCGGACGTCGGGCGATGGGATCGCGGGCGCGGATCGGGCGTGCGCGGCAAGCAATGCCGCCAACAGGCCAAAACCGACGATAAGCCGGGACGTCGCGTTCATCCGCTCATTGTCGCGCCGCCTGTTGCGCCGCGTCCACGTGCGCCGACAAACGCTGCGCCTCCGCGCCGAGTTCGCGCGCATAGTTCGACACCGCGTTGTTGACCAACAGCCTGACCGCGGCCTCGGCATGCGGCGCGGCGTCCGCATAGCGATGCTCGCCCGCGAGGGCCTCACCGAGCGCGAGTTGCGCGAGACCGATCGTCCGATCGTCGGGTGCGAGCCTGCCCTCGAGCCGGTGCAGCAATTCATTCGCCAGACCCTCGGCCTCGACATAGCGATGCATCGCAATATAGCCGCGCGCGAGGTAGTAGAGCATCTCGGCCTGGTCGGAGCCGCCGCCGATGACGCGGCGCCAGGTCGGCAGCGCCGCCTCGAGCATGCGCACCGCGTCCGCGGCGCGACCGGATCGGATCAAGGCATCCGCCCAATAAGGCAATTGATCGAGCGCACCGCGGCTGTCGGCGCCGGAACACCGGACGTAGCCGTCATAGGCACGGCGAAACAGCGGCAGGCTGGCGCCGATGCTGCCGGTCGTGTTGTCGATCCACGCCAGCCAGCCGTATATCTCGGAGCGGTCGCAGAGCGCCAGCGGATCGTCCCCATAGAGCGGCAAGAGCTTCTCAAAAATGGGCTTCGCCTCCAGACTCGCGCCGCGCAGGTACAAATCGCTGCCGAGATAATACAAGGCGCGCGCCGCATCGCGCGTCGCCAGGTGACTGTTTTGCGATTCGGCGACCGCTGCGCGCAACAGCCGCAGGTTCGCTGTGGTCTGGTAGCCGTTGTTGTCCTCGTTGAACGCATAATAGATTTCGCTTAGCACGCGTACGCGCGGCGGCACGGCGTGGTTCGCCGAGAGTTTGAGCGCGTCTGCCGCCAAGGCGCGGCCCGCGGCAATATCGCCCCGCTGAAATTCGACCGCGCCGGCCACCGCCTCCGCCTCGGCCTTGTCCGCGACCGCATCCGGCGCGGACGCGTGCGCGATGATGCCCGCGAGCGCCGTGCGCGCGTCGTCCAGGCTGCCGCTCTCGTACATCGACTCGGCGAGTGCGAGTTCAGCCTTGCGCAGATCGGACGGCTCGCGGATGTATTGCGGCAGCTCGGCCATGCCGGCCCGCAGGAATTCGGGGACGGTGGCGGTGGGCTTGCCCGTGTATTTGGGATTCGCCATCTTGAACAAGCTGAACAGGAAGCTCTGCATCCGCACCGCGCGTTGCGCCTCGCGCAGCGCCCGGTGTTGCTGCGACCATGCGAACGCGATGCTCGCCGCGATCGTCAGCGCGACCAAGACCGCGACGGCGAGCGGCGCGCGCCGCCGGCGCAGGAACTTGCCGGTGCGATAGCCGAACGTCTGCCGCCGCGCGTGCACCGGCTCACAATTCAAATGGCGCTTGATGTCGTCGCTCAACGCATCCGCCGAAGCATAGCGGTCGCGTGGCCGTGCGCGCAGACACACGCCGGCGATCGCGGCCAGGTCGCCGCGCAGCGCCTGGCGTAGGCGCGCTGCGCTGAGTCCGCGATTGGTGGCGGCCCGGGCCGAAGCCGCGGTCGAAACGTCTTGCGGCTCGAGCTCGCGCGCGGCGCCCTCGATCCGGACGACGGCCGACACATTGCCGAACGGCGCACGGCCCGCCAGCAGTTCGAACAAGATCGCGCCGAGCCCGTAGATGTCGCTCGCCGTCGTCACCGGCTCGTTCATCAATTGTTCCGGACTTGCATAGGCGGGCGTCGCCATCAGCGTCGACGTCGGGTTGCCGTCGACGCGGACCAGCTTCGACGTACCGAAGTCGAGCAATTTGACGACTCCGGTCGTCGAGACCAGCACGTTCGAAGGCTTCAGGTCCAAATGCACGATGAGGTTGCGGTGGGCGCTGCCGACCGCCGCGCAGATTTGTAGAAAGAGGCCGAGCCGTGCGTCGATGCCGAGCCGGCGCGAGTCGCAGTAGGCGTCGAGATGTTCGCCGTCGACATACTCCATGACCAAGTAGGGCTGCCCCGCGCCAGTCCAGCCTGCGTCCAAGAGGCGCGTGATGTTAGGGTGATCGAGCGCGGCCAGATGGCGCTGCTCGCGGCGGAATCGCTCGACGAACGACGGGTCCACCGCATGCGGTGCGAGCACCTTGAGCGCGGAGCGCAACGGCGTGCCGTCGACGACGCGTTCAGCGAGATAGACGGTGCCGATTCCGCCGGCGCCGAGACGCCGGATCAATCGATAGGGGCCGACTTCCTCGTAGTGCGGTCGAACGCCGCCGGGCGCGTCGTCGGCCGCGCCGGCGGCGTGCAAGAGCGCGAGCACGCGCTCGCGCAACTTAAGGTCGGGGCAGGCCGCGATCAGATCCTGCGTGCTTTGGGCCCCGCCGGTTCGATCGAACAGGTGGAACAGCCGCTGCAGTTCCTGCCAATTGTCGGCATCGGCGGGCGCCTGTTCCTGCGCAGGCGCGTTCATGGCGCGCCATCCGCCGCCCCGGCGGACCGTTGCAGCCGCAACTGTAGCCAGCCGCGCGCGAACCGCAGTTCCCGATCGACCGTGGCTTTCGAAATATCGAGCAGATCCGCGGTTTCCTCCGCGGTCGTACCCAGGAACAGGCGCAGTTCGATCATTTGCGCTTTGCGTGGATCGAGCGCCTGCAGTTCCTGCAATGCCCGATCGATGTCGAGCAAGTCGGCCGACGGAATCGTCGAGACCCAAACGAGTTCCTCGCGCAGCGGAACCTTGATGCCGCCGTCGCGCTTGCGTCGATTCTCGGCGCGGGCGAAGTCGACCAGTATTCGCCGCATCAATGATGCGGCGAGGCTGAAGAAATGCTCGCGATTCTCGAATCGCAGGGAGTGCTGGCTCGCGCGCTTGATGAACAATTCGTTGACGACGCCGGTCGGCTGCAGCATCGACTCCGGCGCTTCGCCGCGGAACAGCGCCATGGCGATCAGGCGCAGGCGCGGATAGACGAGCGAAAACAGCGGTTCCGCGGCCTCAGGTTGACCTGCGCTCCAAAGGCGGAGCAATTCGGTCACGTTTCCTTCAGAAGTCACTGGGCACGTCCGGCTTCGCGTTTCGATGGCACAAAACGGCGCGCGCCGGCGCCGACAGCGCACTCAGCGTACCCTTTTTGCCGCGGCGCTGTCAGCATTCGGGCACGGCCGGCTGCGCCGCGCATTTGCCATAATCGTGTCGGCGCGGCGCCGGCGTTCAAGCGGCCGCGCCCGTTCGGTGCGGATTGCGCGCCGTCAGCACGTCGAGAAACTTCGCGACGGCGGCGCTCATGCGGCGGCCGCGGACGCGCTGCAGGTGCAGCGGCCGGCGGATCGCGAGGTCCTTCAGCGCAACGATGCCGAGCGAGCCGGCCTCCAATTCCAGGCGGACGCTCAGGCGCGAGACGATCGCGAGTCCCATGCCGGCGGCGACCGCATTCTTGATCGCTTCGGGGCTCGCGAGCGACAGCAGCGGCTCGACCTTGATCCCGTGCCGGCGCAGCGTGCGCTCGACGAATGCACGCGTGCCGGAGCCTTCCTCGCGCATCAGCAGCGGCTCGCGGCACATTTCCCGCACCGTCACGGCCGGCTTCTGCAGCAAACGGTGGCCGGCGGGCGCGATCGCCACGAGCTCGTCCTGGAAGAATATCGTGGAATCCAGCTCCTCGGATTCGAGCGGGCCCTCGGTCAGGCCGAGTTCGATCCGGTCGTCCAGCAGCGAACGGCGGATCTGCTCCGTGTTCGCTATTTCGAGCGCGAGTTCGACCTCCGGGAAGCCGCGGTGGAATTCAGCGATGACTCCCGGCAGTAAGTATCCGCCGATCGTGAGGCTCGCGCCGAGCGCGAGGCGCCCGCGCTTCAAGCCGCGGTATTCCTCGATTGCGCGCTCGGCGTCGTCTTCCAGCGCGCGCCAGCGCCCGGCGTATGCGAACAGGATCGTTCCCGCCTCGGTCAGCTGGCAGCCGCGCGGCTGCCGGTCGAGCAATTGCACGCCGAGCGCCTGTTCCAACTCCGCGATCTGCTTCGAGACCGCGGGCTGGCTGACGTGCGCGGCGAGCGCGCCGCGACTGATGCCTCCGGCTTTGGCAACGGTGTGAAACAAGGCCAGGTGATTGCGGTTCACGACATCACTTTAATATATGGATTCAATATAAACAATGTCTTTGCCATATATATTGAGCCGCTGCAGCATGGCTGCACGATGAATACCAACGACGCGGCGCAGCCGCTGAAGCGCCTGCAGACTGCACCGGCCGCGGCCGGTGATCGCGCACGGGCGGCGGCGCTCGTCGCCGTCGGCGCGGCACTCATGGTCTGGGGTTCGCCGCCGCTCGCGCTCATCGCCGGCATGGTGTTTGCGCTCGCCGTCGGGCAGCCGTTCGCGCTCCGCGTCCAAGTGGTCTCGAAATGGCTGCTGCAAATCAGCGTCGTGCTGCTCGGATTTTCGATGGATTTGGCGGTCGTGCTGCGCTCTGGATTGAACGGTTCGCTGTTCGCCGCGACGACGATCGGCACGACGCTGCTGCTCGGGTGGTGGATCGGCCGCAAGCTCGGCCTGCCGGGAAAAACCTCCACGCTGATTTCAGTCGGCACCGCGATTTGCGGAGGCTCGGCGATCGCGGCCGTGAGTTCGGTGATCGGCGCGTCGGGCGCGGAGATCGCGGTCTCGATCGGCACGATTTTTTTGTTGAATGCGGTCGCGCTGTACGTATTCCCACTCGCCGGACACCTGTTGCACCTCGATCAAGCGCAATTCGGCCTATGGGCGGGTGTCGCGATCCACGACATCTCCTCGGTCGTCGGCGCGGGAATAAGCTATGGCACCGTTGCGCTGCAGACCGCGACCGCCGTCAAGCTGTCGCGCGCACTGTGGATCGTGCCCGTGACGATGGGCTTCGCGGCCGCCGCGCGCCGCGGCAAGGCGAGTGCGGGACCCGCGCCGAAAATCGCGATACCGTGGTTCATCGGCATTTTCCTGCTCGCATCCTTGATGCGAAGCTACGTTCCGGCCATCGCATCGCACACGCCGATGCTCGAGGCGGTCGCGCGGCATGGTATGGTTCTGGTGCTGTTCCTGATCGGCAGCTTGCTGTCGCGCGAGGCGTTGCGCGCCGTCGGCTGGCGCAC
>DAIDVO010000110.1 GCA_027456085.1 Steroidobacteraceae bacterium | reverse complement strand
GCGTGTCGCAGTGAAGCAGCACGCGCTTCTTCACCGCGTGCACCGGATCAACGCCGGGCTGTTCGGCGCAACCGCGGCCGGCGCGCTCACGCATCTCGTCGTGCACACGCTGTGGTTGTCGCTGGTGACGACCTTTTTCCCCGCGCTTGCCGCCTCGCTCCATGGCGCGCTCGCGCAATCGGAGGCCTATCGGTTGAGCACGACGGCCGACCGTCTCGCGGCGGACCTACGTGGCGCGATCGCGCGCATCGGCGCGGCGCTCGATGAAAGCGCGCCGCTCACCTGCGTCGAGGGCCTCAAGAAAGCGATCGCAGACGCGCTCGAGCTGATCCTCGAGGAGCACGAAGACTGGCATATGCTCGTGCGGCCGCACCGCCTGCCGCTCGCCTGACAAACACCTCGGCCGCTCCGCCGCGCAACGCCGCGCGACGCTGCGCTTACGCGATTGCCAGTCCCGCCGCGAATTTCTCGACCGGCATCGCCGCCAATTTGCGCTGATCGGCGAACATCGCCTTGATCGCGTTCGCTTGCGCGGCGCCGAAGTGCGCATCGACGCTCGCTTCGAATTTCTTGACGAGCACCGGCATGCCCTCCGCGCGGCGCTTGCGGTGGCCTATCGGATAATCGACATGGACGCGCGCGCTCGACGAGCCGTCCCTGAACAGCACTTGAATCGCATTGCCGATATAGCGTTTGTCGGCGGCGTAATATTCCTTCGTGAACACGGCGTTTTCGCGCACCTGCATTTTCGCGCGCAGCGCGTCGATGCGCGGATCGCGGGCCACCTCATCCTCGTAATCGGCCGCCGTCAGGCGCCCGAACAGGAGCGGCACCGCGACCATGTATTGTATGCAGTGATCGCGGTCGGCGGGATTCGAAAGCGGTCCCGTCTTGTCGATGATGCGCACGCCCGGCTCCTGGGTTTCGATGACGATGCGCTCGATTTGGTCCAGCCTATCCTTGATCTGCGGGTGCAGCGTCATCGCGGCTTCGACCGCGGTCTGCGCATGGAATTCGGCCGGAAAGGAAATCTTGAACAGCACGTTCTCCATCACGTAGCTGCCGAGCGGCTGCGCGAGCGATACGGCATTGCCCTTGAACAGAACGTCCTGAAAGCCCCAGGTTTTCGCCGTCAAGGCGGATGGATAGCCCATCTCTCCCTTCAGCGCGAACAGCGCGAGGCGCACCGCGCGGCTCGTCGCATCGCCTGCGGCCCAGCTCTTGCGCGATCCGGTGTTCGGCGCGTGCCGGTAGGTGCGCAGCGCGCCGCCGTCGACCCATGCGTTCGAGACCGCATTGATGACTTGCTCGCGCGTGCCGCCGAGCATCGCCGCGGCGACCGCGGTCGAAGCCACGCGTACCAGGAGGACGTGGTCGAGGCCGACGCGGTTGAAGCTGTTCTCGAGCGCGAGCACGCCTTGAATTTCGTGCGCCTTGATCATGCCGGTCAGGACGCCGCGCACGCTCTGCGGCTTGCCGTTGCGCGACAGGTAATCGGCGACCGCGAGGATCGCGCCGAGGTTGTCCGACGGGTGGCCCCATTCGGCCGCGAGCCAGGTGTCGTTGAAATCGAGCCACCTGATCATCGCGCCGATGTTGAACGCCGCGTTGACGGGATCGAGCTCGTATGGCGTGCCGGGAACGCGCGCGCCGCCCCGCAAGGTCGCGCCGGGCACGACCGGGCCCATGAGCTTGGTGCACGCCGGGTATTTCAGCGCTTGGAAGCCGCAAGCCAAGGTGTCCATCAGACAGTAGCCCGCGGTCTCATAGGCGAGCGGGCTCGTGATCTCCTGGCTCAATGCGTAATCGGCGATCGCGGATAGAACCGCATCCGGCGCGGGTCGTTCGGCCGATTTGATATCGTGGGACATGGGCGGGGAGCTCTCTGCTGGATGTGGTTCGAGGGTTATGCGGCCGCGGCCTCAAGGACGGCGGTCGAGCGGAACGAACGGCAAATTTTCCGGTCCGGTGTAATTCGCGCTCGGCCGAATGATCTTGCCGTCGAGCCTCTGTTCGACGACATGTGCGGCCCAGCCGCTCGTGCGGCTGATGACGAACAGCGGCGTGAACATCGCCGTGGGCACTTTCATCGCATGGTAGGACACCGCCGAGAACCAGTCGAGGTTCGGGAACATGTTCTTGACGGCCTTCATCGTCGACTCGATGCGCTCGGCAACCGCAAAGGCGGTCGCATCGCCCGACTCGGCGGCCAAGGAGCGTGCGACCTCCTTGATGATTTGATTTCTCGGATCCGCGATCGTGTAGACCGGATGGCCGAATCCGATGACGACCTCTTTGTTCGCGACGCGCCGCCGGATATCGACCTCGGCCGCGTCGGGCGTCGAATAGCGACTTTGAATGTCGAACGCGACCTCGTTGGCGCCGCCGTGCTTGGGTCCGCGCAGCGCGCCGATGGCGCCGGTGATGCAGGAATACATGTCCGAACCCGTGCCGGCGATCACGCGCCCGGTGAAAGTCGAAGCGTTGAACTCGTGTTCTGCGTACAGGATCAGCGACGTGTGCATCGCGCGCACCCAAGTTGCGGGCGGCGCACTTCGGTGCAGCAAATGCAGGAAATGCCCGCCGATGGAATCCTCGTCGGTGCGCACGTCGATGCGACGCCGGTCGCGCGTGTAGTGATGCCAATAGCACAGCATCGATCCCAACGAGGCCAGCAGCCGATCCGCGATATCGCGGGCGCCCGCGATGCCGTGCGCGTCGTCCTCCGGCGCGAGACAGCCGAGCGCCGAAACGCCCGTGCGCAGCACGTCCATCGGATGGCTCGTCGCCGGCAGCTGCTCCAATAGCGCGAGTACCGCCGGGGGTGGCGTGCGCAGGGACTCGAGCTTCGCCTTATAGGCTGCGAGCTCGCCCCTGTTGGGCAACTTTTCGTGGACCAACAAGTGGGCGATTTCCTCGAACTCGCAGGTATTGGCGATGTCAAGAATGTCGTAGCCGCGATAATGCAGGTCGTTGCCGGTCTTGCCGACCGTGCAAAGCGCCGTGTTGCCGGCGGTGACGCCGGACAAGGCCACGGATTTCTTCGGCTTGAATGCGCCGGTCGGATTCTCGCCATTCGGCATCGTCATCTCCTGGAACTCGGTCATTTCTCTTTGCCGGCCGCGAACAATCGGTCGAGCCGCGCTTCGTATGCGTGATAATCCAGATAACGATACAGGTCCGCGCGGGTTTGCATCGCGCCGAGAACGTTCCTCTGCGTACCGTCGCGGCGAATCGCCTCGTAGGTCGCGAGCGCCGCCGCGTTCATCGCGCGATAGGCAGAACAGCAGTGCAGCACGATATCCACGCCGACCGACCGAAGCTCGTCGCGCGTGAACAGCGGCGTCTGGCCGAATTCGGTGATGTTCGCGAGTATCGGCACCCCGACCGCGTCCTTGAAGCGCTTGTACATCGGCAACGCGGTCATCGCCTCGGGAAAAATCATGTCGGCGCCCGCCTCGACGCAGGCGACGGCGCGCTCGATCGCCTTGTCGATGCCTTCGACGGCCAACGCGTCGGTGCGCGCCATGATGACGAAATCCGGATCGCTGCGCGCATCCACGGCGGCCTTGATCCGATCGACCATCTCGTCCTTGGAAACCACTTCCTTGCCCGGGCGGTGGCCGCAGCGCTTCGCCTGGACCTGGTCCTCGATGTGCAATCCGGCGGCGCCGAATTTGATGAACGATTTCACGGTGCGCGCGATATTGAACGCCCCGCCCCAGCCGGTATCGGCGTCGACGAGCAGCGGCAAGGCGCAGGCATCGGTAATGCGCCGCACGTCGATCAGCACGTCGTCCATCGTGCTGATGCCGAGATCGGGTACGCCGAGAGAATTCGCGGCTACGCCGCCGCCCGACAGATAGAGCGCCTTGAATCCGCAAGCATCGGCCATGCGCGCGGCATACGCGTTGATCGCGCCGACGACCTGCAGCGGCCGCTCATCGGCGACGGCCCGTCGAAATCTCGCGCCGGGGGATCGCTCGGTGCCCGTATTCATCAAACTGCCTCCTTCCGAATGCCCGCGCGCGCCCGCGGCGCCGGCCGGCCGTACGGCCGAAAACTATAGACATTAGCGCACCGCATGCCAGTGACCAAGCCGCTCAATATGGGTGAATAATTCTGCTACATCACGTGCGCGCCCGACCCGCAGACTGGTGCCGGCGGCCGGCCGAGACGCTGCGGCTGCGGCGAAACTCGCCCGGCGACGCGCCGGTCCATTTGCGGAACGCCCGGTGAAACGAGCTGCGCTCGGAAAAGCCCAGCTCGAGCGCGATATCCATGACGCTGCGGCTCGAATGGCTCAAATACCGGAGCGCGAGATCCCGGCGCAGCTGATCCTTGATCGACTGGAACGACGATCCTTCATCGTGCAGCCGGCGCCTCAGCGTCGCCGGCGTCATGCGAAGCTCGCGGGCGAGCGCGTCGAATTCCGGAATCCCGCCGGGCAGGACCTGCCGCAGGCGGCGCCGGATCCGCGCGCTCACGCCGCTGCCGTTCTTGTACTTCAAGATGATGTTCTCGGGCGCGGTGCGCAGAAATTCCTTGATTGTGCGTTCGTTTTGCACGATCGGCAGATCGAGATACGCGGCATCGAACGCAATGGCCGTGCACGGGGCGTCGAAAGCCAACGCCGTGCAGTACATCAGGCGGTATTCGGCGCTGTGCGCCGGCTCCGCGTAGCTGAAGCGGGTGCGCAGGATCGGTATGCGCCTGCCGACCAGCCAGCAGGGGACGCCGTACAGCAGCATCAACAGAATCTCGTGCGCAAACACGCGCTGCGCGGCGCCCTCGGCCCGCGCATGCAATTCGATGCGCGCTTCGCCGCGCTCGCGCACCAGCGTGCCGGCGAGATCGTCCAGGAGAATTCCGAAAAAGCGCAAACTGCGGTCCATCGCCTGCGCGAGACTCCTGCATTTGAGGACCGAATGGCACAGCATCGCGAAGCTCCCGGACTTCATGCGCCGCGAATCCTGGCCGAAGAACTCGTCGTCGAGGGTCAGCGCGATGAGGCGCCATAACTCCCCGTATTGCCTCGCCGAGACGCGCGCCAGCGGCACCTGTAGTAGATTGGGGGAAATCCCGACCTGGCGCAGCAGGTCGTCGGCATCCAGTTTGCGGGCGCGGACGCTCTGCAGCGCCACGGCGACGAAACAGATGGCGATGGTTCCCGGCTCGCTCGCTCGGGCCGATTGGCCGGGCGCGGCAGAATTGGGAACAACCATCTGTTGTTGCATTAGCGCGCACGCATATTGAC
>DAIDVO010000109.1 GCA_027456085.1 Steroidobacteraceae bacterium | reverse complement strand
GCACGCGCCCGCACGGTGCTACGCACGCTCATCCACAGGGCTCGCGCGAGCCCTGTGGATGAGCGTGCGTAGCACCGTGCGGGCGCGTGCGCGTCGATCGCCGGCGTGTCCGATCGGAAGTCCGCCGGTCAATGCAAGAATTCGTACGCGTCCCACGCGGTCTTGACGATCAGCATGGCGACGATGACGAGAAACATGCGGCGTACGAAGCCGCTACCGCGCCGTAAGGCGGTATGCGCGCCGACGATGCTGCCGCCGATGTTGCAGGCGCCGAGCGCGAGTGCGAGGGGCCAACGGACATGGCCGTGCGAGCCGAAGAACAGGAGGGCGCCCGCGTTCGTCGCCACGTTGATCAGCCGGGCGCTTGCCGAGGCATTCAAAAAGTCGAAACCGTAGACGCGTACGAACATCAGCGTCAAAAAGCCGCCGGTGCCGGGACCGAAGAAGCCGTCGTAGGCGCCGATGGCGGCGATGCCCGTGAGAGCCGCCGCGCGGCGCCGGCGCGACAGCTCGACCGGCCGATGGCGCGTGCCCAAGTCTTTGTTCAATATCACGTAGATGAGAACGCCGGTCAGGATCAACGGCACCGCGGCGCGAAACAGCGCCGGCGACAGCGCGGTCGCGAGCCGTGCGCCGAGCAGCGCCGCAGGGAACGCCACCGCGGCCGCGGGGAGCAGCGCGCGCCAGGAGATGCGCACGGAGCGCGAGTAGCGCGCGAGAGCGCTTGAGGTGCCCATGATGCTCGCAAGCTTGTTCGTCCCGAGCAACGTTGCCGGAGCGGTGGCGGGGTAGCTCGTCAGGAGTGCAGGCACCTGGATCAGTCCGCCGCCGCCCGCCATCGAATCGATGAACCCCGCGAGGCATGACGCGGACAGCACGAACAGCAGAGCGGCGAGGCTGCCGTCGGGCGCGATCGCGATCAGGAGCGGTCTCCGTGAACCTCGCGCAGCTTTTGGACGCCGCCCTGGTCGAACCATTGTTCGATCAAACTGTACGAGATCGACAGGGGCGGCGGCAGCCGCACCTTGCCAGCGGCGATCTCCGCGCGCGTGACCCAGCGCGCGTCCTCGAGCTCCTCGTCATTGCGGCGAATCTCGGTCGAGGCCGCATGAGCCGTGAATCCGAGCATCAGCGACGCCGGAAACGGCCAGGGTTGCGAGGAGTGATATTCGATGCGGCCGACCTCGATGCCGGTCTCTTCGAACACCTCGCGCGCGACCGCATCCTCGAGCGATTCGCCGGGCTCGACGAAGCCGGCGATCGTCGAATAGCGCGACGGGGGCCACGAAGCCTGCCGCCCGAGCAGGGCCCGATCCGATTCGCTGACCAGCACGATGATCGCCGGGTCGATCCGCGGAAACTGTTCGGCGCGGCATGAGGCATTGCCGCAGACCAAGGTGTGCCCGCCGCGCGCAGCCAGCGTCGGCGACCCGCAGCTGCCGCAAAAGCGGTGCCGCCGCCGCCACGAGATCATCGCGCGCGCGTACGCAAGCAGCCCGGCCTCGTCGGCCGGCAATCGCGGCGCGATCAGGCGCAGGTCCTCGAACCGTGCCCCCTCGAGCAGCGCGGGCGGCTCGATCGCTTCGATCTCGAACGCGAAGCAGTGGTGCTCGCCGAACCGACCGAGAAGGATCAGCTCGCCGATGTTGCGGTGCTCCGGCGGGACCATCGAAAGATCGAGCAGCACCGCGTGGGGCGGCGAGCTTCCGGCGATCAAATTGCGGGAATTCCATACGGCTATGACGCGGCTGCCGCGATCGGCGAGGGCGGCCTCGAACCATGCCGGGTCTTGGCGCAGATGCGCCGCGCGGTCCAGGTACGGCCCCGCGAAGGTATTGCGTCGTCCCATGCGGCGATTCTATCAGGGCAAGGCGCTCTCCTTCGGCGCAAATAACCGGGCCGTCGGGGCGCGCGCGCCCCGCGCGTTCGGGTCGGGCGGTGCGCAATTGGCGCACGCGGTATCGCGCCGGGCGAGCAGATCGTGCAGCCGCACGCCATCGCAAAGCCGGCAGCGCGAGAGGCCGAGTTCCGAACGCCGCGCGAGCGCCCACAGCAGAAACCATGCGTGCTCGAAGGATATGCGGGCCGGCTCGTGCAGATCCAGGTACGCCTCGTACGCCCGGCACAACAGCGCTCCGGACTCGATCGAGCCGACGCGGTAGCGCGGCTCCACGCCGAGCAGCGTCGCGCCGAGCAGTCCGTGCATCAAGTACAAGCTCGCGAGCTGGGTTGCTTGGAAATGCAATTCCTCGCTGCGGAAAAAATACGCCGCCTGGCGCGGCGACTTGCCGCGATGGCGCGTCACCGCCCCGTCGTCATGGTCGGAAACGTAACTGCGGTAGAGCTTGCGTATGCGGTCGTCGCTGAGACCGGTCCATTGGCGGATCGTGTAGGTGCGCGCCTCATGGCGAATCAGCCGCAGAGCGAGGTCCAGGCGCAAGCGGTCCCGCGTATAGCGATCGTCCGAAACCCTCATGGTACACCCCCGTGGTGGTCGAAAATCCCGTGATTTGCAGCGCAAATAAATTTGTAAATAATTATTCACAAAGTTATCGTACTTGCCAAGTGGGTCCGCCGCGCGTTTCTTGGCGAATTTCTCCAGGAATGCACGGGCTTCGAACAAAACCGCCGGGAGGCGCGCCGGCGCCGCAGGGAGTTCCTCATGCAGGCCGCAGCCGTCAGCTGGTGGAATAGGGAATCGCCTCCAACAGGCGAGATGATGCGCTCTCTGCGCGAACTGAATTGCGGGTTCCTCGAGCTCAAGGGCGTCGGCGCGGACCGGCTGGCAGCCTTGTCGGCGGCGCAAAAGACGGCCGTGGCCAATTGTCCCTATGCGTTGTTCGATTTGCGGTTTTTCGACGATGGCCATTGGCAACGGCGCGTCCAGAGCGCGCGCGCGTGGCGCGTGGCCGATGCGCCCCCGGTCGACGACGATGTCGCCGCCTTCGCTCAATTGGCCCTGTTCTACGCGTGGCACGTCGCCGCGAGCGCGCGGACGTCGGCGCGGCTGCTGCTCGGCATGCACGAGCGCACCGCGGCGGCGTTCGGCAACATCACGGTCGACCGGCTGCCGGCGCTCGCGCTGACCGAGTCGGCGAACCTCGCCGCGCGCTTTCGCCATTGCGAATCGTACTGGAGCGCGCTCGTCGAGGCGGCGACCAGCTCCGATCGGGCGAGCCTGCGGCGGGTCCAGCTCTACGGGTTGCAGCTCGCGGTGGCCGCACAGCTGCCATGCCGCCAGCCGTAGGTCAAGGCGGCGCGGCGTCGAGGCCGGTGCCGCAGCGCACCGACGCCCGGCGGCGACGGGCTCGGTCATTGCGGACAGAGGCTCGCGCGGTTTAATCTTCGCCGTCCTATGCACGCCCTCGCCCTACGCCGACTTACGAAGACCTACAAGAACGGGATTCAAGCGCTCAAGGGGATCGATCTTAGCGTTGACGAAGGCGACTTCTTCGCGCTGCTGGGGCCGAACGGCGCCGGCAAAACCACGGCGATCGGCATCGTGACCTCGCTCGTCAACAAGACCGGCGGCACCGTCGAGGTGTTCGGGCACGACATCGACCGCGAGCTCGAAATTGCGAAATCCTGCATCGGTATCGTCCCGCAGGAAATCAATTTCAACCAGTTCGAGTCGGTCTTCACGATCGTCGTCAACCAGGCCGGCTTCTACGGAATCGACCGCAGGCTCGCGAAACAGCGGGCCGAGAAATACCTCAAGCAGCTGCAGCTCTGGGACCGCCGCAGCGCCGCGGCGCGTTCGCTGTCCGGCGGCATGAAGCGCCGCCTGATGATCGCGCGCGCCTTGATGCACGAGCCGGCGCTGTTGATCCTCGACGAACCGACCGCCGGCGTCGACATCGAGGTGCGCCGTACCATGTGGGAATTTCTGCGCAGCATCAATGCGCAAGGAACGACGATCATCTTGACGACTCACTATCTCGAGGAAGCCGAGAACCTGTGCAGGACCGTCGCGATCATCGACGGCGGCAGGATCATCGAGTGCGACAGCATGGCCAACGTGCTGCGCAAGCTGCAGGCGGAAACGTTCGTTTTCAACCTGCGCGACGCGCGCACCGATGCGCCGCGGCTCGAGGGCTTTCGCGCGTCCTTGGCCGACGATCACACCTTGGAGATCGAGGTGTCGCGGGGGCAGAGCCTGAACGACGTATTCGCCCAATTGAGCGCGCAGGGCGTCGGCGTCGACAGCATGCGCAACAAAGTCAATCGGCTCGAGGAGTTGTTCATCCGGCTGGTCGATTCCGGGTCGAAGGCCGCGGGGGCGCGGGCCGTATGAACGGCGTACCGTCGCGCCTGCGCTGCGACTGGATCGGGTTCAAGACCATCATCATCCGCGAGTTCGGGCGCATCGTGCGCATATGGGGCCAAACGATCGTTCCGCCGGCCGTCACCGCGACGCTGTATTTCATCATCTTCGGCAGCCTGATCGGCAGGCGCGTCGGCCGCGTCGGCGGCTACGAGTACATGCAGTTCATCGCGCCCGGCCTTATCATGATGTCGGTGATCACCAATTCGTACGGCAACGTCGTGTCGTCGTTCTTCGGCGCGAAATTCGGCAAACATCTCGAGGAACTCCTGGTTTCGCCGCTGCCGAACTGGCTGATTGTGCTCGGCTATGTCATGGGCGGCGTGATGCGCGGATTCTTCGTCGGTACCGTCGTGACGATCGTTTCGCTGCTGTTCACGCGCCTCGCGCTCGCGCATGTCTTTGCGATCGTCTCGGCGGCGCTGCTCACGAGCATCGTGTTCGCGCTCGGCGGGTTCATCAACGCGATGTTCGCGAAGAACTTCGATCAAATCTCGTGGTTTCCGACATTCGTGCTGACGCCGCTGACCTACCTCGGCGGCGTGTTCTATTCGACCAAAATGCTGCCGAACTGGGCGTTCGTGGTGTCGCACGCGAACCCGATCCTGTACATGGTCAACGCCTTTCGCTACGGATTTCTCAGCACCTCGGACGTCAACCTCACGCTCGCCTATGCAATCATGGTGACCGCGGCGGCCGGCATGTTCACGCTCGCGGTGGTTTTGATGAACCGGGGTACGGGCATCCGCGAGTAGCGCGGAATACTCATCCGGGCGCGCCTCGTGTATCGTTTGCCAAATCGGATGCCACATCAGTCAAGGAGTCGCAGAATGACCGAAGAAAAACAGCAGAAATTCACCGCCAAGGTGCGCCGCGGGCTGGTTTGGGTGCATGGGGTCGCGGGCGCCGAGCTTGCGCGCAAGAAGGCCGAGGCGCCCGGCGTACGCATCGAGGGATTCACGGCGAGCGAGCTTTCGGACGTCGAGTCGGCGTTGACGTGGATCGAGCAGAACAAGGAAGCGGCGAAATAGCCCAGCGCGCGATCCTTGGGGCCCAATAAATGAAGCCGCGGGTGCGCACGAGTCGCAGCGCCGCCGCGCGAGGCCGTGCCCCGACCTCATGACTCGAAAACGCGCGCTGATCGTCGACGATTCGAAATCCGCCCGGGTGATTTTGAGTCGGATGCTCGAAAAATACGACATCGAAGTCGAAATGGCGGAATCGGCCGAGCAGTCGATCGAGTATCTGAAGCACAACCGGCCGGACGCCATTTTCATGGATCATCTGATGCCCGGCATGGATGGGCTCGAAGCCGTGCAGGCGATCAAGAGCAATCCGCAGACGGCGATGATCCCGATCATGATGTACACCTCGCAAGAGGGGGAACTCTATGTCGGCCAGGCGCGGGCCTTGGGCGCCATGGGCGTGTTGCCCAAGCAGGTGCGGCCCGTCGACGTTTCCAAGGTGCTGTACGAACTGCACCTCCTGCCCGACCGCCGCGACGGCGAGGAGCCCGCATTGCAGCCGGTCGAACTGGAGGTCGCCGCCGGCGCCAAAGCCGCGGCGCCGGCCGTGGCTGCCGCCGTGCCGGCCGCCGCCGCCGATTCGGTCCGCCGCCTCGAGATTGCGATCAAGGACCAGGCGATCGACTTGCGCCGCTTCATCGTCGCGAGCCTCGATAGCTTCGCCTCACGCGTCGTCAGCGATGTCCGCGACACGCACCAGCCCGCCAAGGGCGCCGTCGAACCCGCGCCGGCGCCGCTGCCGGAGCCGCTCCTCAAGCCGCCATGGCCATGGATTTGGGGGTGCGCCGCCGCTTGCCTGCTCGCGGCGGTGTTCGCGGCGCTATGGCTGTCGGCGCGTCAGGAGCTCGCCAATTCCCGGGTCGAGGCCGCGGGGCTCGCGGCGACGAATGCGGCGCTGGGGTCGGCGCGCAAGGACCTCGCCGATACCGTCAAGGACCTGACGCGCGCGTTGAATACCGCGGCCTCGGCGAGCGCGGCGCCGAATCCGGCGTCCGCGTCCGCGTCATCGATGCGCGCGGCCGAGGTCCCCTACGGGGAGATTCCGCTCGACCGCGGCCTGCTCGACGCCATGCGCGCTCTGTTGTCGATGCTCGTCGCGCAAGGATTCCACGGCGTCGTCAAGGTCATGAGCTATGCCGGTCAGTTCTGCCTCACCGGCACGGCGGCGGCCGGCTACGTACCGGCGAACCCCGCGCTGCCGGCGACCAAATGCGATGCGATCGGCAACCCGTTCGAGGATTCGCTCTCCGGCCAGCAGCGCCAATCGCTCGCCTTCGGCAACCTGGTCGCGGGTGTGCGCGAGCGTTCGGCCGGCGCGATCTCGGTCGCGATCGTCGACGGTCCGAGTTCCCGGGTTGCGCAACCCTATCCGCCGCGCACCGAGACCTTGACGGCCGGCGAATGGAACAAGGCGGCGGCCGCAAACAATCGCGTCGAATTCAAAGTGGAGCCCGGCGCGGGCCCCTAAAAGGCGACCCGGACGAAGATCTGCGGGCCCTTGGCGCCGAAGTCGAACAGCCCGCCGTGCGCGGCTTGCGCGGAATACAGGTAAGCCTTGACCCTGCCGTAGCCGAGCGCGAACGATACGTTCGGCGTGAACCGATACAGGGCATCGAGTTCGTAAATACCCAAAGTGCCCCGCAGCTGATTGACCGCGACCTTCAGGTACTGCACGCGGCCGTCGAAATAGAATCGGCGGCTCGCGACCCAGGTCGCGTCGATGCCGAGCGTCGGCACGGGCCCCGCTCGATCCTCGCTCTCGTTGACATGGCGCGTCGGGGTTTCGACTTTCGCCTGCGCCGAAATGTCGATCTCATTGATGCCGATCGTGCCGGCGATCTCGAGCGTCTCGGTGCGCCAGAACGAGTAGCCGTAGGTGATGCCGAGCGCGCGCAGGCTAAGGTCCGTTTGCACAGGATCGCCGTTCTGCAGCGTGGCGTTGCGCAACACGATCGGCCCCTGGCTCGCCGAGCGCGCGAGGACCTTGGTCGCGGAGCGGTCCAGGCTGAAATAGTCCAAGCGCAGCCGATTGCGCGCGCCGGCGCGCAACATGATCTGGAATTTAGGGTCGACCTTCGAACGCTGCAGGCCGAGGTCGTTCTCGCCGCTGATGAAGGTCCCGGGCTGGCCGCCGCTCGGGTCCAGGCGCAGCGACGTCGCCGCGCTAACCAGCGAGACGCCGAGCGACAGGCGCACGCGTTCGTCGGTCGGGCTGATGTAGCCGCCGTCGGCGCGGGCCGCAGCCGACCCCAGCGTGAGCGCCAGCGCAAATACCCCCGCCGCGGTCCGCGTCATGTGCTCCTCCACGAAATCTTGAGACCAGATCGATGCTCGTCGCCATAGGATGCGGGAAGCCGATAGAACACACAAAAGCGGCACATCTGTCGCCAATCGCAAACAGAGAGCCCGGGGGCCCGGCCGGTCAGGTGCCGCGTTTCTCTTCGAATCGCACCACGGGTTCGCCCGCCGTCACCGCGACGCTCGCCTCGACGACGGCGCCTTTGGCGATGGCCAGTCTGCCCGCGCTGACGGACCCGCGAATTACGGCGGTACGGCCGATTTCCAGCTTGCCGCCGACCCGCAAGCTGCCGAAGACTTTTCCGGCGACGAGCGCCTGAGCCGCGCGGATGTTGCCGTTCCACACGCCGCTCGCCGTGATGTAGAGCGAGCCGTCAAGGTCGCCGTCCCCTTCGACCTCGCCGGAAATGACGAACGGCCCGGCGCCGCGCAGGTTGCCGACGACGACCGCGCCCGCGCCTATCACCGTCGGCGCCATCGGCGCCGTCGGCGCGCGGTCGAGGAATCGCCGCTTGGTCTGCGCCGGGGGCGGCGCGCCGCTTTCGTCGTTCATGTGTCAAGGGTATCCGGTGGAACGCCGCTCATGCCGCGGGGAGCTTGGCGCCGCTGACTACAGAATGCAATTCGGCAGTACAATATCCCGTCGATCGTAGCTCGTGAGGACGCCAATGCAACGGAATCCGTGGGTAGTCGCCGCGCTTTGCGCGGTGTTGATCGGCCTGTCGGGGTGCAACCGGGAACAGAGCGCCTGGGAAAAGACCCGCAGCGCCAACACGGCGGCCGCTTACGCACAATTCGTGAAGAACTATCCGAACGGTGCGTTCACGGCGCAAGCGCAGGCCCAGTTGCGCGGGCTCAACGAGGACCAGGACTGGCAGGCGGCGCGCGACGCCGATACGCCCGACGCCTACCGCGGGTTCTTGGGGAAGCATCCCGACGGCAAGTGGAGCGAAGAGGCGCGCATCCGCATCGAGAATTTCACGCTCGCGCAGCCGCCGGGCGGCGCGCCTTCCGCCCCGGCAAGCGCAGCCGCAAGCCCCGCAGCCGCGAATGCGGCGGCAGCGGCATCGGCACCCGCCGAGCCTGTGGAGAAGACCGCACGGCATGCGCCCAGGGCGCGCGTCACGCGCGCGACGCGTAAAGCCGCGCCGGGCGGCGGCTCAACCGGCGGCGGTTATGGCGTGCAGCTCGGCGCCTACAAATCGGGCGCCGCGGCGGCGAACAAGCGCTGGCGCGTGCTGCGCGCGCGCTACGGATCGGTGCTGCGCGGCTTGCAGCCGCACGTGCGGGCGACCAAGACATCGTCCGGGCGCCTCTATCGTCTGCAGGTCGAAGGGCTCTCGGCGGCCCGCGCGCACGCCATCTGCAAGCGGCTGAAGGCGAACGCGCAGCCGTGCATCGTGCTGCCGCCGGCGCGCCGCCGCGCGCGCCGCTGAGGGCGTGCGCGGCGCCGATTTCATTGATTCAAGGATCCTCGAGCACGCCGAGCAGGAACGCGTACTCCAGCGCAATTTCGCGGTAGCGCTGGAATCGGCCTGATTTACCGCCGTGGCCCGCCTCCATCTCGATATGCAGCAGCAAAGGATGCGAATCGGTTTTGAGCGCGCGCAGCTTCGCGACCCATTTTACCGGTTCGTAATACTGGACTTGGCTGTCCCAGAGGCCCGTGGTCACGAGCATGGCCGGGTAGTCTTGAGCGCGGACATTGTCGTACGGTGAATACGACAACAGCGTCGCGTAGGCCGCCGGGTCCGCCGGGTCGCCCCATTCGTCGTATTCGTTCGTCGTCAGCGGAATCGTCCGGTCCGACATCGTCGTGACGACATCGACGAACGGCACTTGCGCGACGATGCCGCGGTACAGCTGCGGCGCGAGGTTCGCCACGGCCGCGACGAGCAGACCGCCCGCGCTGCCGCCGATCGCGAACACCTTGTCGGGCGCCGCGTAACCTTCGGCGACCAGGTGGCGGCTGACGTCGCCGAAGTCGGTGAAGGAATTGCGCTTCGCCTGCAGCCGGCCGGCGTCGTACCAGGAGCGGCCCATTTCCTGGCCGCCGCGCACGTGCGCGATCGCATACACGAATCCGCGCTCGAGCAGCGAAAGCCGCGCGGTGGAGAATACGGGGTCGGCGCAGGAGCCGTATGCGCCATAGCCGTACTGCAATAGCGGTGCGGTGCCGTCGCGCGCAAACCCCTTGCGGTAGACGATGGACACCGGCACGGACGCGCCGTCGGCGGCGCGCGCAAACTTAAGCTCGGTGCCGTAGTTCGCCGGATCGAAATCACCCAACACCGAGTCGCGCTTCAGCAAAACGCGCTCCCCGGTCCCGACGTCGTAGTCGTATACGCTCATCGGCGTCGTCAGCGACGAATAGGCATAACGGACGACATCGGTGTCCATGGCCGGGTTGTCGCCGAGCTCCATCGCATAGGCGGGCTCGCCGCCTTCGATGAAGAACTCGGCGGCAGGCGTGCGACGTTCGTGCGCCGCGTTCTGCGGCAGCGGAACGATCTTGAGCCTGCGCAGGCTGCCGCTGCGCACCGAGACGGCCAAAAACCGGTCGAACACGTCGAAGTCATGAATGAAAGCGTCGTCCCGATGCGGCACGAGCTCGGTCCAGGCGTCGCGCTCGCCGTCCGCGCCGACCGGCACGCAGAGCAAGCGGAAATTAGGCGCCCGCCAGTTGCTGCGGATCACGAAATTTTCGCCAAGGTGCTCGATCTGGTACTCGTGGTCGCGCTCGTGCCCGAGAAACAGCCGGAAGCGCAGCTGTGGATCGTCGGCGTCCGCATAGCGCCACTCCGAGGCGACGGTGCTCTCCATGGAGATGAACAAGAATCGATCCGATTTGGATTTCGAGACCCCGGTGTAGAAGCTCTTGTCGGTCTGCTCGAATACCAATTCGTCGCCGCCCGGATCGGTGCCGAGCGTGTGCTTTTTGACATAAAGCCCGAGCAGGGTCTCGGCGTCCTTCGCGACGTACATGATCGTGCGGCTGTCATTCGCCCAGGCGAGATCCGCCTCGACCTCATCGATCCTATCGGCGAGGAATTCTCCGGTGCGCAAGTCCTTGAACCGCAGGCGATATTCCAGCCGGCCGACCGTGTCTTCGCAAAACGCCGCGATCTGCGAGTCCGGCGAGACCTCGAGCGCGCCGATCTGATAATAATCATGCGCTGCGGCGAGTTCATTGGCATCGACGATGATCTCTTCGGGCGCCTCGCGCGTACCCTTGCGGCGCGCGATGATCGGGTATTCCCGCCCCGTTTGGTAGCGCGCGTAATACCAATAGCCGTTCTTGAAGTAGGGCACGCCGACGTCATCCTGCGGCAGGCGCGCGATGATCTCATCGAAGATCGCATGCTCCAGCGCTTCGGTTGCGGCCATGCAGCGGCGCCGGTAGGCGTTCTCCTCGGCGAGATACGCCAACACTTCGGGATTTTCGCGGCTATCGTCGCGCAGCCAATAATACGGGTCGATGCGCTCGCCGAACGGCGAGCCGAGGACGCGCGGCCGCAAGGCGGCCAGCGGCGGTTTGATCGGCGGATCGGTCATGTAATGGTCTCTCGCAGTGCGCTCGGAGTATAGTGATATTCGAGGGGCGCGTAGTCGCCTCAGGCGCTTGTAGATAGCTGGGATCTGCGCGGGGAGGGTTATATGCAGACGGTCGGTCAACTGCTCAACAAGAAGGGTCGTCAACTGTTCTCGGTCGGACCGCAGGAATCGGTCTTGCGCGCGATCGAAATCATGGCCACTTCGCATGTGGGCGCGCTCCTCGTGATGGAGCATGGCGCGCTGCTCGGGGTCATCTCGGAGCGCGACTACGCCCGCAAGGTCATTTTGAAGAACCGCTCGTCGCACGACACGCCGGTCGTGGACATCATGAGCACGCCTGTCATCACCGTTGCGCTCAACGATACGGTGCAGCACTGCATGGAAATCATGACGAAGGAGCGCATCCGGCACCTGCCGGTCGTCGTCGACGGCCGGGTCGTCGGGGTCCTGTCGATCGGCGACCTCGTCAAAGCCATGCTGCAGGAGCAAACCGAGCACATCGAACAGCTCGAACGCTATATCGCGGGCTGAACCGCCTCGGGCGTCCCGCTCAAAGGGAATTGACGGGTTGCGCTACCTAGGTATTATGACCTCCATACCCGGGCGCGCTTAACGGCGTTCGCCCCCTCCTGGCGCGCCTCGAGGCCGCGCCTCGACACGATTTATCGGCGGTGTAAGGGCTTTATGGCTTCGGCTGTACGGCGCGGGAAAGTATGGGCAGCTATATGGTCGATCGCACTATTGCCACTCAAGCCTGCGCGGACGTGCGCGCGGGCGATTGGGGCCTGTGCCGGCAGGTTTATGAGAAGGACTCCTGCGGCTTCGGCTTGATCGCAAACCTCGATGACCGCCCGAGCCATTGGCTCGTGCAAAACGCGATCAGTTCGCTGAATCGATTGACGCATCGCGGCGCGGTCGCGGCCGACGGCAAAACCGGCGACGGTTGCGGACTGTTGCTCAAGATGCCGATTGCGTTCCTGCGCGCCGTCGCCGCCGACTGCGGCTTTTCGCTGACGCCGCTGTTCGGCGCGGGCCTGGTGTTTCAGAGCCGGGACAGCGGCACGGCCGCGCGCGGCCGGCAAGTGCTGACCGAGGAGATCGAGCTGGAGAAATTCGAAGTGGCGGGATTGCGCCGCGTGCCGACGGACCCGGCCGCCTGCGGCGCGGAGGCGCTCAAGACCCTGCCGGTCATCGACCAGATGTTCGTCAATTTCCACGGCGACATCGACGAAGCGACGTTCAATCGGAAACTCTATTTGGCGCGCCGGCGCGCCGAGAAACGCCTGGAGCGCGACGACCCCGCCTTCTATATCCCGTCGTTGTCCTCGACGACGATCGTCTACAAAGGCATGGTCATGCCGCAGTTCCTGGCCGAGTTCTACCCGGACCTGAAGGATCCGCGCATGGAGGCGTCGGTCGCGGTGTTCCACCAGCGCTTCTCGACGAACACGTTGCCGCAGTGGCGGCTCGCGCACCCTTACCGCTATCTCGCGCACAACGGTGAAATCAACACCGTCCAGGGAAACCGCAGTTGGGCGGTCGCACGCGGCCCGCTGTTCCGCTCGCCGGTGCTGCCGGATCTGTCCGACATTCTTCCGGTCGTCTCGCTGACCGGGTCGGACTCCCAATCGCTCGACAACATGCTCGAACTCCTGCTCGTCGGCGGCTTGGATCCGATGCACGCGATGCGCATGCTGATACCGCCCGCGTGGCAGTCGGTCGACATGATCGACCCGGATCTCAAGGCGTTCTACGAGTACTACGCGACGCACATGGAGCCCTGGGACGGGCCGGCCGGCATCGTGCTCACGGATGGCCGCTATGCCTGCTGTACGCTCGATCGGAACGGTCTGCGGCCGGCGCGCTGGGTCATCACGAAGGACCGGCACATCACGATCGCCTCCGAGGCCGGCGTCTGGGACTACCGCGCCGAGGACGTCGTCAAGAAGGGAAAGCTAGGCCCCGGCGACATGCTCGCGCTCGACCTGCAGACCGCCGAAATCATGGACACGAAGCGCATCGACGATCTGCTCAAGAGCCGTCACCCATACAAGGCGTGGCTGAAGAAGGGCGTGCGCTATCTGCAGACCGACCTCATCGATCCGCGCCTTGCGGCCGAGCCGATGGATCGCGATACGCTCGCCTTGTACCAAAAGATGTACAACGTGTCGGCCGAGGAGCGCGACGAGATCATCCGCGTGCTTGCGGAGGACGAGAGCGAAGCCGTGGGCTCGATGGGCGACGACACGCCGATGCCGGTTCTGTCGAGGAAGGCGCGCTCGCTGTACGACTATTTCCGCCAGCAATTCGCGCAGGTGACCAATCCGCCGATCGACAGCTTGCGCGAGAGCATCGTCATGTCGCTGCAGACGCAGATCGGTCCCGAGGCCAACATCTTCGTGCCGATGCCGCAGCATGCCGAACAGATCGTGCTCTCCTCGCCGATCCTCTCGCAGCGCACGTTGCGCCAGATCGTCGCGCTCGCCGACCATGGCGTGCCGCAAGAGTTCGTCGACCTGCAGTACGACGAGAACCTCGATTTGAAGTCCGCGATCCTCGCGGTTTGCGATCAAGCCGAAGCCGCGGTGCGCGGCGGCAAGCTCGTGCTGATCCTGTCGGACCGCTATCTGGTCGAGGGCAAGCTGCCGCTGCACGCGTTTCTCGCGACCGGCGCGGTGCATCACCGGCTCGTCGAGACCGGCCTGCGCTGCAAGTGCAACATCCTGGTCGAGACCGGAACCGCGCGCGATGCGCATCATTTCGCGTGCTTGATCGGCTACGGCGCGACGGCGGTCTATCCCTATCTCGCATATCAGACGCTGTTCGACCTGATGCAGAAGGGCGCGCTGAACCTCGACTCGGGCCAGCGGCAGGAGATCGGCCGCAGCTACCGCCGCGGCATCCGCAAGGGTCTGTTCAAGATCATGTCGAAGATGGGAATCTCGACGATTGCAAGCTACCGCAGCGCGCAATTGTTCGAGATCGTCGGCCTGCACGACGAAGTCGTCGATCTGTGCTTCAAGGGCTCGGACAGCCGCATCCAGGGCGCTGACCTCGAGGATCTCGAGCGCGATGCGAAATTCCTCGCGGCACGCGCGTGGAATCCGAACGAGAATGTCGCGCAGGGCGGGTTGTTGAAGTATATGCACGGCGGCGAGTACCACATGTACAACCCCGACGTCGTCGCCACGCTGCAGGCGGCCGTGCTGACGGGCGAATACGCGCGCTACCTCGAGTTCGCGAGCCTCGTCAACGAGCGGCCGGTGTCCTGCATTCGCGATCTGTTGAAGTTGAAGGCGCAGGCCGCCCCGCTGCCGATCGATGAAGTGGAGCCGCTCGCCGCGATTCTGTCGCGTTTCGACAGCGCCGGCATGTCCTTGGGCGCCTTGTCGCCGGAGGCGCACGAGGCGCTCGCGATAGCGATGAATCGGCTCGGCGCACGCTCGAACTCCGGCGAGGGCGGCGAAGACCCGGCGCGCTACGGCACCGAAAAGAACTCGAAGATCAAGCAGGTCGCCTCGGGGCGCTTCGGCGTGACGCCGGAATACCTGATCAGCGCCGAGGTGCTGCAGATCAAGATTGCGCAGGGCGCGAAGCCCGGCGAGGGCGGCCAGCTGCCGGGCCACAAGGTGAACGACATGATCGCGCGGCTGCGTTTCGCGCGTCCCGGCGTCGGCCTGATATCGCCGCCGCCGCACCACGACATCTACTCGATCGAGGATCTCGCGCAGCTGATCTTCGACTTGAAGCAGGTCAACCCGCGCGCACTGATTTCGGTCAAGCTCGTCGCCGAGCCAGGCGTCGGCACGGTCGCCGCGGGCGTCGCGAAGGCCTACGCGGATCTCATCACGATCAGCGGCTACGACGGCGGCACCGGCGCGAGCCCGCTGTCGTCGATCAAATACGCGGGCACGCCCTGGGAACTCGGCCTCGCCGAGACGCACCAGACGCTGCGTGCGAACGATCTGCGCCACCGGGTCCGGCTGCAGACCGACGGCGGCCTGAAGACCGGGCTCGACGTCATCAAGGCCGCGATCATCGGCGCGGAGAGCTTCGGCTTCGGCACGGCGCCGATG
>DAIDVO010000108.1 GCA_027456085.1 Steroidobacteraceae bacterium | reverse complement strand
TCGAGGCCCGCAGCCAGCGCTCGACCAACGCCGGCTGCGACGAGCGCCAAGCGTCGATCTCGTCTTCATAGAGGAGCCACAGAGGAATCGCAGACTTACCGCCCGTGTTCATATAACGTGCCCTTGCGCTACGCCGCGCGCGCTCTCTAAGTCTTGCATCATAAGAGACCCTGTGGTGCTATTTGCGGCCAGTTCACCCTAGGGCTTCGTGCCGCATTCGAGGGACCCCGCAAGAGACTCAATCGGTCTTTGAGCGGGGTCTTGCATTTTCAGGGTATGAGTCGGTTTATCAGGAGATCAGCATGCGTTTGTTTTCGCAAAAAGATGTCGACAAAAAAGCCCTGCGGGGAGCGCGAATCGCCGTACTCGGCTACGGCAGCCAAGGCCGCGCGCACGCCCTGAATTTGCGCGACAGCGGCTATGACGTCGTCGTCGGGGTACGCAAGGGCGACAGCTGGAACAAGGCCAAGAAGGACGGGCTCAAGGTCATGGAGCCGAAGGCCGCGGTCAAAGGCGCCGATCTTGTCGCGATGCTCGTGCCGGACCTCACGCAAAAACCCCTGTACGCAGAATTGAAGCCGTTCATCGAGAAGGGCGCGACACTGCTGTTCGCTCACGGCTTCAACATCCATTTCAAGCAGATCAAGCCGCGCAAGGATTTGGACGTCGTGCTGATCGCGCCGAAGGGCCCCGGGGATCTCGTGCGCCGCCAGTACCAGCAAGGCCGCGGCGTGCCCTGTCTGATCGCCGTCGCGCAGGATGCGTCGCGCAAGGCCAAGGCGAAGGCGCTGGCTTATGCCGACGGCATCGGCGGAACCCGCGGCGGCGTACTCGAAACGACGTTCGCGGAAGAGACCGAGACGGATCTGTTCGGCGAACAGGCCGTGCTTTGCGGCGGCGCAACGGAACTCGTCGTCAAGGGCTACGAGACCCTGGTCGAGGCCGGCTACCAACCCGCGGTCGCCTATTACGAATGCCTGCACGAATTGAAGCTCATCGTCGATCTGCTGCACGAAGGCGGCATCACCAAGATGCATCGCTTCATCAGCGAAACCGCGAAGTATGGCGACTTGACGCGCGGACCGCGCGTCATCAACAAGGCGACGAAGAAGGCAATGCGCAAGCTCCTGCCCGAGATTCAGCAAGGCAAGTTCGCGCGCCAATGGATCGCCGAAAACAAGAGCGGGCGGCGCAAGTACAACAAGCTGCTGAAGGCGGACCTGAGCCATCCGATCGAGAAGGTCGGCGCCGAGCTGCGCGCGCGGATGCCGTGGTTGGAGTCCGGCAAGTAGCCATGACTGCGCGCACGATGTTCGACAAGGTATGGTCGGCCCACGAAGTCGTCGCCGAAGCCGTGGATACGCCCGCCGTGCTGTACGTCGATTTGCACCTGACGCACGAGGTCACCACGCCGCAGGCCTTCTCGATGCTGAGGGCCGCGGGGCTTAAGGTCAGGCGTCCGGACCGCACGCTCGCGACGCTCGATCATTCGACGCCGACGCGCACCGACCAGGTGTTTGGGAGCACGCCGATCAAGCTCGACGCGGCGGCCAAGCAAGTGCGCCAGCTCGAACGGAATGCCGCGGACTTCGGGATTGAGCTTTACGGCCTGCGCGACGCGCGGCGCGGCATCGTGCACGTCATCGGTCCCGAACAGGGCGCGACGCAGCCCGGCATGACCATCGTCTGCGGCGACAGCCACACGAGCACGCACGGCGCGTTCGGCGCACTCGCGTTCGGCATCGGCAGCACCGAGGTCGGCCACGTCTTCGCGACCCAATGCCTGCTGCAGCGCAAGCCGAAGACCTTCGCGGTCAACGTCGGCGGACGCCTGCCTGCATGCGTCACGGCGAAAGATCTGGTTCTCGCGATCATCGGTAAGATCGGCGTCTCCGGCGGCACGGGCCATGTGCTCGAGTACCGCGGAGCGGCGATCAACTCGCTGTCGATGGAAGAGCGGATGACCGTCTGCAACATGTCGATCGAAGCGGGCGCGCGTGCCGGCATTATCGCGCCCGACGAGACGACGTTCGCCTATTTGTCGGGCCGGCCGCGCGCGCCGAAGGGCAAGGATTGGGACGAGGCGCTGAAACTATGGCGCGCACTGCCGAGCGATCCGGGAGCGAAATTCGACGCATCGGTCGACATCGATGCATCGAGCCTCGAACCGATGATCACCTACGGCACAAATCCGGGCATGGTGCTCCCCGTCGGCGGCGCGATTCCCGCGAGCGCCGGCAATGCCGTATTCGACAAGGCGCTCGCGTACATGGGATTCCGCAGCGGCGAGGCGATGCTCGGCAAGCCGATCAACGTCGTGTTCATCGGCAGCTGTACCAACGGCCGCCTCGAGGACCTGCAGGCCGCGGCGCGCATTCTCAAGGGCCGCAGAGTCGCGCCGGGCGTGCAGATGCTGATCGTCCCCGGCTCGCAGGAAGTCAAGCGGCTCGCCGAAGCCGAAGGCCTCGCGGACATTTTCAAAGCCGCGGGCGCCGATTGGCGCGAATCCGGGTGTTCGATGTGCCTCGGCATGAACGGCGACACGGTCGCCGCCGGCGCGTATGCGGTCAGCACCAGCAACCGCAATTTCGAAGGCCGGCAAGGCGCCGGCGCGCGCACGCTGCTCGCGAGCCCCTACACCGCCGCCGCGAGCGCGGTGACCGGCAGGATTTCGGACCCGCGGGAAATGCTCTGATGGAACCGATAAAGCAGATCCATTCGAAGACCGTCGTGATGCCGTCGACCAACATCGACACCGATCAAATCATTCCGGCGCGCTTTCTGACGATCACGACCAAGGTCGGGCTCGGCAAGTCCTTGTTCGCGGATTGGCGCTTCCTCAAGGACGGCGCACCGAATCCCGCATTCATCTTGAACCAGCCTGCCGCGGCCGGCAGCCGGATACTCGTCGCGGGCCATAATTTCGGCTGCGGCTCGTCGCGCGAACATGCGCCTTGGGCGCTGCTGGATTACGGCTTCCGCGCCGTGATCAGCACCGCGATCGCCGACATCTTCAGCAATAACGCGCTGAAGAACGGATTGCTTCCGGTCGTCGTGGACGAGACGACGCACCGCTGGCTGCTCGATCATCCCGGGGCCGAAGTCACGATCGATTTGGAATCCATGCGGCTGTCGCTGCCGAACGGAGCGAGCGTGGCGTTCCCCATCGAGGCATTCGCGCGCCACTGCCTGTTGAGCGGGCTCGATGAGCTCGGCTACCTGCAAAGCAAGCTTGCCGATACCGCCGCTTACGAAGCGGCGCAGCGTAAATAAGGAGCCGCGGATGCACGCATTGATCGCCGTGCTCGCGGGCGACGGCATAGGCGCCGAGGTGACCGCCGAAGCCGTGCGCGCGCTCGGCGCCGTCGGCAAGCGCTTCGGCCACGATTTCCGCTTCGAATCGGCGCTGCTCGGCGGCGCGGCGATCGACGCGACCGGAGAGGCGCTGCCGCAGGCTACGCTCGCGTTGTGCCGACGCGCGGATGCCGTCCTGATGGGCGCCGTCGGCGGCCCGAAGTGGTCCGATCCGAATGCCGAGGTGCGGCCCGAACAGGGCCTCCTGCAGCTGCGCAAGGCGCTCGGGCTGTTCGCGAATCTGCGCCCGGTCGCGCCGCATCCGGCCGTGCTCGGCGCATCGCCGATCAAGGCTGAACTACTGCGGGGTGTCGACATCATGGTCGTTCGCGAACTGACCGGCGGCATCTACTTCGGCGCAAAGCACCGCACCGCGACCGAGGCGTCGGACCTGTGCAGCTATACGGCCGCCGAGATCGAGCGCGTCGTGCGCCTCGCGGCGCGGCTCGCGCGCGGCCGGCGCAAGAAGCTGACTTCGATCGACAAAGCGAACGTGATGGAAACCTCGCGCCTCTGGCGGCTCGTTGTGGAGCGCGTGATGAGCGCGGAGTACCCGGACGTCTCCTATGAGCACATGCTGGTCGATGCGGCCGCGATGCACTTGATCCGCAAGCCGCGGGACTTCGACGTCATCGTGACCGAGAACATGTTCGGCGACATCCTCACCGACGAAGCGTCGATGCTCGCGGGATCCTTGGGAATGCTGCCGTCGGCCTCGCTCGGCGAGTCGGCCCGCGGCGGACTCTATGAGCCGATCCACGGCTCGGCGCCCGACATCGCCGGGCGCGGCATCGCGAATCCGTACGCGACGATCCTGAGCGCCGCACTGCTGCTGCGGCATTCGCTGAGCCTCGAAGCCGAAGCGCGCGCCGTCGAAACCGCGGTATCGAAGGCGGTCGACTGCGGCGCGCTGCCGGCGGATATCGCGGCCGCGGGCAGCGCGGCGATCTCGACGCGCGCGGCCGGCGACGCGGTGCTCGCGGCGCTCTAAGCGCGCGGCGCGCGCCGCCCCGGGCGCCTCAAAGCGCGCTGCGCCGCGTCACGCGCCGCAGCGCCGACTCGATGTCGGCGGTCAGATCCGCAGCATCCTCGATGCCGACCGAGACGCGCAGCAGTCCCGGTCCGATGCCGGCGCGCAAGCGGGCATCCGCCTCCATGCCCGCATGCGTCATCGTCGCCGGATGCGCGATCAAGCTCTCCACGCCGCCGAGCGACTCGGCGAGCGTGAAGCATTCGAGCCCATCCAGGAACGCCTCCACTGCGGCCTCGCCGCCCACGAGTTCGAAACTCAGCATCGCGCCGAAGCCGCTCTGCTGGCGCTCGGCGAGCGCATGTCCCGGATGGTGCGCGAGCCCCGGATAGTGGACCTTCGCGACCGCCGCATGTCCGCCAAGCGTTGCGACGACGGCCCGGGCGTTCTCCTCGTGCACGCGCATGCGCGCGTGCAGCGTGCGCACGCCGCGCAGCGTGAGGAAGCTGTCGAACGGCGCACCGGTGACGCCGATCGCATTCGCCCACCAGGCGAGCCTCTCCACTTGCTCCGCCGTGCGCGCGATCACCGCGCCGCCGACGACGTCGCTATGGCCGTTCAGATACTTCGTGGTCGAATGCATGACGAGGTCGGCGCCGAAGTCGAGCGGCCGTTGCCAGATCGGCGACAGAAACGTGTTGTCCGCGACCACGAGCGCGCCGCGCGCGTGCGCGGCCGCGGCGACAGCGGCGATGTCGACGATGCGCAGCAAGGGATTGCTCGGCGTCTCGATCCACACGAGCGCCGGCTTCGTGGCGAGCGCGCGCGCGAGCGCCGCGGCATCGTTCTGATCGACGAAATCGGCGATGATGGCGCCCTTCGCGTGCAGCGCCGCGAGCAGGCGGTACGTACCGCCGTAGCAATCGTGCGGCGCAAGCACGCGCGCGCCGCCGGGCAGCGTCGCCAGAATCAGCGTAATCGCGGCAAGGCCGGTGCAGGTGACGACGGCGCCGGCGCCGCCCTCGAGATCCGCGAGCGCCCGCGCCAGCTGGTCGCGCGTCGGATTGCCGGAGCGTGTGTAGTCGTATTTGCTGCGTTGCTTGCGATAGCCGTCGAACGCGAAGTTCGACGACAAATAAATGGGCGGCACGACCGCGCCGAATTGCGCGTCCGATTCCAGCCCCGCCCGCACCGCCCGCGTCGCGGGCTTCCGATCTTTCTCCTGGGTCACTTGGTCGCCTCCGCGAGCGCCTGTTCGATGATGGGTTTCAACGCGACGCCTTCCTTCAAGAACGCGTCATGGCCGAAAAGAGAGCTCAATTGCACGAGCCGGCAGGGACCGCCCAAACGGGCGCCCAAGGCGCGCACGTCGGCGAGCGGCACCAATTGGTCCTCGCATATGCCGATCAGGGTCGTGGGCGTGCGCACGAGCGCCGCGTCGACCGCATGCAGATCGATCGATTCGCTCAACACGAGAAAGGATTCCGCCCGATATCTACGCACGTAGTCGTCGCCGCGCGCAAATAGGTATTGCTCGATCGGAAACTGAAATTTCCCGCCGATCCTCGACGGCGGGCCGCAGAACCGCGCGGAAAACTCCGCGGCGGTCCGATAGGTCGCCATCGCGAGGCCGCGCGCGAGCCGCAGGCCGGCCGCGCCCTCGCCCCGTTCGATCGCCTCGCGCACGATCTGCCGCTGTACGCAGCGCCACGCGGTCGACAGCGGCTGCGAGCGGTCGGCCGCGCTCACGACGACGATGCGATCCACGAGATCCGGATAGCGCAACGCGAACGAAAGAGCCACCATGCCGCAGTAGGAGGCTCCGACGATCGCGTGCAGCCGCAATCCGCGGCGGCGCAGAATCTCGGCGAGTACCGCGGCTTGATCGTGGGCGCTCAAGCTCGGGAAAGCGGTGCGCCCGTCGGGCGCGCTGCTTGCGCCGGAGCCGCCGAGGTAATCGATGCCGAGCACGCGGTAGCGCCCCGTATCGATCCCCATGCCCGGCCCCGCGAGCGCCGACCACCAGCCCGCCTCGCCCGCGACGCGCCGGTGAGCGGATATGCCGCCGAGCGCGGCCACGATCGGCGCGCCCGCGCGACCTTCGATGCGGAAGGCGACGCGCGCGGCGGGCAACAGATCGCCGTAATGAAGCGCCCACGGCGAGGGCAGATCCAAGACTTCATCGACGGATTCTGTATCCACACCTAGCGACACGCGGCTCCTGACTCCTCACGGGCTCGTTTACCCCTGTGGAGCGTACCGCTCTGCGCGCCATCGATGCCGACGCGACGCGCAGGCTCGATAGGCCGCTCATCTATCGGTCCTTTAAGGCTCGATGCCCAAGGCGCCGCAGGAGTTGGCACCGTTTCGCGGACCGTGAAATCCTCGATGGTTGCCCCGGCTTCTAAGGGCCTTTCCCTAAGCCGGTCTAGATGAGCGGGCGGATTCTAGGCAGGCGGAGGGGCCGTCGTCAAGTTCGGACGCCGCGCGGCTTGCGCAATCCGTCATAATGTAATAATGTATTATCACATTAATACACGCGCTGCGGCGCACCCGGCGACGACGGCTGCGCGGATCCCAAATCATCATGAAAACCAACCGGCCCGTTACCGTCCGCCAGGAACTGCAGCATGAGCGCGCGCTGTGCGCGGCGATCCTGACGCTGCGCAGCGTCGAAGAATGCCGCAGCTTCTTTCGCGATCTGTGCACGCCGGCTGAATTGCAGGCGATGGCGGATCGCTGGGCGGTCGTGGAACTATTGGAGCGCGGCATGCCCTACCGGGAGATCCACCGCCATACCGGCGTCAGCGTCACGACGGTCGGCCGCGTCGCGCGCTATTTGACTTCGGGCAACGGCGGTTACCGGACCGTCGCGCAGCGGCTCAGCGCCGCTCGCAATCCTTGAGCGGGAGCTTGTCGATGCGTTTGAGAATAGCGATACAGAAGAGCGGCCGGCTGACCGACAGCTCCCTCGACCTACTCGGCCGCTGCGGGCTGAAGTACACACGCGGCAGGGACCAGCTCATGTGCCACGGCGAGAACATGCCCCTCGACGTGCTGTTCGTCCGCGACGACGACATTCCTGATCTCGTCCAGGAGGACGTCTGCGACCTAGGCCTAGTGGGACTGAACGTCGTCCGGGAGAAGCGCCTCGCATTCGAAGCGCGCGGCCTCGCGCCGCTGTTCGAGCAAATCAAGCTGCTGGATTTTGGCCATTGCCGGCTCTGCATCGCGGTGCCCGACGGCTTCGACTACCGCGGAGCGCAATCCTTGGCCGGCAAGCGCATCGCGACGACATACCCCGCGATTCTGGCGCGCTTTCTCGCCGAACGGGGCATCGCGGCCGAGGTCGTCGTGTTGTCGGGCTCGGTCGAGATCGCGCCGCGTCTCGGCCGCGCGGATTTGATCTGCGATCTCGTCTCCACCGGGTCGACGCTCGCGGCGAATCACTTGCGCGAGGTCGAGACCGTTTTGGCGAGCCAGGCGGTGTTGATCCGCACGCCCGTGCCGATTCCCGCCGAGAAGCAAGAGTGGGAGCGCCGTCTGTTGATTCGCATCGACGGCGTCGAACAGGTCAAGGGCAGCAAGTACATCATGCTGCACGCGCCCCGCGCCGCGCTGCCGGCCATCGCCAAGCTGTTGCCGGGCAGCGAAGCGCCGACCGTGATTCCGCTCGACGGCCGCGGCGACCGGGTCGCCGTGCATGCCGTATGCCGCGAGAACGTATTCTGGGAAACGCTCGAGGAGCTGAAGAAGGTCGGGGCAAGCTCGGTGCTCGTGCTGCCGGTCGAGATGATGCTCGCCTGAAGCCATGCGCATACTCGAATGGAAGCAATCGTCCGCGGCCGACCGGCAGGCCGCACTGCGCCGGCCGGCGCTGCGCGCCGCCGCATGCGTCGCGGCCGATGCGCGCCGCATCATCGACGCCGTGCGTACGCAAGGCGCGGCCGCGCTCTTCGAACTGACGCGGCGCTTCGACGGCGCGGACCTCGAATCGCTCGGCGTGAGCGAAGCGGAATTCGCCGCCGCCGACGATGCGCTCGGGCGCGCCGAGCACGCGGCGATAGAAACCGCGATTGCCAACGTGCACCGCTTCCATGCCGCGCAAGGAGCGCCGCCGCTGCGTATCGAAACCGCTCCGGGAGTGCTGTGCGAGCGGCTCAGCGTACCGCTGACGGCGGTCGGGCTGTACGTACCGGCGGGTTCCGCGCCCCTGCCCTCGACGGCGATCATGCTCGCGGTGCCGGCGGCGATCGCCCGCTGCCCGGTGCGCGTCCTCTGTACGCCGGCGCACGCGGACGGCGCCGTCGACCCGGCCGTGCTCGCCGCTGCGCGCAAAGCCGGCATCACGCAAGTCTTCAAGCTCGGCGGCGCGCAAGCGGTCGCCGCGATGGCGTACGGCTGCGCGCCGGTGCCGAAGTGCGACAAGATATTCGGACCGGGCAACGCCTGGGTAGCCGCGGCGAAAATGATCGTTGCCGGCGACCCCGCCGGTGCGGCCGCGGACCTGCCGGCCGGCGTCGGCGAGGTGCTCGTCGTCGCCGACGACGGCGCGCGGGCGGACTTCGTCGCGGCCGACTTGCTCGCACAGGCCGAGCACAGCGTCGACGCACAAGCGCTGTTGGTGACGGACAGTGCGGCGCTCGCGCACGCGGCCGCCGCCGAGGTCGAGCGGCAGCGCCGCGGCCTGCAACGCGGCGCGATACTCGACCAATCGATCGGCCACATGCGCGCGATCATCGTGGATTCGCTGGCCGAGGCATTCGATCTCGCGAACGCGTACGCGCCCGAGCACTTGATCCTGGAAATCCGCGAGCCGCGCGCCTGGCTCCATCGGGTCACGGCCGCCGGCGCGGTCTTCCTCGGCAGCTGGTCGCCGGAATCGATCGGCGATTACTGCGCCGGCCCGAATCACACGCTGCCGACCTATGGCTATGCGCGCGCCTACAGCGGCTTGTCGCTCGAGGATTTCCAAAAGCGGATCACGGTCCAGGAACTCACGCCCGCGGGGCTCCAGAGCTTGGGCCCCACGGCGCAGGTCCTCGCCGGACTCGAAGGCTTGGATGCGCATGCCGCGGCCGTGACGGTACGGCTCGCCGCGCTCGAAGGAATGCGGCGATGAATCCCCTGCTCGCGCTCGCGCGCCCGGAAATTCGGACGCTGAAGCCCTACGCGCACGCCGCGTGGCTGCCGTCCTTGACGCGCCTGCATGCGAACGAAGCGCCATGGCGGCCGACCGCCGATGCGGGCGCGTCGGGCCTGAATCGCTATCCGGAGCCGCAGCCGGCGGCGTTGATCGAGCGGCTCGCCGCGGTATACGAGGTTGCGCCGGAAAACGTCCTGGCGGCGCGCGGCAGCGACGAGGCGATCGATGTCCTGTCGCGGATCTACCTGCGCGCGGGCGCGGATGCGATCCTGCAATGCACGCCGACGTTCGGCATGTACCAGGTCGCGGCGCGGATTCAAGGCGCCGACATCCTCGAAGTTCCTCTGCGCCGCGAGCGCGGATGGGATCTCGACCCGGACGCTCTGCTCGCGGCGTGGCATCCCGGAGTCAAACTGGTCTATTTGTGCTCGCCGAACAATCCGACCGGCAATTTGCTCGACGCCGGCGCCGTCGAGGCCGTCTGCGCGGCGCTCGACGGCAAAGCAATCGTGGGCGTCGACGAGGCTTACATCGAATGGTCGGGCGCGCCCAGCATCGCGCGCCGGCTCGACAAGTACGCGACCCTCGCGGTCCTGCGCACGCTATCCAAAGCTCATGCCCTGGCTGGTGCGCGCATCGGCACGCTGCTCGCGCACCCTTCCTTGATCGAACTCGCGCGCCGCATCGTGCCGCCCTACTGCCTCGCGCAGCCGACGATCGACGCGGCGCTCGCGGCGCTAACGCCCGCGGAATTGCGCGCGACGCAGGAGAAGCTGCGCGCGCTGCTCGCCGAGCGTGAAAGCTTGCGCCGCGGCCTCGAAGCCTGCGCGCTCGTGAGCGCCGTGCATGACAGCGACTGCAACTTCCTGCTGATCGACAGTCCCGACGCCGACGAGTTCATGCGCAGGAGCATCGCCGGCGGGCTGATCGTGCGCGATCTGCGCGGCAATCCGGCCCTGCCGCGGTCGCTGCGCATCACGGTCGGCACGCGCGCGCAAAACGACGCATTGCTTACCAGCCTGGAGTCGGCATGAGCGGACGGCATATCGTGTTCCTGGATCGCGACGGTACGCTGAACGAAGAACCGCCGGACGAGCAAGTCGATTCGCTGGAGAAGATTCGCCTGATGCCGGGCGTCGTTCCGGCGCTGCTCGACCTGAAGCGCGCGGGATTCGAGCTCGCGGTCGTCACGAACCAGGACGGGCTCGGCAGCGCGAGCCTGCCGCACGACCGCTTCGACCGCGCGCACCGTTTCATTCTCGATCTGTTCGCCTCCCAGGGAATCGAGTTCGACGCGGTATTCATCTGTCCGCATTTCAAGGCCGACGATTGCCTCTGCCGCAAGCCGAGCGTCGACCTCGTCAAGGCTTACGTCGCTGACGGCCCGGTCGACCTGCAGCGCAGTTTCATGGTCGGCGACCGCGACACCGACCTGCAATTCGCCGCGAATCTCGGCATCCACGGAATCAAGATCAGCCTGAACGGGCCCGCGGAGCAGGCCTGGCCCGCGATCGCGCGGCGCATCGTCGAACAGGGGCGAAGATCGCGCGTGCGCCGCAAGACCAAGGAAACCGACATCCAGGTCGAAGTGGATCTTGCGCGCGAGGGTCCGAGCGAGATCCACACCGGCCTCGGCTTTTTCGACCACATGCTGGAACAAATCGCGAAACACGGCGGCTTCGCGCTCAGACTGCACGCATCCGGAGATCTGCACATCGACGAGCATCATACGGTCGAGGACTGCGCGCTCGCGCTCGGGCAGGCCCTGCGCGAGGCGCTCGGCGACAAGAGCGGGATCGCGCGCTACGGCTTCCTACTCGCGATGGACGAAGCCGAGGCGCAAGTCGCTCTCGATCTGTCCGGACGGCCGTACTTCCTCTGGGACGGCCGGTTCGAGCGCGAGCGCATCGGCGATCTGCCGACCGAACTCGTTCCGCATTTCTTCCGTTCTCTCGCCGAGTCGCTCGGCGCGGCGCTGCACGTGCGCGTGCGCGGCGAGAATACCCATCACATGGTCGAGTCGTGCTTCAAAGGCGTCGGACGCAGTTTGCGCCAGGCCGTGCGGCTCGACGGCGCCGATCTGCCGAGCACCAAAGGCGTGCTGTGAGCGCGCCCGATGTAGTCATCATCGCGAGCGGCGGCGCCAACATCGCGTCGTTGAAGTTCGCGCTCGCGCGCCTGAACGTATCCGCCGCCGTGTCCGCGGATGCAGCGCGCATCCGCGCGGCGAGCCACGTGATATTGCCGGGGGTCGGCGCGGCCGCCGATGCGATGACGCGGCTGCGCCGCGCCGGCCTCGATGCGCTCATTCCGACGCTGCGCCAGCCGGTGCTCGGAATCTGCCTCGGCATGCAATTGCTGTTCGATGCGTCGGCCGAGGGCGGCGCCGTTTGCCTTGGCATCATTCCGGGCCGCGCCGAGCGGATTGCCGAGGCGCCGGGGCGGCCGGTCCCGCACACCGGCTGGAACACGCTCGAGATCACGCGGCCGGCGCCGTTGCTCGCTGGCTTGACGCCCGACGCCTACGCCTACTTCGTGCACAGCTACGCGCTGCCGGTCGGACCCGCGACGACCGCGACGACGCGCTACGGAGAGCCGTTCAGCGCCTGTGTGCAGCAGCGCAATTTCTTCGGCGCGCAGTTCCACCCCGCGCGCTCCGCCGCGGTCGGCGCGCAAGTCCTGCGCAACTTCCTTGGCGCGCCATGCGACTGATCCCGGCGATCGATCTTCGCGGCGGACGCTGCGTGCGGCTGTTGCTCGGCGACTTCGACGCCGAGACCGTCTATGCGCCGGCGCCGCTCGAGCTCCTCGCCAGGTATCGGGACCAGGGCGCCGCTTGGCTGCACGTCGTCGATCTCGATGGCGCGCGCGACGGGACCGGTGCGAACCTGTCGATCATCCGCGATCTCGCCGCCCAAAGGGACGTGAAATTGCAGGTCGGCGGCGGCTTGCGCGATCGCGCCGCGGTTGCCGCGATGCTCGAACTCGGGGCTGCGCGCGTCGTCATCGGCAGCGCGGCGGTGACCGACGCGGCGTCGGTCGGCGCATGGTTCGCCGAATTCGGCGCCGAACGCATCACGCTTGCCTTCGACGTGCGGCTCGACGAGCGCGGCACGCCTTGCGTTGCGACCCACGGCTGGCGGCAACAGTCGCAACTATCGCTGTGGGACGCAGTCGCCGCCTTCGAAGCCGCCGCGCTCAAACACGTTCTGTGCACCGACGTGCGGCGCGACGGCGCGCTGTCCGGACCGAACGTCGCGCTGTACCGGGAGGCCGCCGCTCGATTCCCGAGCGTCCAATGGCAGGCTTCCGGCGGAGTGCGCGGCGCGCACGATCTAGCCGCGCTGGCCGGCGCCGGCGCGGCGGCCGCGATCAGCGGCAAGGCGCTGCTGGATGAATTGATTCCGGTCGAGGAGTTGCGAGCATTCTTGCCAAGCGCATAATCCGATGTCTCGACGTCCGCGACGGCCAGGTAGTAAAGGGCGTGCGCTTCCGCGACCATCGGGTCGTCGGCGACATCCTCGAATTGGCGGCGCGCTACCGCGACGAGGGCGCGGACGAGCTCGTTTTCTACGACATCAGCGCGAGCCCGGACGGCCGCTCGGTCGAGCGTTCGTGGGTCGACCGCGTCGCCCGGCTGCCGGATATCCCGTTCTGCGTCGCCGGCGGCATCGCCTCGGTTGCGCAGGCCGAAGCGGTGCTCGCGGCCGGCGCGGAAAAGATTTCCGTGAATTCACCCGCGCTGTCGAATCCGGATCTGATCGACGCGTTGAGCGAGCGATTCGGCGCCCAATGCGTCGTCGTGGGCATCGATAGCCACACGGTGAACGGCGACTATTTCGTCAAGCAATTCACCGGCGACGCCGCGCGCACGCGCGACGCCGGACGCCGGACTCTCGACTGGGTGGTCGAGGCCGTGCGCCGCGGCGCCGGCGAGATCGTGCTCAATTGCATGGCGAGCGACGGCGTGCGCCAGGGCTACGACATCGCTCAGCTAAGCGCGGTTCGCGGCATCTGCCGGGTGCCGCTCGTCGCCTCCGGAGGCGCGGGTGCGCCGCCGCACTTCGTCGAGGTGTTTCGCGACGCGCGCGTCGACGCCGCACTCGCCGCGAGCGTATTCCACTCCGGCGAGATTGCGATTCCCGACCTGAAGCGCGCTCTGCGGGCGGCGAACATCGAGGTACGACCATGACGAACATCGGCGCTCTGGCGTGGGACAAGGCCGACGGGCTCGTGCCGGCGATCATTCAAGATGCCGACAGCGGCGCCGTGCTGATGCTCGGCTACATGAACCGCGACGCGCTCGCCGCGACCGAGCGCACCGGCAGGGTGACCTTTTGGAGCCGCAGCCAGCGCAGGCTCTGGACCAAAGGGGAGACCTCCGGCCATTATCTCGAGGTGCGCGCGCTGGCGGCGGATTGCGACGGCGATACGCTGCTGATCACGGCGAAGCCGCACGGACCCGCTTGCCATTTGAACACCCCGACGTGCTTCGGCGAGAGCGCGCCGCGCGCGGCGGCCGAAGAGCTTTCGTTCCTGGTCGAGCTCGAGGGCATCATCGCCGCGCGCCTGCGCGACCGGCCGCAAGGCAGCTACACGGCGCGCCTGGCGGCGCAAGGCATGCTGAGGATCGCGCAAAAGGTCGGCGAGGAAGGTTTGGAGCTCGCGCTCGCCGCGGTCGCGGAACCCGACGCCAAAGTCGTCGGCGAAGCGGCGGATCTCATCTACCACACCTTATTGTTGCTGCACTCCAAGAACCTGTCGCTCGCGCACGTCGTCGCGTTGTTGCGCGACCGTCACGCGGCCGGACCCTAGGTCGCAGACACTCAAGGTTTTGCGCCGCGAGCCGTTAAGGGAATCCTGTACCCGTTGAGACGGCGAAACCGGCCATGCTCGATGTATTGCGAAACAAGTTGAAGGCGTCGGTGAGCTTCCCGAGCCCGCCCGCGATCGCGCAGCAGATCATCGCACTCGCCGGCGACCCGGACATCGACCTCGATCGGGTCGCCGCGGCGATCGGCAAAGACCCGGGCCTCGCCGCGAAGATTCTGCGCGTCGCGAATTCGCCGCTGTACGCGAAGCGGCGCGAGAGCGGAAACCTGCGTCAGGCGCTCGTCGTTTTGGGGCTCAACGCCGCGACGACGCTCGCATTGAGCTTCTCGCTCGTCGGCACATACAAGGCCATCAAGAGCACCGGCATCGATTATGTGCACTTCTGGCGCAAGACCATCTTGAGCGCATCCGCGGCGCGGACGTTCGCCGAGATGCTGCACGTCAATGCGGTCGAAGAGGTATTTCTCGCCGCGCTTCTGCAAGACATCGCGGTCTTGGCGGTGGACCGGGCCGCGCCCGATTTCTACGCGGAGCTGCCGCGCCGTGCGGCGCACGCACAGCTTGCGGCGTACGAGCACGCCCGTTTGGGTCTGGATCATGCGTCGCTCGGGGCCTGGCTGCTGCGCCATTGGAAATTGCCCGAACCGCTGTGCCGCGCGGTCGAGGGCAGTCATTCGCCGTTGGCCCAAGAGCGTCCGACGAACGCCGGGGTGGTGGCTGCGTGCGCCGCGCTCGGCAGCGAATGCGTCGAAATGCTGCTCGGCGCCACCGTCGGCGTGGATATCGACGCGCTCGCCGACCGCGCGCACGCGTTGCTGCGGCTGAGCTCGGGCCAGCTCGCTGCGGCGATCGACCGAATCGTCGCGGAAATTCCGGAAATCGAACGACTGTTCGACACCGCATTGCTGCCTCCCGACGAGGCCGCGGCGATGCTGGAGCAGGCCCGGGAACTACTCACGATGCGCAACCTGCGCGCGCTCGAAGCGGTGAACATGCTGCAAGCGGCGACCGCGGATCTCGAAGCGCGGACCACGGCGCTCGAGGACCGGCAACGGCGCGATGCACTGACCGGGGTATACAACCGCGGCCATCTCGATCAGATACTGCAGCGGGAGTTCCAAGCGGCCGGCGCCGGCGGGTGGTCCTTGAGCATCGGCTTCGTCGATTTGGATAATTTCAAGAAAATCAACGACACCTACGGCCATCCGACCGGGGACACCGTGCTCGCAGGCACCGCCAAGCAAATTCTCTCGGTCACGCGCGCAACCGATTGCGTCGCACGCTACGGCGGAGATGAATTTCTGATCGTCCTGCCGGGTCTCGAGATCGCGGCGGCCGACACGGTCTGCCGGCGCCTGCTCCACCGCCTGCGCGCCGCCCAATACCCCGTCGACGGCGGCTTCGTCAACGTCACGGCGTCGGTTGGACTCGCGGCCCACGGTGCCGACACTCCGTATCACAGCGTCGCGCAACTGATAGAGGCCGCGGATCGCGCTGTCTACGCGGCGAAGACTACCGGCCGCGATCGGCTGATGCACCACGACCCGACGCGATGCTCGAATTTCGCCGGCGCAGCCGGCGGCCCGATGGCGGCGCGCTAGCTCGGCCTGCGATTGCGCCTCAGCGCATACACTGCGATCACGAGCCAAACGGCATTGAGCGCCGCCGACGGAATGGCGCCGTTCCAGCCGCTGTTGATTATGAAGCCGACGGCGCCGACGATGTTCAGCCACTGGTACGTCGCGGAGCGCGCCTGCAGCTTGCCCGCGGACAGCAGCGCGTAAGCGCCGAGAATTGCGCCGGCCGCGCACCAACCCGCGACTTCGACGAACATTGGAATCGTCTTCATCGTCATGCTTCATTGTGCCACGGCGGCGAGGCTTACCAGAAGGCGCCGCACAGTGCTACGCTGCACCTCGATGCGACGGGATACATAGCGATGACCTCTGAACCCACTCATCCCGAACGCGAGCCCCCCGCCGGCGACGGCCGCACGGCGCTCGGCAAGGACGCGCTGATCAACGCGTTCCTCGACGACCTGTTCTATGTGCAAGGAAAATTCCCGGCGCTCGCGACCAAGAATGATTATTACATGGCGCTCTCATACGCCGTAAGGGACCGGATGCTGCAGCGCTGGATCAGCACAGCGGCCGAATACACGAAGCGGGGTTCGCGCACGGTCTCGTACCTTTCGGCCGAATTCCTCACCGGCCCGCATCTCGGCAACAATCTGGTCAATCTCGGCATATTCGACCGCGTGCGTGCGGCGATGGCAGAGATCGGCATGGATCTGGATGATCTGCTGCGCCAGGAAGTGGAGCCGGGACTCGGCAACGGCGGCTTGGGCCGGCTCGCGGCGTGTTTCATCGAATCCCTGGCGACGCTCGAAGTGCCGTCGCTCGCGTACGGAATTCGCTATGAATTCGGCATCTTTCACCAGGTGATCAGCGACGGGTGGCAGGTCGAGAAAACCGACAAATGGCTGCACTACGGCAACCCCTGGGAGGTCATCCGCCCCGAGTGGGCGGTCGACGTCAAATTCGGCGGCCGCACCGAACAGTACGTCGACGAGCAGGACCGCCTGCGCGTGCGCTGGGCGCCCGACAAGACAGTCTGCGGCGTCCCGTACGACACGCCGATCCTCGGCTATCATTCGAACACCGCGAACACCCTGCGCTTGTGGCGCGCCGAAGCTCCCGAGTCGTTCGACTTCGCGACCTTCAACAGCGGCGACTATTACGGCGCGGTCAATCAAAAGATCACGTCCGAGAATTTGAGCAAAGTGCTCTATCCGAACGACGAGCGCCTGCGCGGCAAGGAGCTGCGGCTCGAACAGCAGCATTTCTTCGTCTCGTGCTCCTTACAGGACATGCTGCGGATTCTGCGGGGCCAGAAGATTCCGCTGCGGCAATTCCACGAGAAGTTCGCCGTTCAGCTGAACGACACGCACCCGGCGATCGCGATCGCGGAGTTGATGCGGCTGCTCGTCGATGAAAACCAAATGCCGTGGGCGGACGCGTGGTACGTGACCTGCAACACCTTCGCGTACACCAATCACACGTTGCTGCCGGAAGCCCTGGAGCGCTGGCCGCTGGACGTGTTCGGCCGCGTGTTGCCGCGGCACCTGGAAATCGTCTACGAGATAAACGCGCGCTTCCTCGACGAGGTGCGAATTCGCTTCATGGGCGACGAGGAGCGGATTTCCAGGCTTTCGCTGATCGACGAGAGCGGCGAACGCTGCGTGCGCATGGCGCATCTCGCCTGCGTCGGCAGCCATGCGATCAACGGAGTCGCCGAACTGCATTCACAGCTCCTGAAAACGGATCTCCTGAAGGACTTCTACGACCTTTGGCCGCACAAATTCCGCAACAAGACCAACGGCGTGACGCCGCGCCGCTGGATGGTGCTCAGCAATCCGCGCCTGTCGACGCTGATCAGCGAGCGCATCGGCGGCGGCTGGGTCAAGGACCTGGCGCAGCTCCGGGCTCTCGAGCCGCTGATCGAGGACCGCGAATTCCGCGAGCGCTGGCGCGCGATCAAGCTCGAGAACAAGCGCGATCTTGCGGCTCTGGCGCTGCGCGAAACCGGCATCGTGATCGACCCCGACTCGATGTTCGACGTCCTGGTCAAGAGAATCCACGAATACAAGCGCCAGCACCTGCAGGTGCTGCACATCGTCTCGCTGTACCGGCGCATCAAATCGGACGCGTCCGCGGACGTTCAGCCGCGCACCTTCATATTCGGCGGCAAGGCCGCGCCCGGCTATCGAGCCGCGAAGCTGATGATCAAGCTCATCACGGCGGTCGGCGACGTCGTCAACCGGGACCCGGACGTTCGCGACCGGCTGAAGGTCGTGTTCTTGCCGAAGTTCAACGTGACGAACGGCCAGCGCGTCTACCCCGCCGCGGATCTCTCGGAACAGATCTCCACCGCCGGCAAGGAAGCCTCGGGAACCGGCAACATGAAGTTCTGCATGAACGGCGCCCTGACGATCGGCACCCTGGACGGCGCCAACATAGAAATTCGCAACGAGGTCGGCGCCGAGAATTTCTTCCTGTTCTGCCTCGATGCGCCGGAGGTCTGCCGTCTGAAGGAGCGCGGCTACCGCCCGCTCGACCATTATGAAGACAATGCCGAACTGCGCGACGTCATCTACCTGATCCGCGGCGGCTTCTTCTCGCGCGGCGATGCCGATCTATTCGCGCCGCTGATCGACGACCTGCTGATCAACGATCCGTACATGCTGCTCGCGGACTTTCAGTCCTACACGCAATGCCAGGCCCGGGTCTCGACGGCCTACCGCGATACCCAACGCTGGACCCGCATGTCGATCATGAATACGGCCAGATCCGGCAAATTCTCGTCGGACCGGTCGATTCGCGAGTATTGCGCAGACATTTGGAACGCCAAGCCGGTGCCGATCCGGCTGATCACGCACAAGGACGCCCGCACCGGGCTCAAGCCTTGAGCTGGTCCAACAGGAAGCGCACGGTCCTGCGCAGCGGCTCCGCGGCTCCTCACAGCAGTTGGTCGCCGACGGTGAACGCCGCCAGGTACTCGCCGCCCATCGCGAGCTTGCGCAGACGCCCGATCGGCACCTGAAGCCGGCCGCTGACGGCCGCCGGCGAGAGCGCCTTGATGCTGATCTCGCGCTCGTTGGGCACGATCTTGACCCAGTCGTTGCCGCCGGCGATCAAGCGCTCGATCTCGGCGATCGGCAAATCGGCGCGCAGCTTGATCGTGAGCGCCTGGCTGTGACAGCGCATCGCGCCGACGCGTACGCACAAACCCTCGACCGGCACCGGCTGCGATTCCGTTCCGAGTATTTTGTTCGCCTCGACCCCGGCCTTCCATTCCTCGCGGCTCTGGCCGTTGCCGAGATCCTTGTCGATCCACGGAATGATGTTCGCGGCGAGCGGCACACCGAACTGCGCGCGCGGAAAGCCGTCGGCCGCGAACGCCGCGGCGACCGCGCGATCGACGTCGAGAATGCTCGCCGCGGGATCGGCGAGCGCGGGCGCGGCCGCGCGGTGTACCGCGCCCATTTGTTCGATCAGCTCCCGCATGTGCTGCGCGCCCGCGCCGGATGCGGATTGATACGTCATCGCCGTGATCCATTCGACGGCGCCGGCGCGCATCAGGCCGCCGACCGCCATCAGCATCAGCGACACCGTGCAATTGCCGCCGATGAAGTCCTTGACGCCCTCCGCGCGCGCCTTGCGCATGACCGGCATATTCACCGGGTCGAGCACGTTGACTGTGCGCTCGTCCAAGCGCAGCGTGGATGCGGCGTCGACCTAACAACCCCGCCACCCCGCCGCGCGCAGGCGCGGATGCACCGCTTGGGTGTAGTCGCCGCCCTGGGCGCTCACCAGGATCGGAAATTTCGCGAGCGCGTCGATATCGTTGGCGTCGCGAACCGGGCCTGTGGGCCGGCCGATCGGCGGCGCCGCGCCGCCGGCCTGCGATGTGCTGAAGAACGTGGGCTCGATCAGATCGAAATCGCGCTCTTCGCGCATGCGCTGCAGAAGCACGGTGCCGACC
>DAIDVO010000107.1 GCA_027456085.1 Steroidobacteraceae bacterium | reverse complement strand
AGCACGGTGAATATCGCTTCGACAGCCCCGGCGGCGCCGAGCAAATGCCCCGTCATGGATTAGGTCGAACTGACGGCGAGGCGATCGGCGGCTGCACCGAACACGCGCCGAATCGCGGTCGTCTCCGCGCGGCCGCCGAGTTCGGTCGATGTCGCGTGCGCATTCACATATTGAATCTGGCCCGGGTTTAGCGCCGCATCGCCGAGCGCCTTGACCATCGCTTTGCGCGCGCCCTCGCCGTCCTCGGGCGGCGCCGTCATGTGGAACGCATCTCCGCTCATGCCGAAGCCGACGACTTCGGCGTAAATGTTCGCGCCGCGCGCCTTCGCTTGATCGTACTCTTCGAGCACCATCGCCCCGGCGCCGTCGCCCATCACGAATCCGTCCCGGTCCTTATCCCACGGCCGGCTCGCGCCGCTCGGATCATCGTTGCGCTGCGACAAGGCCTTGGCTTGCGCGAAGCCGCTGACCCCGGTCGGGCAGGTCGCCATTTCCGAGCCGCCCGCGAGCATCACGTCAGCCTCGCCGTATTGAATCAGGCGCATCGCCAAGCCGATCGCATGCGTCGATGTCGTGCATGCGGTCGCGACCGCCAAGTTCGGGCCGGTCAAATTGAACGCCATCGACAAATGGCCGCTGACCAAATTGATGAAGCTGCCGGGGATGAAGAACGGCGAGACCTTCTTCGGCGAATGCGTCTCCAGGAACTTGCTGTAGGTCTGTTCGATCGATTCGAGCCCGCCCATGCCCGAGCCCATCAAGACGCCGGCTCGATCGCTCATTTCCGCGGTCACGGTGAGTCCGGAATCGCGCATCGCCTGCATGCCGGCGACGACGCCGTACTGCATGAACGCGTCCATGCGGCGTGCTTCTTTTGCGCTGATGTACGGCCCGAGGTCAAGACTCCTGATTTCGCCGCCGAAATGCACCGGAAAACCCGTGGTGTCGAAGCGCGTAATCGGCCCGATGCCGCTCTGTCCTGCGAGGATCGACGCCCACGCGCTCGCGACGTCGTTGCCCACCGGCGATACGATTCCCAACCCGGTTACGACAACACGGCGTCTACTCAATTCCGGCTCCTCCTCGAATTGCGCGCAGCGAGCGGGCGCTCCGCCGCTTCAGGACTTGCTCTTGTGCGAATTGATGTAATCAATCGCCTGCTGCACTGTGGTGATCTTCTCGGCGTCTTCGTCCGGAATTTCGGTCTCGAACTCTTCTTCCAGCGCCATCACCAGCTCAACGGTATCCAGCGAGTCGGCCCCCAGATCATCGACGAACGATGCGTCATTGGTCACTTCCTCTTCCTTGACGCCCAATTGTTCGGCCACGATCTTCTTAACTTGCTGTTCCACAGTACTCATCGTTATGGTGTCCTCTCGGAATTACTTTGATACGCGCCGCTTTCTAAGCGGCCCACTCGGCCGGCCTTAAGTCATAGGCAGGGCGCGTATTTTATGTGAACGCAACCCCGGCGGCTACTTGAACGGTGCCGCGGCCCGGGGCCCGCCGCCGATTCCTTGACAAAGCGCGGAGCTTTCGGGTCTTTTCCGCGGCCTCAAGGCATGTACATTCCGCCGTTGACGTTCAGGGTCTCGCCGGTGATGTAGTCCGCGCCCTTGGACGCGAGAAACGCCGCGGCGGCGGCGATGTCCTCCGGCAGGCCGAGCCGGCCGAGCGGGATCTGGTCGTTCAGTGCGGCGCGCTGCCCCGGCGCAAGCGCCCGTGTCATGTCGGTGTCGATGAAGCCGGGTGCGATCACGTTCACGGTGATCCCGCGCGAACCGCCCTCGCGCGCGAGTGATTTCGAGAACCCGATGATCCCTGCCTTGGCCGCCGCGTAGTTCGTCTGGCCGGCGTTGCCGGTCAGGCCGACGACCGAGGCAATGCTGATGATGCGCCCCTTGCGCGCCTTCATCATGCCGCGCAGCACCGCCTTGGAAAGGCGGTAAACCGACGCGAGATTCGTCTGGATCACCGCATCCCAATCCTCCGGCTTCATGCGCAGCAGCAAGGTGTCGCGGGCGATGCCGGCGTTGTTGCAAAGAATCGTGACCGGTCCGTCCTTCGCCTCGATGTCCGCGAGCAAGGCGTCGATCGATTCCTGCTTCACGACGTCGAGCACCGCGCCCCGGCCGCCGTGGGCTTTCAGCGTCGCGTCGATGCCGTGCGCGCCGCCCTCGGTGGTGGCGGTGCCGATCACGGTCGCCCCCGCGCTCGCCAAGCGCAGCGCAATCGCCGCGCCGATGCCGCGCGATGCGCCTGTGACGAGCGCAATGTCTCCCTTCAGCATGACTTCAGTTTCCTTATGCGGCGCTCGCCGCGTGCAGCGCCTCATCGAGGCTTTTCGGGTCTTCCAATGCCAGCATCGTGAGATCCCTGTTCTTGTCGATGCGGCGATTCAGGCTCGTCAGCACCTTGCCGGGACCGCATTCGATGATCCGCGTCGCGCCGGCGCCGATCATCGTGCGCACGGTCGCCGCCCAGTAAACCGGTGTATGCAGTTGTTTGACGAGCCCGGTGCGGATATCGTCCGGCCGCAAATGCACCCTGACGTCGACGCCGTAGACGGCCGCGTCGCCCCTCGGCGCGATGTCGATCGTCGCCAGGCGTTCGCCGAGGCGCAGCGCCGCCGGATACATCAGGGAACTGTGCGCGGGGACGCTGATCGGCAGCAGCACGGCCCGCTTCGCGCCGCGCGCGCCCGCACCCTCGATCGCGCGCCCGACCGCGGCCGCATGGCCCGCGATCACCACTTGGCCAGGCGCATTGAAATTCACCGCCTCGACAACGTCGCCGTGCGCGGCGTCGGCGCACGCCGCCTCGACGTCGCTGTCCTCGAGCCCGAGAATCGCCGCCATCGCGCCTTCGCCCTGCGGCACGGCGGCCTGCATTTCCTGCGCGCGGAAGCGCACCAGATCCACCGCGGTCTTGAAATCCAGGTTTCCCGCGGCGACCAGGGCGGAGAACTCGCCGAGGCTGTGGCCCGCCATCATCCGCGCCGGCGCGCCGCCCTGATCGCGCCACAATCGATAGGTCGCGACCGCGGCGGTGAGCATCGCGGGCTGGGTGCATTCGGTAGCGTTCAGCGCCTCGGCCGGCCCGTCCCGCAGAATCGCCCATAGATCGTAGCCCAATACCGCGGATGCCTCGGCAAAGGTCTGCTCGATCCGCGGGTAACGTTCGGCGAGCGCGCGCATCATGCCCACGGACTGGGACCATTGCCCCGGGAAGACGAGTGCGATCGACATGGGAAGCGCCTCTAGGATCGTGCGTGATGGCGAATTATAGCCGTCCGCAGGCACAGTGCAGCCCCAACTGCGAAACCGGCCGCGGCGCCGTAGAGGTGCGCGTCGACGACGATCCAGGCGACGCCGCTTCCCGCCGCTTGGGCGTACTGTTCGTGGCCGATTTTGAGCGCAAGGCCGGCGAGCAGGATCCACCGATCCCAGCTGCGATCGCACCAGTGGCGAACCGTCCCGGCGGCCATGACCGTGTGCAGGACGCCGGACGCGCCCACGTACCAAGGCACTTGCGGACTCAGCCACCACAGTCCGGAACTGATCGCGAGGGCGCCGGAGAGCACGATGATGGACCAATCGATGGCGTCGTAATCCGCCGCGAACAGCGCCCAGACGAGCACGAGCCCGAGTTCGTTCAATATCAGATGATGCAAGTCCAGATGCACGGCATGCGCCGAGAGGAGCCGCCACCACTCGCCGGCCGCGATCGCGGCGCGGTCGTAGCGCAGGCCGAGCGTGACCTTGTCGCCAAGAGCCCACAGTAGGTCGAGCGTCGAGACGATCAAAAGCAGCCAAATCCAGCGTCCGCTATCCCACTGCAGGGCCGCGGCGATTTCCGCAGCGGACCTGCGCCAGCCGCGCGGCATGGGCTCCGCCCTTTTTGGTATCATTCGACAAAGCTCCGAGGACACTCTATGCGCGTTCGCAATCGCGGATTCACCTTGATCGAAATCATGGTCGTCGTCGTCATTCTCGCGGTGCTCGGCGCGCTCGTCGTGCCGCGGATCCTCGGGAACGTCGACAAAGCGCGCGTCACCCGCGCGGCAAGCGACATCCGCGCGATCGAAACGGCGCTCGACCTCTACCGGCTCGATAATTTCAAATACCCGACGACCGAGCAAGGGCTGGAGGCGCTGGTCAAGCGGCCGCCGGACCCGTCATTGACGAATTACCGCGCCGAGGGGTACCTCAAAGCCGTGCCGAAGGATCCGTGGGGCAATCCTTATCTATACACGAGTCCCGGCGCCGACGGCCGGGATTACGACATCGTCTCCTACGGCCGCGACGGCAAGCCGGGGGGCGAAGGGTACGACGCCGACATCACCTCCGCGTCGCTCGACCAGAATTAGCGGCGGAGCGCGGCGTCGCCGCAGCATGCGCAACAAAGGGTTCACGCTCGTCGAAATTCTCGTGGTCGTCGTCATCATGGCCATCATGATTTCGCTCGCGGTGTTGTCCATCGGCGTGACGGGCCGCGACTCCGAACTCGATCAGGAAAGCCGGCGGATCGTGGGATTGATGGGATTGCTGCACGACCGCGCGCTGCTCGAAGGCCGCGACTTCGGGCTGTTGGTGGGGCCGCATAGCTACGAATTCCTCGCCTACGACGGCCTCCGCGACCAGTGGAGGCCGCTGCGCGGCGAGGGTGAGTTTCGCCGCCGTCAATTGCCGAAAGGCATGAGCTTCGCGCTCAACCTCGACGCGCGCGACGTCGTATTGAAGCCGGCCGATCCGAATCTTGCGACGGATGCAGAAACCGCGGCTGCGGCGCCGCAAGTGGCGATCGCCGCGAGCGGCGACGGCACGCCGTTTCGCCTGACGCTGCTGCGCGACTCGACGCAGGCCAAGGCCGTGATCGAAGGCGACGCCATGGGCAGAACGACGCTCGCGGGCGCCGCGCCGCCGGAAAAGAGCAAATCATCACACGCCGGCGCGATCGCGGATTCACGCTCATCGAGGTGCTGGTCGCCTTGATGATCGTCGCGATCGGGCTCGCGGCGCTGATGACGACGGTCAGCGGCGCGGCCAACGCGAGCGGCTACTTGCGCGACAAGACGATCGCGCAATGGATCGCGATGAACCGCATCGTCGAAGTGCGCTTGAATCTGCAGAAATTCGGGCAGAATTCGGACAAGGGCGAACTCGACTATGCGAACCGCCACTGGCACTACGACACGCGCTACTACGACACCAGTTTCGCGTCGATGCGCCGAATCGTCGTGCGCGTGTGGGCGGGAAAGAGCGATGCAAAGGGAACCCCCTTGGCGGAGGCGACCGGCTTTCTCGGCTCCGCGCTGACGTTGCCCGGCGGCTCGAACGTCGATTGGACGCAGGGCAGCGTGCCCTTGTCGACGACTCAGTCGGCGGCGGGTTTGCCGGGGGGCGCGGGCGCAGCCCAGAGGCCGCCCGTGGTTCTTCCGACGCCATGAAGGTGCGCGCACGACCGCCGCGAAGAAACGCGAATCGCGGTTTCACCTTGATCGAAATACTGGTCGCAATGCTGATCCTCGGGATCATGTCCGCCCTCGCATACGGCACCTACCGCGAGGCGCGAATTTCCGCCGAGCGCACACACGAGTCCATGCAGCGCACGCGCGAAATCGAGTTCGGCATGCGCACGATCGTGCAGGATTTCGCCGAGCTCGTGCCGCGCCCCATCCGCGATCCGCTCGGCCAGACGCACGAGCCCTGCCTGCTCGCCGGAGTCGGCACGCCGGACTTGGTCGACCTGACCCGCGGCGGGTGGTCGAACACCGCGGGACTACAGCGCAGCACGCTGCAGCGCGTGTCGTATCAGCTCGTGGGCACGGTGCTGAAGCGCAGCTACCAGACGGTACTCGACCCTACCTCGAGCAATCAGCCGATAACGCAGGATTTGCTCACCGGCGTGACGCACGTGGAATTGAACTATCTCGACGCGAACCAGAACTGGACCAATCAATGGCCGCCCGCCGGCCTGCCGATGCCGGAGCGGCTGTGGACGCGGCCGGTGGCCGTCGAGATCATCATCGAATTCAAGGACTGGGGCCGCGTGCGGCGCCTCGTCGAGGTGGCCGGATGAAGGCGCTCGCCGGCGCGCGGCGCGAACGCGGCGTCGCATTGATCATCGCGCTCGTGATCGTCTCGCTCGCGACCATGCTCGCGTGGAAGCTCGGTTTCGACGGTTACCTCGAGCGGCGCCGCACGCTCGGGATCCTGGCGATCGAACAAGCGCAGCAATTCGGCTTCGGCGCCGAAGCGCTCGCGGCCGACGTGCTCTCACGCGAGCTGCAGCAGGGCCCGCAAGTCAATCTGGCGCAAGCCTGGGCGCAACCGACGATGCCCTTCCCGATCACTTCGCAGGAAGACCCCGAGGGGCCGCCGATCGGCACATTGCAGGGCCGGATCGAGGACATGCAGGGCCGATTCAACCTGAATAATCTCGGTCATCTGTTGCCCGACGGCACCGAGGATCCGCAGCCGCTCGAGCAGTTCCAGCGCCTGCTCGTCTCGGTGCACCTCGAGCCGAAGTGGGCGCAAATCGCGCGCGATTGGATCGACGCCGACAATATCCCCGGACAGCCGGACGGCGCCGAAGACGACGTCTACACGCGCCAGACTCCGCCCTATTTGACCGGCAATTGGCCGATGACGAGCCCGACCGAATTGATGGTCATGCCCGGATTCGGCCGCGATCGGTACCTGCAGATCGCGCCATACGTCACCGCCCTGCCGACGGCGACCGCGAAAATCAACATCTGCACGGCGCCCGCGCTCGTTCTCGAGAGCTTGGCGCCCAATTTGAGCGGCGAGTACTCCGGAAGCCAAGATACGCTCGCCACCGGGCGGAAAAGCGGCTGTTTCCCGGACTTGACCACGTTCAAAGCGACGGTCGGGCCGGCCCAGTTGCCGCAGATCGCCAATGTGATCACCGATACAAGCGCTTATTTCCGTTTGACGACACGCGTAACGCTTGGCACCACGGAATTCACCTTGTACAGTCTTTTGCTGCGCGGCAACGGCGGCAAGATCACGCCCTTGTTGCGCACATTCGGGACACTATAAAGATCATGCCGCCGACCGTATTGCTCCGTATCCCCGCCGCCGGCCAAGCCGATGCCGAATGGCTGACCGTGGACGCTGGCAGCGGCGCGCCCGCGGGCGAGACCCGGCACGGGCCGCTTGCCCTCGCCGCCGCGGCTGCAAAGGAAGCGAAAGTGGTGGTGCTCGCGCCGGCGACGCAAGTCCTGCTGGCCGCACCGGAACTGCCGCCGGGCGGCAGCGCGAAGCTCGCACGCGCAGTGCCGTTCGCGCTCGAGGAACATCTCACCGAGGACATCGACCAGCTGTTTTTCGCGGTTGGCGGGCGCAATGCGCGCGGCGCGACCCCGGTCGCCGTGGTCGCGCGCACAACGATGCAAGAATGGCTCGCCCAACTCGCGTCCGCCGGCATCGAGCCCGCGGCGATCCATGCGGACATTTCCCTGCTGCCCGACAATCCGGGTCAAACGGTTCTTTGGCTCGAAGGCGGGCGCCTCGCCGTGCGCCGCCCGGGCGCGGTCCCTTTCGCGATCGAAGTTGCGCCGATCAGCGACGCGCTCGCGATCGCCGGCGTGATCGCCGATCCCGATTCCGCGGATCCCGCGTCCAAAGTGCCGGAAAGCGCGATCCTCTATGTCACCCCCGACGACTGGGGCCGGATCCAGGAAGAAATCGAGGGCCTGATCGGCAAATTCGAAGCCCTGCGGATACAACTTTTGCCGGACGGCGCGTTGCCGCTGCTCGCGCGCGCGTTGCACACGGGCGATGCCGTGAATTTGCTGCAAGGCGAATTCGCGAGAACCGCGCAATACGGCAGCCGTTGGCGCGAGTGGCGCGTCGCAGCGTTCCTCGCGTTGGCGCTGCTCGGCGCACACATCACGGCGCAATCGATCGAAATCCACCGCGCCCGCCAACAGACCGCCGAGCTGGATCGGCAAATTGCGCGAATATTCGCCTCCGCGATGCCGGGCGCAGCGGTGGAGGATCCGCGCCGCCAGATGCAGTCGCAACTCGCGCTCATTCGCCGCACCGGAGCGGGGCCGCAGCTGTTTCTGCACATGATGCAGGCCATCAGCCGCGCCGTCGCCGGGGTGCACATCACGGGCATCGACGCCTTGAGCTTTCACGAACAGACGCTCGACATGAAAGTGACCGCCGCCCAGGTCGATCTGCTAGCGGGGTTCGCCAAGGAGCTCGCGCAGCAAGGGTTCACGACGGCGATTCAATCCTCGACTCCGGTCCCCGCCGGTGTCGAAGCGCATCTGCAAATTCGCGCCGCGGCGGCGCTGCGCCCATGAACAAGTTCGGCATCTGGTTTACGGCCCTGCAGGAGCGCGAGCGACGCGTCGTTATCGCCGGGGCGGCCGCGCTCGCGGCATTGCTGCTCGTCGGCGGCGTGCTGATGCCGCTGCATGCGGCGGCCACGGCGGCCGCGCAACGCCGCGACAAGGCGCGCCGGGATCTGCAATGGATGCGCGCCAATGCGCCGCAGATCCGTTCGGGCGCGGCGCAAATGCGGCAACAGAGCGGCGAACCTCCGGTGGTGCTTGTCGATCGCACGGCACGCGAAGCCGGCCTCGCGAGCGCGATTCGCGGAACCCAGCCGAGCGGCAGCGCCGGTGTGCGCGTGCAATTGGAAGCCGCACCGTTCGACAAGATGATCAATTGGCTCGGCGTGCTCGATCGGCGCTACGGCCTCGCGGTCGAATCGATCACTATCGACCGCGCCGCCAGAACCGGAACCGTCAATGCCAACGTCAGCTTCACCCAGCCGCCGCATTAGGCCGCAGTCCGCGCAGGTTGGTCGTCGTTCCTATTGGCCGCTGATTCCGATCGGCGTCTTGATCGCCGCCGGCGCGATCCTCGCCGCGCTGCCGGCGTCGGTGATCACGCGCTTCCTTCCCCGCGATGTGCGCGCCGGGCAGGTCTCCGGCACCGTTTGGCACGGCGTCGCCGGAAAATTGGCCGTCGACGGCCAAGACGCGGGCGCGATCGAATGGCGCCTGCACCCGTTCGGGCTGCTGCGCGGCGCGCTCGCCGTCGATCTGCGCTGGGTCGACCTCGGCGTAAGCATCGACGCCGTCGCCAGCATCGACCGCGCGGGCCTGCGCGCGAGCGCCGTTCGCGGCGGCGGGCCTATCGACGCGCTGCGCAACTTTGGGGTACCGCGCGGATGGCACGGTACCGCGGATATCGCGCTGTCGAGGTTGACGATGAGCTTCTCGCGCCTCGAAGCGATCGTCGGCGACGTGAAATTCTCGAACGTCGCGTCCGCCGAAATCGCCGGCGGCACGAATTTGGGCGACTATCTCGTGCGCTTCGGCACCGGCGCAGGCGCATGCGATGTGCT
>DAIDVO010000106.1 GCA_027456085.1 Steroidobacteraceae bacterium | reverse complement strand
GTCCGCGCGCGCGGACGGCGTGCGCACCGGCGGTGCGCGCACCGTTCGCATCGACGGCAAATACGACGTCTGGGTGAAGCAAGTCGGCACCGGCGGCATCCCGGTGCTGACCCTGCACGGCGGGCCGGGATTCAATCATTTCTACCTGGAATGTTTCGAGGATTTTCTCCCGCAGCAGGGCATTCAGTATTGGTATTACGATCAGCTCGGCTGCGGCTTTTCCGATGCGCCGGCCGATGCGTCGCTGTGGACGCTCGAGCGCTACCGGGAGGAGGTCGAGCAAGTCCGCCGCGCACTGAAGCTCGATCGCTTCATTCTCTACGGGCACTCCTGGGGCGGTATGCTCGGCATGGAGTATGCGCTGAAGTATCCGCGGCATCTGGCCGGCCTCGTCATCTCGAACATGACCGCGAGCGTCGCCGCCTACGTCGAGTACGCCGCATCGCTGGTCAGGGAATTGCCTCAGGCGGCGCAGGAAATCATCGCCAGGCACCGTGCCGCCGGCGATTTCGATGCACCCGAGTATCAGCGCGTGCTGATGTCGCAGGTGTACCAGCGCCACGTCTGCCGCTTGGATCCCTGGCCCGAACCCGTGCTGCGAACATTTCGCACGATGAACGCGAAGATCTACAACACGATGCAGGGTCCGGACGAATTCAACATCGTCGGCAATTTCAAGAACTGGGACATCTGGGCGCGCTTACCGGAAATTACGGTGCCCACGCTGCTGATCGCGGCGCGTTACGACGAGATGTCGCCGGCGCAAATTCGGCGCATGGGAACTCTGATCCCCGGCGCGCGCGTTGCGTTCTGCGAGCGTGGCAGCCACATGGCGATGTACGACGACCAGCGCGCCTACTTCGATTTCCTCGTGCCGTTTTTGCACGGCGCGCATCGCCGCAAACCGGCTTGAGCGGCGCGCGCTCAGACGAACTCGTCCGACGCATTGTCCGCGGCAGCGCCGATCAGTCGGCGCGCCGCCGCGGCGTCGCCGATATGGGCGAGCGCGAGCAGCGCGAAGCGCGCGAGGAACAAGGGCGCATTCGATTCGCCGAGATCGGTCATCGTGCTGCAAAGCTGCGTGTAGACACTGTCGAGCTCATCGGCGGTCATTTGATCCCTCCAGGCGGCGCGGGGCAAGTCAATAGGTGGTCGATCGCGGCCGCCGCGTCGGCGGCGCAGGCTCGGCGCCAGCGTGCGAGCACATGCCCGTCCGGACGCACGAGGTAGAGCGTGTCCGCGGCGGCGCCGTACATCGGGAACAGCCGACCCGTGTGGTCGTAGGCATGCAGCGTCGCGTCCTCGCATGGGCGGCCGCGTACCAGCTGGATTACGGCGCAGGGCACGCCGCGCGCGTTTAAGCTGCGCTCCAGGGCGCGCAGTTCAGCGTCGATGCCGAGCGTTTCGCGAAATTGAAACAGTGTCAATCGCGGCCCCAGTAGTTCGGTGAGGAATCCCGGCCGGGGTAGGCTGCCCGCCGGGGCGCCGGCGATCGTCAGCGGGCATTCGGGCAAGGTCGAGCCCGGAGCGGGCCCCGCGATGAATTCGCGCGAGTGCTCGAGCGCGGCATTCAACGGCGATTCGGCATAAGCGATCGCCGAGGTCTGGCGCGGATTGATCAGGGAGCGCACGCTCGCGTGCTTCAGCGCGAGACCGAGCACGGCCTTGCGCATCAGTGCGAATGCGAACGAAGGCGGTGCCATGAATTCGGTGCTCTTGGCGCCTTGCCTGAGGTTCTCGCGCGCGGCGGCGACGCGCGCGTCCGAATACGTGGCCAGCAATCGGGCGGACGCGATGCCCTTGACCACGAAGGCGAGTTTCCACGCCAGATTGTCGGCATCGTCGATGCCGGAGTTGGCGCCGCGCACGCCGAAGATCGGGACCAGGTGCGCCGCATCGCCTGCGAGCAGCACTCGGCCGTGGCGGTAGCGGTCGAGCGTCAGCGCGTTCGCCTTATAAAGAGTGATCCAGATCGGCGACCAAGCGCCGCGCTCGCCCATCATCGCGAGCAGGCTCGCGACGCGCGGCATCACGTTTTCCGGCTTGACGGCCTCGTCGGGGTCCTCCCCGTCGCGCAGCTGATAATCGATGCGCCAAACGTTCTGCGGCTGCTTGTGCACGAGAACCGTCGAACCGGGATTGCAGGGCGGATCGAAATACGCGAGCCTCTCCGCGGGGCGCGCGCTGTCGAGCAAAATATCGACGATGACGTAGCGGCCCTCGTAGCTCGCGCCGCCAAGGGTAAGTCCGAGCGCCTCACGCACCGTGCTGCGGCCGCCATCGGCGGCGACCACCCAATCGGCGTCCATCTGGTAATCGCCGAGCGGCGAGCCCAAACGCAGGCGCGCGCCGTCGCCATGCACCGCCATGCCTGCGAGCGTCGTCTGCCAGCGCAGATCGATCATGTCCGGCGACTGCTGCGCGCGCTCGAGCAGAATCTGTTCGATGTGGTATTGGGCGAGATTGAGCATCGGCGGCAGCCGCTGGTTCTCATCCTGCGGCATCGTGAAGCGCAGCACTTCGGCATCCCGGTAGAAGCTGCGCCCGCCGGTCCATGGCAGGCCGGTGTTCAAGTACCCCGCGAGCGCGCCCAGGCGTGCGATGATCTCCAAGCTGCGCCGCGAGATGCAAATCGCGCGGCTGCCGGAGCACACCGAATCATCGGCCTCGATCAGCACCGAGCGCACGCCGTGGCGCGCGAGCCCGAGCGCAATGCAATAGCCCACCGGGCCGGCGCCGACGATCGCGACCGCGTGGCGCGTCCGCTCGATCGCGCCGGCGAGCGGCGGGAGCCTCGCCGCGTGCCGTTCGGGCGTGAACGGGTACGCGGCGAAACGGACGGCCTCGGCCGCGCCGGGCGCGCGCTCGGACCGCATCGGCGCGCGCTACAGCTTTATCCAGGTCGTTTTCAGCTGCACGTACTTGTCGAGCGCGTGCAGTGATTTGTCGCGCCCGAACCCGGATTGCTTGTAGCCGCCAAACGGTACCGTGACGTCATGGGCGTCGGCCGAGTAGCAATTCACCGCCACGCTGCCGGCCCGGATCGCGCGCGCAAGCTTGTGCGCCTTGCTGAGGTCGCGGGTCCAGATCGCGCTCGACAAGCCATAGGTCGTCTTGTTCGCGAGCGCTATCGCTTCCTCTGCCGTCTTGAACGTGATCGTCGAGAGCACCGGCCCGAAGATTTCCTCCTGCGCGATGCGCATCGAGTTGTCGACGCGGTCGAACACGGTCGGATCGACGAAGTAGCCGCCGGAGCCCTCGTTGGTGCGGGTGCCGCCGATTTTCAGCTGCGCGCCCTCCTTGCGTCCGAGCGCTATGTACGACATGACGCGCTCGAGTTGCGAGGCCTTCGCAATGGGTCCCAGCATCGTGTCCGCCTTGAGGGGATCCGAGGGCTTGAGACTCTTGCCGACCGCGCTGATGATCTCGATCACCTGGTCCTTGACCGATTCCTCGACGATCAGCCGGGAGGCCGCGGCGCAGATCTGGCCGGTGTTGAGGAATATCGCGAGCGCCGATTCCTGCGCGGCTTCCTGCAGGTTCGGCGCGTCCGCGAACAGGATGTTCGGACTCTTGCCGCCGCACTCGACCCACACCGGCTTCATGTTGGATTCGGAGGAATATTTCAGAAACAGCTTGCCGACCTCGGTCGAACCGGTGAAGCCGACGACATCGATGTCCATGTGCCGTCCGATCGCCTCGCCGACCGCGGGACCGCCGGTGATTACGTTGAACACGCCCGGCGGGATGCCCGCTTCGAGCGCGAGTTCGGCTATGCGCAGTGCGGACAGCGAGGTCTGTTCGTCCGGCTTGAGCACCACACTGTTGCCGGTCGCGAGCGCAGGCGGTACTTTCCAGCCGAGCAATCCGGTAGGCCAGTTCCACGGCAGCACGGCGGCGACGACGCCGACCGGTTCGCGCGTAATCGTCGCCAATACGCCGCGGTCCGTCGGCGCGACTTCGCCATAAAGCTTGTCGATCGCCTCGCCGTACCATTCGAAGCAATTGATCGCCCATTGCACGCAGTAGCCCGAGGCGATCGAGATCGGCATGCCCATCGTGACCGAGTCCATCAATGCGAGTTCGTCGCGGTGCGCGTCGATGAGATCGGCGAGCTTCTTCAGGCATTTTTTCCGGTCACGCGGGGCGAGATTCGCCCAGACGCCCGCCTCGAAGCTC
>DAIDVO010000105.1 GCA_027456085.1 Steroidobacteraceae bacterium | reverse complement strand
AGATGACGGGACGCTATGGCCTGCTGCCGATCATGCTGCCCGCGTGCGTGATCGCGGCGCTGCTGTCGCGCCGGCTGTACGCAACGTCAGTCTACGGTCAAGCGGGCGCGCCGTCCGCCGCCTAGCAGCGTTTGCAGCGCGACCTGTTGCTCGCGCATGGTTTCCTCGGCGCTCAGCAATGCCAGGCGCTGGGCGAAGCAGTTCGACGCGATTTTCAATTCAACCGCTTGCGATACGTCGCCGCGGCGCAAGCCGGCATGCAGAGCATCCAAGGTTCGTGCGGCGGCGTCGACATCCTTTGCAAGCTGTCCGCGCCGGCGCGAGAGCAGCCGTTCCTCCTGCAGAATCCGCTCGACGCCGGAGCGCGCGTCGACGAGGCGCACCGTGTATTCATCGCGCAGCGCGAGGCGCGTGGCCTTTTCGATCGCGATGTTGCCGCGGTTGCGATTGAAGATCGGCAGGGTCAGCGCGACGTTGAAGCCGCGCGTGCTCACGCGATCGGTGCCCCGGGCGCGCGTGAATCCGATGTCGATCGCCGGGAACTGCCGCCAGACGGCTTGCCGGTAGCGCGCATCCTCGCTCCGGTATCCGGCCTGCAAAGCGAGCAAGTCGGGGCGCCGTTGGGGCAATGCGTCGAGGGCGCGGCCGATCGCGGCCGCGCTCGCGCCGAGCATTCGCGTCGTACCCTTCAACTTGAATCTTGCGCGCGGCGACAGGCCGAGCAGCGCGTTCAATCCTTGGCGCGCGTGCAATGCGCGGCGCTCGATCCCGTCGCGGAGGCTGCGAACCGACTGCAGACGCACACGGTCCGCGTCCACCGCGGCCGAGGGCGCGTCGCCGTGCCGCTGCGCTTGCACCAGCGCCGCATGGTGCTGTGCCAGTCGGCGCACCTCGGCGCGAGCCAGCGCGAGCATGCGCTCCCCGTACCAGACGCGGATGAACAGCCGGCGCGAAGCGCCTACCACCTGCCACTCCATCCACAATAGGTTCAAGTTCACCGCGCGCGTCGAATCGACCGCTGCGCGTTTGGCAAGAGAGTGCGGGAGCAGCGCATTGATATCGTATGCCAACTCCAGGCCGTAGGCGGACGCTTCGGCCGGCCCGCTCGTCGGAAACGCACGCGACACATCGAGGACGGGATCCGGCAGCAGGCCGGCGGCGAACGCCTGCGCCGCGGCGATGCCGCGTTCATCGCGCGCGAGCTTCAACTGCGGATCGTTCGTCACCGCGAGCATGGCGACGTCCGTCATGTCGAGACCGTGACTCGGGTCGAACACGTGATGGCGCGGCGCGAGCGCCATCGCTCTCGCGTCGATCGTGATGTCCGCGACGGCGCCGGGCGCCGTCGCCCGAGTATCGAGCGGCAACGGCCGATAGACCGCGCAGGCGCCGAGCAACAGGGCCTCGAGGCAGACTCCGAGGCGGATGATAAAGCGCTTCATCGCGGCGTGCCCCAGCGCAGGTACAAAGCCGGTAGAAGATTCGTGGAGAGGATCGAACTCCACAGCACGCCGCCCAAGACGACGATCGCGAGGCCCTGTTCGGGCGCGGCGCCGGTGCCGAAGCCGAGCGCGGTGGGCAGCATGCCGAGCGCCGCGGTGAGAGTCGTGAGCACGATAGGGCGGAACCGTTCGCGCACCGCGCGCCGCACGGCGTCGTGCGGCGGCAGGCCGTCCCGTTCGTGCGCGCGCACATAGGACAGCAGGACGATGCCGTGGTTCAAGCTCACGCCGACCAGAGTGAGGAGGCCGATCATTCCGGTGGCATTGAGGCCCACGCCGGACAACGCCAGTGCGAGCGCCGCTCCGGTGAATGCGAGCGGCGCCTGCAGCAACAAAATGAGCGGCACGCGCCAGCCGCCGAACTGCAGGGCGAGTATGCCGAGCGTGAGAAACAAGGCAACGACGAGCGCTGCGCCCAGGGCCTCCGCCGTGTGCAGCAATTCCCGATACATACCGCCGAATGCGATGCGGTAGCCGGCGGGCAGGTGTACCCCGGCGAGCGCCGTTTTGGCGGCGGCGATCGTGCTGCCCAAGGGTCCCTGCGGCGTCGCGAGGATGTTCAATGCGCGCTCGCCGTTCCGATGCTCTATCTGGTTCGGTTGGGTCTGCAGCCGCAGCGATGCCAGATGCGACAGCGGCACCCAGCCGCGCGGCGTCTGAATCGGTTCACGCCCGAGCAATTGAAGATCCAAGTAGGGCGCGTCGGCCGTGCGCAGGTACAGATCGAGACGGCTCGCGCCATGGGGCAGCTGTGCGAGCACGCGGCCGCGCAGCAGCAGGTCGAGTTGATCGGCGAGCCGCACCGGTGTGAGCGACACGCTGCGCAAGTTCGCGTCACGTGGGCTGATGTCGAGTTGCGTCACGGGGTAGGCATCGTTGTTGAAGATGTCCGCGAGCGCCGGCACGGTCTTGAGCCGCACCGCGACGGTCTCCGACAGCTTGCGCAAGGTGTCGAGGCGATTGCCGAAGATCGTCACCTCGAACGGCTGCGGCAGGCCGGACAAGCTCTCGCCGACACGCTCGATCGTCGGGGTATCGAAGCTCTGCTGTACGCCCGGCTGCGCGGCGAGATCGCGCAGGTGCGCCGCCAGCCGATCGAGCTTGTTCGTGCCGGCACCGCGGCGGAGCACGACCTGCATTTCGCCGGCGAAGCTGCGTTCCGTATAGGCGGTATCGCTTGCCGAGCCTACGCGCGCGAACACGTGTGCGACGGCAGGATCCGCGCGCAGCATCGCCGCCATGCGATCCGTCGCCGCGATGGCCGCGTCGAGCGAGCTGCCGGGCGCGAGCGTAAAGCTGTCGAGCAGCACGCCTTCGTTGGGCAGCGGTAGGAAGTTCACCGGCACCACCAGCAGGGCGACGACGGAAATCGCGAACGCCGCCGAGGCGGCGGCCAGGCTCGCGCGCGGCCGGCGCAGCGTGACCTCGAGCAGTTTCTCGTTGGCGCGCGCGAGCGCGGCGAGAAAGCGCCGGCCGCTCGCGGGCGCGGCGGCACCGTAGGCGCGCCGCCCCAGAATAAAGGGGATGAGCGTGAGCGATACCAGCAATGAGGCGAGCAGCGCGAGGCCCATCGCGAGTGCGAACGGCCGCATGAAAAGGCCCGCGAGCCCCGACACGGCGAGCAGCGGCAGGTACGCCGCCACCGTCGTCAGCGTGCCGGTGATGTCGGCGACCGCGATGTTCGCGACGCCCGCCCGGACGCCGTCCCAGCCGCCCGCGCCGGCGTCCCAACGATGCTGGATGGCTTCGAGCACGATGATGCCATCGTCGACCAGCAATCCCACGGCGAGCGTGAGCGCGCCGAGCGTTATGAGGTTCAGGCTCTGCCCGAGCGCATACAGACCGCCGATCGCGAACAACAGAGCCATCGGGATGCTCAAGGCCAACACGCCGACGCCGTGATGTCGGCCCAAAATCCACATGAGCGCGAGAATCGCCAGCAACCCGCCGACTGCCAGGTTGCGCGTGAGGTCGTGTCCGATCAACGACACCAGGTGCGCCTGGCGATAAATCGCGATCCAGCGAACGCCGGCCGGCAGTTGGTTTCGCAGTTGCTGCAGCGTTTGCGCGACCGCGCTATCGACCGGGATGGTGGAAGCGTCCGCTTGCTTGAAGACGATGAGTCCCAATCCCGGCTGGCCGTCGAGTTCGAGGCCGTAATGCACCGGCGGCGGCGTGTTCACCACGCGCGCGAGCGCGCCGAGCGGCACCGGACCGCCGGGCGCGGGCACCGGAATCGCGAGCACGTCGTGCGCATCGAGCGGCAGATGGCGTACCTCGAGCAGGACATCTTGATGGCCCTGCACGAGCCTTCCGGCAGGCGCGAGCACGGCATCATCGCCGACGGCGCGCGCCAAAGCCTCGACGCCCACGTGGTGTTCGATCATTGCGCCCATGTCGGGCTGGATCCAGAGCGTCGGAGCCCCGGCGCCGAATAACTCCACGCGCTGCACGCCGGGCAGCGCGCGCAGCGTGGGCAGCACGCGTGTGCGGATCGCATCTTGCACCCGCCATGCAGGCACGCCGGCCGGAAGTTTCACGCCGTAGTCGGCCACTTCGTTGACCGCATTGCCCATGATCTCTGCATACGGTCTGATGCCCGGCGGCAGGCTCGCGCGTGCGCGATCGACCGCGCCGTAAGCGGCTTGCAGCGCGAGCTGCGGATCGGTTCCTTCGACGAATTGCGCGCTGAATTGGGCGGTTCCTTGGGCGAGCGTTGCGCGCAGCGTCGCAAGCCCGGGCAGGCCCATCAGCTGTCCTTCGAGCGGACGCGCGATCAACGACTCCATCTCGCGCGTGGAGTATCCCGGCGCGTGCACGACGAGGCTGATCTGCGGAAAGTCGAAGCGCGGCAACACCTCGGCGGGAATGTCCCAGAGCGCATATGCCCCGTAGGCCAAGAGGCCGGCGTACACCATGATCCACAGCAGCGGACGGCGCAGTAGGGACGGTAGGCGCATCAGTCGGGCGGCGCGTACCGGGCCGCGATGTCGCGGTGATAGAGCAAATACGCGTGACGCACGACCACCGGGACGCCGGCCTCGAGGCCCGCCAAGATCAGCACGTCGGTACCGTGCGCAGGTCCCGGCGTGACCGATTGCGCGCTGAGCTTGCCGTTCGCATCGGTCAATACGAACCATTGGCCGGCTTGCAGCACGAGCGCGCCGGCGGGCACCGCGACCGCGACACGCGGCGGCCCGTGCAGCATCACGGTACCGGATTCGCCGGCTTGCCAGGCGGCCACGCCGACCGGTGCAAAGTTCATCACGCGCGCGCCGTCGGCGGCGCGCGCCGGCAAGGTGGCGACCGCTCGAACCGGGATCACCGGACCACCGTCCGCGGGTTCGAACTGCGCCGCTGCGGCGGGCGACAGGGCCGCCGCATCGAATAACTCGGCCCGGAGCCACAACCGACCTTGCGGCAGCAAGGAGAGCACGGCCGTGCCCGCCGGCAGGTCCGCTCCCGGCGCGGCGTCGATGCCGCTGACCACCGCCGCAACGGGACTCTTTAGCGAATCCTCTTGCCGAAGGCTCGAGAGCGTCGCCTGCGCATCCGCCAGATGGCTCTCGGCGGCGGCGAGCGCGGCCTGCGCCGCTGCAAGCGTCTGGCGATTCGCGATCGTGGGATAGGTGCGCGCTACCGAGGCCTCGCTGCGTCGCGCGGCGACGAGTTCGCGTCGGGCCGCGCGCAGGCGCGCGCGCGCAGAGACCGATGCGGCGGTGAGTTGCGGACCGCCCAGGTCCACCAAGGGTTCGCCCGCTTGCACATCTTGTCCTGGGACGACGCGGACCGCGGTCACCCGCGCCGCTTGGGCTACGCGCAGCACGAGCGCTGCGATCGGTTCGACACGGGCCCACGCGTAGGTGACGGGACGATAAGTCACGGCGCGTGCCGGCAGCGTGACGGGAGCCGCCGCCGCGAGCAGCGGAACGAAGAAACCGAGAATCATGAGGCAGCGCGAGCGCATCGGTACGCAGTCGAGTCTAGCGAGGCGACCCTGACGTAATCCGATCAATCGCATGACAAAATTGTCATGGCCCGCGCCCGGCGTCGAAGATCCGGATCAGCGCAAACGCACCTCAGGGTAGTAGCACATGAACCCGGCGCGGCAATGTTCTTCGGCTTTGCGAATGCCGACGGCAAAGCGGGCAATGTCGGCTTGCGATTCGCCGGCGTGGACCAGGTCCACGACCGCACGCACCATCTCCACGCTCTTCAGCTTGCTTTCGGTCGCACGCTCGCGGCCGGCGATTTTGATCGCGGTAATGCCGGCGGTCTGCAGGTGAGAAATCGCGCACAGACCGCAGGGTCCGAACGGATGGCCGGCCGGCGTGTTCGAGAATCCACAGCCGAAGCGGTACCACAGCCAGCGTTGGTAGTGCGCGTCGTTGTCAGCGAGCTTGCCGGCGATCCTCGCGCGCACCGCATGGCCGTTCGCATCCCGGTACGTGAAGGGCCGCCGGTCCAGGCAGATCGGGCCGCCGTGCCGGGCAGGCAAATGAATCGAGTGGCAGGTGCCTTCCTCGAAGACGCAGCCGTCATTGAGGCCAAAGACCTCCAACTCGACATCGTCGACCGCGTGCGCGATCGCGCCGATCTCGTCGAGCGTGATGTCGCGCGGGATGATCACGCGCGCAACGCCCATGTCTCGGTAGAACCGGACGCCGGCGCTGTTGCGGCAACCGGCGACCGAACTCACGTGGACGGGCAATTCCGGTAGGCGTTCCCGCAGCTCTACGATCAAGGCGATATCCGCGACGATGACGGCATCGCCTCCGAACTCGCGGAAGCTGTTTGCCAGATCGACCAGGGCATCCTGATACGCACCACCATAGTGTTGGGCATTCAACACCATGAACAGCTTCGCTGCGCTGCGATGCGCGATGTCGACGGCATCCCGCAATTCCTCGAGGCTGCCCAAGTTGCCGAAGTATCGGCGATTGACGGCTCCCGTCTTGAACCTTGCGACCCAATCTTTCGGAATGACCCCGCAATAGAGTTCGTCGGCGCCGGCGGCGGCCAAGGAGGCAATCTCCTCCACCCGGCTGATGGGAGCGGTCAGCTTCATGTCAAACCGCGTTCAGCACTAGGCGCGTAACATGGCCGGAGGCCAGCGCTTCGCGCACGACGGCCGCCATGGCGGAGTTGTGGCGGTACCAGACGCTGTTCCCCCGGGCGAACGAGACGAGCCCGGCCGGCGAGGCCTCTACACCGGTCTCGATGACGCCGAGGCACTCGCGATGGCACGCGCCCCCCGGCGCGAATCTCTCGGGGATGTCCCGACCCAGGGATCCGATCTTGCAGATACGTCCCTTCGCCACGTACGCGTAAGGCGCCCAGATGCTGACCTCGAGGCCGTCGATCGCATAGAGGTCGGGTGTGGCGAAGGGCGGCACGTCGAGCTCGATCCGCCGGATGCCGAGACGGTCGAGCACGCGCCGGTGCGCTGGCGTCGCGTAGCTGCCGGGGTAGAGTTTCGCCCACGCCGCGGACGGCATGCGCGGGTCCTTCGTCATTTTCGCGAGTTGCCGCCCGGCCAGGAGCCGTCGGTTCGGGTAGGCTTTGCGCAGCAAGCTGGCGACGCCCCAGTCATTGACGAGGATGTCGGCGCGCTCCGGCAGACGTGCCGCGGCCGCGCTGATTCGCGCCACGAGCCCGTCGCTGGCCGCCGGCGTCGCCAGAACGAGCGTCAGATCGTGCATATCTGCGACGTCGATCGCGCGCGCGAGTGCGTCGGGTTCGGGGAAAAGATGCTCGCAGAACTCGCTGCCGAAATACAGATGGCTGACGGCGGCGTTCGCCGGGATCAAATCGGCCAGCCGATCGTCCCGCAGGACAGCGGCGAGACCGCTCGCGGTGACGGATGACATCGCGCTCAAGGTCTTGAGCCGACGCGGATCCACGACCGCAACACCGATTTCCATCACCAGAGGCTCACCCGCACGCAGCGCTCGTGCGGCGTGCGGCGGTGCTCCCAGAGGTAAAGAGCCTGCCAGGTGCCGAGCGCGCATCTTGCGCCGGCGACTGGAATCACCACCGAGTTTTGGGTGAGTACCGTGCGAATGTGGGCCGGCATGTCGTCCGGCCCTTCGGTGTCATGCTCGTAAGCCGGATCGCCGTCAGGCGCGATTCGCTGCATGAAACGCTCCAGGTCGCGCCGCACACCGGGGTCCGCATTCTCGCCGAATACAAGCGAAGCGCTGGTATGGGGCAGGAAGACATTGCATAGGCCCTGTTGGATGCCGCTCGCGCGCACCCAGTCGTTGAGCCGTTGCGTGAGATCGACGAATCCGCGCCCGGGGGTCGCAATGATCAATTCGCCCGTCTTCATTGCGCGTACTCAGGAGATGCCGCGCAGCGTCTCGACACGTTCAAGCGTGCAGCGAGCGCACGACGGCCTTGATTCGCTTCCACTATATGTGTCCGAGAACCACGTAGCTGCTCAACCAATGCATGTTCGGGCATACGTTTTCAACCTGCTGCATGGCCGAGCGTTCCAGCTCTTCGAGATTTTCCGGAGAGCGGGGCGTTCCCGTCGCCAGATGCGTCGACGTGATGAAGGTGCTCATGGCGAACCATCCTTTGGCACGATACCTGATTCGGCTGAAAATGTTGACGCGGCTGAGGCGGCGGCAAATCCGCGGATGTAGCTAACGGCGCCGTGCGCGCTTATATGCCCATCGCTTTGCGCAAGAACGCGTCGCTCTCGCGCAGCATTTGCGTACGGGCCGCCGAATCGTCGAGCTGATGGTCGAGGTCTTTCCATGTCCCTAATTGGTGCGCAACGCCGGCGGCCTCGAGCCGGTCCGCCATGCGCTCCGATTGTTCGATCTGCACGGTGTGATCGAGTTCGCCGTGAAACAGCAGAACCGGAACCTTGATCTTGTCGGCATGATCGGCCGGGGATCCGGCGCGAACCTGCGGTCCGCTGCCTACGTAGCGGCTGACCAGGTCGTAGTCGGTCCAGCGGCGATGTTCCTCCTTGAAAGCCTCGAGATCCGTCACCGGCGCGATCGCGACGACCGCCTTGAATACGCTAGTATCGACGACCGCGGACTGCAGGGCGGCATATCCGCCATATGACCAGCCGACGATGCCGAGCTTCGCCGGGTCGGCAATACCCTGTTTGACGAGCCAGCGCCCGGCATCGAGCACGTCGCCGATCGCCGTCGACCACGAGCGGAATCCGTTATGCTCGAACCATGCATCGCCATATCCGCTCGAACCGCGATAATTCGGCTGCAGCACCGCATATCCACGCGCGGCGAAGAATTGCGCCAGCAAGTCGAAGCCCCACTGATCGCGCGCAGCGTGGCCGCCGTGAGGCAGAACGATCGCCGGCAAGCCCTTCGCCGTCTCCGTGCCCGGCGGCAGCGTCAAATAGCCGGGGATCATCGTCCCGTCGGCTGCCGGATAGCGGATCGGCGTGACGCTGGCGAGTTTGACGCCTTCCAACGGATTGCGTACGACGAAGAATGTCTGCAGTCGATTGGACTTGCGATCGAACAGGTAATAAACGCCCGGATCGTGATCGCTGCTCGCGAGCACGAGAAGCTTGCTCTCGTCCGCGCTCGCATCGACGATCGTGATGTTCATCTGCGCGGGCAGCGCGCCGGCGAACTCCTTGGCGAGCTTGCCGATCGCGGGATCGAAAAATACCGCGCGGCGGTAGTCGGTCGCGTAGGAGACGCCGACCACGCGCCGATGCCGGCCGATGCGCATCATGCCGTCGACGTCGACGTCGGGACGGTCGTAGATCGGCGTCTTGCGCAGCGAACCGTCGAGCGCGACCGAATAGAAAGCCAATCGACCGTCCTTCTTTTCGAAACCGTATGCGACATCGAGGTCGGGATCGACCGCGGTGGGCTCGAAGCCGCTCGCGTTCAATGAGTCGTAATCATCGAGCTTGAGCCAGTCGCGCGACCCCTTTAGGCGATACAGGAACGTGATGATGCCCGTAACATTCGCGCCGGCATTGTAGTGCGATGCCACACCCATGATGCGCACGGCGCCGCGCCCATCCGTGATGTAACCCACGGCGTCCTCGCGCGGCTTCTCGACCTGCTTGACGGTGAGATTTCGGGTATCGATCCAATCGACGCCGAGCCCCTTGCTCGTCGATCCGAGCCGGGTGCCGAGGTGATCGTCCGGCAAATAGACGCGCGTCATCAGCACCGCGCCATCCTCGTTCGGCAGCCAATCGATGACGTAACCGCCGCCCAGCTGGAGGCCGCGGCTGTATTCATTTTGTCGGGTGCTCAACAAGCGCGGGTTGCTGCCGTCGGCGCTGACGGCGATCAGCCTGGTGAACGGCAGAAGCCCGTAAGCGGCGTTCTTGACGACGCCGTAGATGCTGCAGACCAGACGGTCATTGGACACCCAGTCGCAGCCGCCGAGGCGATCCGGATTTCCGTCGGCCGCGAGCACGGCGTGCGGCGTCGCTCCTTTTGTCAGATCCAGCGTGACAGCCGCGGATCCCTGTCCGGCCAGCGGCACTAGATAGACGACGCTGGCACCGTCCGGCGACAACTTCAGGTCGGCGACGCTCCGGCGAGCGCCGAAGGCCGCGGCGGCATCGAACGACGGCAGCGCTTGGGCATGCTGCGCCGTGCCAAGCAAGAGCAAAGAAGCCGCTACGAGATTCCGTATGCCCATCGTTCACGCCTTAACGGTAGCGTCTCATCAACGCATCGAGCGCGGCGCTGCCGGGGTTTAGCTTTTCATACGGGATGCGGTTCAGCGGCGTGGCGCTCGTATGGTTCAGCGTGTGGAACTCCGTGCCGTCTCGTTCGTCGATGTGAATGAGGCCCGTGACGTATTCGTTCTGTCTGAGCTTGTCCGCGATGAAGCGTTGCGCCACGGCCCGGTCGGTGGGATCGTAGGCGGCGTCGAGCTTGCGCAACACGACGAGGCTGCCGTCGTGCAGTCGCACCGGCATCGATTCGCCGTGACCGTAGTCGACGGCGATCTCTGCGGCGGGCGGCACGAAGTCCGTCTCCATCGCCGCGTGGTAGTGTTCGCGC
>DAIDVO010000104.1 GCA_027456085.1 Steroidobacteraceae bacterium | reverse complement strand
AATGCGCGTGCTTGACTTGGGTCTGCAGATCGATCGCGTCGGCCAGGCGATCGTTGAGAATCGCGACGATGTGGCGGCGGGCTTTCTCGGGCAGGTCTATCTTGGTCTTGTACATGCCGTGCTCCTTGCTTGAAGAACCGTGGATCAGCGGCCGACAGTTTGCACTATTCGCGCAGCGCGAAAAAGGAACCATGCACCCGGCGCGCGGCGATCGAATGCCGGTGCCGGCGCGCGCCCGGCGCTCTACAACTCGATGCCGCGCGCGCGCAATTTGATCGCGGCCGCTACCAGCGCGGCGCCGAGCGCGGCCCCGATCCACGTCGCCGGGCTCGCGGCGAAGTCGACGGGAGCCAGCAGTTTCCACACGTCGACCGGCGCCGCGGTCGCCGTCTGCGCGGCGACGACGAGCGCACCCGGGAAATCGTGAAACGCGGCCTCGGGATAGCCCGTCACGAGCCGCTCCCACAGCTGATGCCCGATTTCGTTCGTGCCGAAAAACATTCTTTCCGCCCAGACCAGCCCGAGCGGCGGCAGAATCGACCAGAGCATGAGCGCACGCTTCGCCCAGGCCGAGACCAGCATCAGCCACGCGGCGACCGGCAGGAACCAGATCGCGCTCGTGACGATCAGGTAGATCCACAGGGCTTGGAGCTGCAGCCATATCCCCGGGCTCCACAAGGAGACGCCGAACCAGCTGCTCGCGCGTAACGAGACGATGAACGCGATGATCAGGGTCGAAAGATCGGCCGCGGCGAAGTAGACCAAGGGAATCACGATCAGTGCAGTCGCGAGTTTGGACAGCACGGTCATTGCGTCGGATACCGGCATGGACTTCCAGAAGAGGATGCTGCGGTCCTTGCGCTCGGCGTACAGGGAATCCAGCAGATACCACGCCGAATACGCCGACATCACCAGCAGGAAAATGGCGCCGAATGCGAACAACAGCAGCGCGCCCGCGCCGTGGCCCGGCGCGCCGGCGCCCGGCGCATCGACTTCGACGCGCCCGAACAGCGCGGCGAGCACCAGTAGAACGCCTATTGCCGCGGGCACGATCCAGATCGCGCGATTTTCCCAAAGCTCGCGGCGTATCAGCCACTTGTAGGTATTCATGCGCCGCCGCCCGAGAGCTTGGCGACGAACAAGTCGGCAACGCTGGGCGTGTGGACGGCGCCGAACGCCGCGAGCGCGCCGGCGTCGGCGTTCTCGAAGTACAGCACGGTCTTCGCGAGGGCGCGGCGTTCGTGGAATGGATGGAGCGCCCGCGCCGCCTGCAGCTGATCGGCATTGACGGCGACCGCAAAGAAGCGCCGCGCGATCGCTTCCATCGACGAGTCGAGGACGATGCGGCCGCGGTCGATGAACAGGACGTCCGTCAGCAAGTTCTCCACCTCCTCGACTTGATGAGTCGTAATCAGGATCGTGCGGGTGTCGTCCATGTAATCGTTGACCAGCGCGTCGTAGAAGCTGCGGCGCGCGAGCAGGTCTAGACCGAGCGTCGGTTCGTCGAGAACCAGGAGTTTGGCATCGATCGCCATCGTCAAGGCCAGATGGACCTGGGTCTTCATGCCTTTCGAGAGCTCGCGGATGCGGTGCGTCAGCTTGATTTGGGATTTGCCGAGCAAGGCGCGCGCGCGCTCGCGGCGAAAATGCGGATGCACCCCGGCGACGAATTCGATCGCTTGGTCGACGCGCAGCCAGGACGGCAGAACCGCGACGTCCGCGATGAACGAGGCTTCCCGCATCAGCGTCGCGCGCCCGTGCAAGGGCTCGTGGCCGAGGACGCGCACATGTCCTTCATACGGCGCGAGGCCGAGGAGCGCCCGCATCACCGAGGTCTTGCCCGCGCCGTTCGGCCCGACCAGCCCGACGATGCGGCCAGGCTCGACCGCGAATGCGACGCGGTCCAAGGCGACAACGGAACCGTACTTCTTGGTCAAATCGCGGACTTCGATTAAGGAAGCCATGTCATGGACTCACGTTTCATTCGAACCGCCGCCGCGCGGCGGCGGCGCCGGGTGAGTCCGCGCCGGCGTTTGCGCGAATAATTCCTCGGCCGAAAACCCGAGCCGATTGATCAGCGCGAGAATTTTCGGCCATTCGTCGCGCAGGAACCGTTGGCGCTCGCCCGCGAGCAGCGACCCGCGCGCGCCGGCGCTCACATACATGCAGCGGCCGCGGCGCTTCTCGACCAAGCGCTCGTCGACGAGCTGCTGGTACGCCTTGAGCACCGTCAGAGGATTGAGCCGGGAATCGGCCGCGACCGCACGCACCGACGGCAGCGGCGCGCCCTCGCCGAGCGCCCCCTCCAGAATCAATGCAACCATTCGATCGCGCAGCTGGCGATAGATCGGTTGGCTGTCGGTCCACTCTGGCTCCATAGCGGCTCTCACTCGACTCCGAACAAGCGGTCGTGCGCATCGAGGACGCCGGTGCACCGAGCGATGCGTTCGCCGCGCCGGTTTGGGCCTGCCCAGGCGTATCTCTTGCTCGCCGATATAGTGACATAGTTAACGAGAACATGCAATCACGTGCTTGCGCACGTATGCTAGGCGCCATGGACTTGGTCGATCACGACGGGGAACTGATGCTGCGCTATCGAAGCGGCGACGTCGGCGCGTTCGAGATCCTATACGCACGCCACAAAGGCCCGCTATACCGCTATTTGTTGCGCCATGTGCGCCATGCCGCGACGGCCAACGATCTGTTTCAGGAAGTGTGGTCGCGCGTCATCGCCGCACGCAGCCGCTATGTAGCGACAGCGAAGTTCGCGACGTTTTTGTTCCACATTGCGCATAACTGTGCGGTCGACTACCACCGGCGCCTGCTGTCCACGCCGATTCAAAGCGCCGGCGATGGGCCGTCGGCGGCGCTAGCGGAACCGGAGCTGCCGGAGGATCAGCGCCCCGACCGCCTCGCCGAGTTCAACGAGCGGCAATCGGCGCTTCTTGCAGCATTGGCCGCGCTCCCGGCCGAACAACGCGAAGCGTTTCTGTTGCACGAGGAAGGCGGCCTCAATATCGAGGAGATCGCGCGCGTCACGAGCGTCGGGTCCGAAACGGCCAAGAGCCGGCTGCGGTACGCGGTGCAGAAACTGAAGAAGTCGCTGATGGATCCTGTCGACGCGGGATATACGGCCGCAGTCGCACGCGCACCGGAGCGCGCGCGCGCACGCCCTTTGGTGCCGGAGATCGATGGTCGATGAACACGCAATTTGACGAGGACTTCGAACGAGATCTGCGCCCGGACGGCGAATTGTCGCGCGCCTATCGGCGCGCCTCGGCGCCGCTGCCCTGCGCGGCGCTTGACCGGCGCGTGCTCGAGCGCGCGCGCGCAGCGCATGCGGTGTCGCGCATGCAGGGCTCCGGCTCTTGGGCCTATGCGGCGAGCGTCCTGCTCGCGATCGCGGTGATATTCGCGGTCGCGTACTCACCGCATGACGCGGCTCGCCTCGATGACGCTGCGCATTTCGTTCGAACCGCGGCGCATGGCTCGGACGCGTCCATGCATTTCACGTATCCGACGACCAAGAGCGAGCATGCCGGCGCGGACACCGTGCTGCCGGATCCGCATCGCTGGCTCGAGCGCATCGCGGCGCTGCGCGCAGCGGGCCAGGATGCACAGGCCGACGCCGAGTACCGCCGATTCCGCGCGGCCTATCCCGCATACCGCTCTCGGTGTCTCGCGGCCGGCGCTTCCGCTCAATAGATCGCGCCCAACCGCAGCTGCATTTCCGCTACCATTCCGGCTTTTGCGCCTGGAGTTCCCCATGAAGAAGCCCGTTACCGTCACGATTACCGGCGCAGCCGGCAACATCGGTTATGCGCTCGCGTTTCGCGTCGCGTCCGGCCAAATGCTGGGCGCGGACCAGCCGGTCAACCTGAACTTGCTCGAGATTCCGCCGGCGATCGGCGCCGCACAAGGCGTCGTCATGGAACTCAGCGATTGCGCGTTTCCGACGCTCAACAAGGTCACCGCGTCGGACGACGCCAACACGGCGTTCCGCGACTGCGATTATGCGATGCTCGTCGGCGCGCGGCCCCGCGGCCCCGGCATGGAGCGCAAGGATTTGCTGCTCGCGAACGCAAAAATCTTTTCCGCGCAGGGCAAGGCCCTCGACGCGGTCGCGAACCGCAGCGTGCGCGTGCTCGTCGTCGGCAATCCCGCGAATACGAACTCTCTGATCGCACAGCGCAATGCGCCGTCGCTGCCGGCGCGAAACTTCACCGCGATGACGCGCTTGGACCACAATCGTGGATTGGCTCTGCTCGCCGACAAGACCGGATCGGCGGTCGGCGCCGTGCGGAAATTCATCGTCTGGGGAAACCACTCCGCGACCCAATATCCGGATTTGAATCACGCGACCGTCGGCGGGAAATCGGCGGTATCGCTCGTCGATCAAGCTTGGTTCCGCGAGACCTTCATACCAACCGTGCAGCAGCGCGGTGCGGCGATCATCAAGGCGCGCGGCACGTCTTCGGCCGCCTCGGCGGCATCGGCGGCGATCGATCACGTCCACGATTGGGTCCAGGGAACCGCGCCTGCGGACTGGGTCAGCATGGCCGTGCCCTCCGACGGCAGCTACGGCATCCCGGAGGGAGTCATCTATTCGTACCCGGTCGTGTGCAGCGACGGCGACTACCGCATAGTCCAGGATCTCGCCATCGACGAGTTCAGCCGCGGCCGGATGCGCGCAACCCATCAAGAGCTGTGCGAAGAACGCGACGGCGTGAAAGACCTGATCTAAGGTCCTCGCGCACGATCGCCATGGAGTGATGGACTACCGGGCTATCCTGCATGTGGACATGGACGCGTTCTATGCGTCCGTCGAGGAGTTGGACGACCCGACGCTGCGGGGCAAGCCGGTGATCGTCGGCGGTACGCAAGGACGCGGCGTCGTCGCTGCGGCCAGTTACGCGGTCCGGCGTTACGGCGTGCGCTCGGCGATGCCGATTCGCGCCGCCTTGCGGCTCTGCCCCGACGCGATTCTGGTGCCGCCGCGAATGGCGCGCTACCGCGCGATCTCCGTGCAGGTATTCGGGATCTTCCATGAATTGACGCCCCTGGTCGAAGGCCTGTCGCTCGACGAGGCATTCCTCGACGTCACGGCGAGCAGGCGCCTTTTCGGGGACGCCGTCGAAATCGGCGCGCAAGTGAGGAGCCGAATCCGCAGCCAAACCGGTCTCACGGCGTCGGTCGGCGTCGCGACGAACAAGCTCGTCGCGAAAATCGCATCCGATTTGAACAAGCCGGACGGCTTGTGCAGCATCGGCTCGGACAATTTGCGCGCGGTACTCGACCCGCTGCCGATTCAGCGGCTCTGGGGTATCGGCCCGAAGACCCTGCCCGCGGTCGCCGCGGCTGGAATCCGGTGCTTCGGCGATCTGCGCGCGGCGAGCGAACAGACGCTGTGGCGTCTGTTCGGCAAGCATGCCAATGCGATGCGCGATCGGGCGTGCGGCATCGACGAGCGCCCGGTGACGCCGGATCGCGACGAGAAGTCGATCAGCGCGGAATGCACGTTCGCCGCGGATATCCGCGACCCACGCGCTCTCAGGACGGAATTGTCGCGCCTCGCCGACCGTGCCGCCGCGAGGCTGCGCGCCGCCTCGCTCGCGACGAGACTCGTCGCGATCAAGGTCCGCCGAGCCGATTTCGCGACCTACAGCCGGCAACGCGCATTTGCGCCGGCGACCCAGGATACGGGTGCGGTCGCGCGCATAGCCGCAGATCTTTTGAGCGTTTGGGCGAGCGCGCATCCGGGAGCGCCGGTGCGCCTGCTCGGCGTGCGGCTCGCCGATCTGGGAGAGGCCGGAGAGCCCGAGTTGTTCGAACCGCGCGACCCGAGGGAATCGAAGCTCGACGCCGCCGTCGACGAGGTGAGGCGACGCTTCGGGCCGGCGTTGTTGACGCGCGCCGACCATCTGCGCGCCGCACCCTGCAATCCGCGGCCACGGCGCCGGCCAGCTTGATATCATCGTAAGTCGCCATGTACACGAGTTTCTTCGGCCTCAACGAGAGACCATTCGCGATTACGCCGGATCCGCGGTATCTCTACTTGAGCGAGCGGCACGCGGAGGCGTTGGCACACCTGTTGTACGGAATCGAGGAAGCCGGCGGCTTCGTGCAATTGACCGGGGAGGTCGGCACGGGCAAGACGACCGTCGTGCGCACACTGTTGTCGCGTGTGCCGAAGCACGCGGACGTCGCGGTCATCCTGAATCCCCGGGTCACGCCCGCGGAGTTCCTGCTGACCATCTGCGAGGAACTCGGGATTGAAATCGCCGAGGCGGGCCGGCGCAGCATCAAAGACCTCGTGGATGCACTGAATCGGCGCCTGCTCGCGGCGCACGCCGAAGGCCGGCGCATCATCTTGATCGTCGATGAAGCACAGAACCTGTCTGCGCAAGTCCTCGAGCACGTGCGGCTGTTGACGAACCTCGAGACGCCGACCCAGAAACTCCTGCAAATCATCCTGATAGGCCAGCCGGAGTTGCGCGTATTGCTCGACCGGTCGGAACTGCGTCAGCTCGCCCAGCGCGTCACCGGACGCTACCATTTGAGTCCGCTGAGGCGCGACGAAACGCACGCCTACGTGCGCCATCGCCTGCGCGTCGCGGGAGCCTCCGCCGATATATTCAGCGCGGGCGCGCTCAACGAAGTGCACCGTCTGTCGTCGGGAATTCCGCGCGTGATCAACGTTTGCTGCGATCGTGCGCTGCTCGGCGCATATACGCGCGAGACGCGCAGGGTGACGGCGGGTCTCGTCAGGCGCGCCGCCGGCGAAGTCTACTGGCGGCGATTCGCGGCGGCGTTGATCGTCTGGCTTGCGCTGTTGGTGGCGGCGCTCGGCGTCGCCGGCATGCTTTATTCCGTCTGGCGGATCTGGCCGCCGCTGCCTCGACCTGCGCGCACGGCTTCGATCCGCGGCGCCCGGCGCGCGCCGCCCACAAACCCGGCGCCCGTGAGCCTGCATGCCGCGTCAAGCGCGGCGCCAACCGGCAAACTCGCGGGCCCGAGGCCTACACAGTCGATCGATGCGCAGCTCGACGCGATGGCTACGCCCGCCGCCGATGCCGATGCGTACCGCCGCCTGTTCGCATTGTGGGGCGTGCAGCACGTCGATGACGGCAATCCCTGCGCACAGCAGGCGACGAAATACGGCCTCGCCTGTCTCGAGCAGCGCGGTTCCTGGGCCGAGGTGCGTATGCTCGATCGGCCTGCGGTCCTGACCTTGACCGACGATCAGGGGCGCCCGCACTCGGTTCTGCTGTCGGCGCTCACCGAGCGCGCTGCGACGCTCGCGCTCGGCGCGAAAATCGAGATTGTGCCGCTCGCAGCGCTGGCGCAGAGCTGGTTCGGGGAGTTTACGGTCGCGTGGAAGCCGAAGATCCTGCCGCTGCGCGAATTATCGGAAGGCATGAGCGGTCCCGACGTGCGTTGGCTGCGGCGCAGCCTGAACGCGCTGCGCGGGACTGCCGCCGATCCGGCGCATGATGACATCTACGACAAGGATCTAACCGCCGCCGTCCGGGCCTTCCAGCAGACAGAGCGGCTGCAGGTCGACGGCATCGCCGGCTACCTCACCCAAGTCGTACTCGACAGTGCCTTGGCCGATCCGAAATCGCCGCGGCTCACGCCCGCGACCCGGCGCAGGGGCTAGGAGAGTCCGATGTCATTCATTCTCGATGCGTTGAAGAAATCGGAGGCCGCAAGGCAACGGCAGGCCGCACCCGGCCTGCTCGAGCCCGGCTTTGCGCCCCCGCGGCGTGGACTGCCCGTTTGGGCCGGCGTCCTGCTGGTCTTGCTCGGCATCAACTTGATCGTGTTGAGCATCATCTTGATATGGCATGCGACGCGCGCGCCCGAGTCACTCGCGGCATTGGCCGGCGCGCACACGGCAAAACTCGCCGCGGCGGCGATGCCATCGGCGCCCACGGCCACAACGGCGCCGGCGCTCGTTCCGACGCCCGCTGCCAAGCCATTCAGCCCGATGGACGACGCGCCCGTGGATGCGCCCGAAATTCCGGCGGGCTCCGCGGCCAATGCGGTCGCGGCGTCCCCGCAGCCCGCGCAGGCCGCGCCGGCGCGGGCTGCAGCGGACGACGACGAGGAGATTTTGCCGACGCTCGACGCGTTGAATTTGCACGGCGCGGATGCGCTGCCGCGGCTACATCTCGACGTCCACGTCTATGCGACCAATCCGGCGGACCGCTTCGTATTCATCAATTCGCATAAATACACCGAAGGGTCGAAGCTTGAGGAAGGGCCGACGGTGGAACGCATTCGCCGCGACGGCGTCGCGCTGCGCTACCACGGCATCCGCTTCTTGCTGCCGCGCCGATGAAGCGCCGCGCAAAGCCCATCCGCACCTAGCCCGCTCTAGCCGTGATCGTCCAAGGCCGCCAGGCGGCGCAAGGCGGCGCCGGTAATGCGGTAATTGATCCATGCCGCGTTCGGTTCGGCGCCGAGCGTCTCGTAGAAATCCCGCGCCGGCTTATTCCAGTCGAGCACGGCCCATTCGAACCGCCCGCAATCGCGCTGTACGGCAAGCCGCGCGAGATGCACGAGAATGCTCTTGCCGATGCCCCGCCCGCGGAAAGCGGGCCGCACGAACACATCCTCGAGATACAGGCCGTGCTTGCCGAGGAACGTGGAGAAATTGTGGAAGTAAAGCGCAAACCCGGCCGCTTCCCCGCCGACCCGGGCGATCAGCGCCGCCGCCGCCGGACGCGGGCCGAATAATGCGTGCCGCAACGCGGTGTCGGTCGCAACGACCTCATGCGCGAGATTCTCGTATTCGGCAAGCTCGCGTATGAGCGCGAGCACCAGCGCAACGTCGGCCGGCGCGGCCGCCGCGATCTCAAGATCAGTGGCTTGCGTCATGGCGCGCCGTTACCATTGGAAAACCTGTCATCGTCTCACCGGAGTGCAGCCGCATTGTTCTTGACGTGGACGATCCGTATCGCCGCCGCCACGTCGGCCGCGCTCGCCGCCATCGGCGCAGCCTCCGCCGCCGTCATCGCCGCAAAGATTACCTTTCCGGGCGGCGCCACGCCAGCGCTGACCGCCTACGCCTACGAGGTCGATAGCGGCCGGCTGCGCAGCGAACCGATTCGCGGCGGCCGTGTGGATTTGCGCTTCGAATTGCCCGCCGGACGCTATGTCGTGTTCGGCGCGCCGCGCGCGCCGGGCGCGCCGGATGTTTACGGCGCCTATACGCGATATAGCGGCTGCGCGGCGCGGATGCCCGCAAGCGCATGCGACGATCATGGGCTGCAGCGGATCGTGCTTAGCCGGCGCGCGCGGCATGTCGAAATCACGGTCGACGATTGGTATTTGAGCGACGCAGAGGCCGACCGGCTCGATCGCATTCTCGGGGTCGCGGGTACGATGGGGCCGGTCCCGAATGGCGCGCCGCGATTTTCCGAGTACGCGATCGACGCGGCGGACGGCCGCAGGCTCCCCAGGCCGCATGTCGGCGGCCTTGCGTTGGCCGGGCGCGAGCGCGTACGGCTGCGCAATGTCATCCGCGGCGGGCCGAATTTCGCCGGACAAGTCACCGCGCTGCTCTCGCCATGCGGAAGCGACTGCGGCCGATTACTCCTGGTAGACTGGCGCAACGGCAAGGTAGTGGATGCGCCGGCGCTCGCGGATATCGACATGACGCTGCCCTGCCGACCCCGAGAGGCGGTGCAGTTCCGCAGCGACAGCCGGCTTCTCAGCGTCACCCGGATGCGCGGCGGCGAGATCGTCACACAGTACTATTTGTGGAAGCCGGATGCGGCGTCGGTCGCGCTGATCGCGGAGTATCCGCGCAAGCAACGGGAATTTTGCGCGGTTGATCCGCCATGAGCGGGTACATGCGATCATCGGCCAATGCGTGAGATTCAGCCCATGCGTAAGATATTGACCTTGACGATGAGCGGGTTGGCGGCGGTTTTACCCGTCACGCTGACCGTCTACGTGATCTATTGGGTCGTTCACTCGCTCGAAGTGGACCTGCGCCGCGCCTTGATCACGCTCGGACTCGTCAGTCCGGCGCATTATTGGCCGGGCCTGGGCCTGCTCGCCGGGTTCTTCATGTTGTTGATCGTCGGCAGCATGGTCAACGCCTACGCCGGCCGCTTGGTGCTCAAGTATTGGGAAGACCTCCTCGGCCGGATTCCACTCGTGAAGACGCTGTATGGAGGCTTTCGCGACGTCGTCAGCC
>DAIDVO010000103.1 GCA_027456085.1 Steroidobacteraceae bacterium | reverse complement strand
CCAGCTGCGCCGCGAGCTTCGTGAGGCGCAGCGCATTGCCGCCGTAGGCGAACTCGGCGCTTGCGCCGAATTTGTCGAGCGTCCTCGCGTCGCGCGTCCTCGGCGCCGCGATCCCGAGATGGTCGAATAACTCGCGCGGTGCGAGCGAATCGAGCTTGAATGCGCCCGTGATGCTCGGCGCGTCGATAATCCTGGCGCCGTGCGCGTCGCCCGTTAGACGCGCATCGGCTAGCTTGACCACGAAATGCGGTGCGTTCAGCGTCTGCGCCGCGAGATCGACGCTCGAATCGGGCGCCGAGAGACTCCACGCTACCGCGGGCGCGCCCGGCTTGGGGTGGATCGTGCCGTTGAGCACGAGCGTGGCAAAGCGGAACTCCTTCCTCGCGAGGTCCAAAATCACGTCGCAATTGGCGCCGAACGGGATCGGCGCCGCGCCCTTGACGGTCGTGAGATCGAGCTTGAGCTTGACCGGCACCGCGACGCCGGCGCCGACGTGCCCCATGTCAAAATTCACGTGATCGGCGACGACGTTTCCGTAGCTCACGCGGCTATCCTTGACGACGAGGCCGGCGAGATCCGGCAGCGGCGCGGCGCCCGGCGCCGCGGGTGCGCTTGCCGCGCTCGCGCCGCCGAAGCCTTCCCAGTTGCCCTTCCCCGCAGCGTTTTCGGCGAGCCGCAAATCCAATCCGTCGATTTCGATTCGACCGATCTTGAGTTCCCTGTGCAGCAGCGGCAGCAATTTCACGCGCAGAGCGGCGTGGCGTACGGAGGCGAACGGTTCGGCGCCGAAGCCCGGCGGATTGCCTAGGCTTGCCGGCCCGAGTTCGAGCGCGATCCACGGAAATACCGAGAGCTTGATCGTCCCGGGCAAGGCGAGTTCGCGGCCGGTCGACCGCTTGACGACTTCGGCGATGCGGTCCTTGAATCGTTCGGATTGACGAAGAGCCACACGCCGACCAGCGTGGCCGCGGCCAGGGCCACGAGCCCGCCGAGGGCGATGCCGACGAACTTGACTGTGCGCATGCTGATCACACGTTCGCTTACCGGCCGAGGAGTATAGCCGATGCGGGCGGTACGCATGCGGGGACGAGCACGCGCCCTTGCTTGTCGAGCGCAGGCCGCGCCTCAGCGTTTCAGCCGGAATACATGCTCGGCGTTCGTTTGCATCAACATTTTCTTGTGTTCCGGGCTCATGTCGAATGCGTCGTAAGCCGCAACCTCGTCCGCGGATTGCTGGTAGGGATAGTCCATCGCGTAGATGACGCGCTCGGGCCCCAGCACGTCCATGCAGAACTTGATCGAGGGCTCCCATCCTTGGCCGCTCGTCGTGATCCAGATGTTGTTCTTGAAGTAGTGCGAGATCTTGTGGCGCAGCTTCACCGCAGGCGCGCCGCCGCGCAGGCCTGCTTTGCCGTCGGCATTGCTCTGCATCCAGTCGAATCGGTACAGCAGGAGGGGCAGCGCTTCGCCCATATGGCCGATCACGAGGCGGAACTTCGGGAAGCGATCGAACGCGCCCGACAAGATCAGGCCCATCGTGTGCATCCAGACTTCGTGCGGGAAGCCCGCAAGCGCGCCGCCGAAGCCGCGAAACTCGTAGGGCTGCGACCAGGCACGCGGCGGGATCGTCGGATGGATGTAGAGCGCGGCGTCGTTCGCTTCGAGCGCTTCGATTATCGGCCAGAACTCCAGTTCATCGAGGTAGCGGCCGCGAAAGTGCGAGTTCAGCACGGCGCCGTTCAATTTGAGCGTTTGCATGCCGCGCTCGATCTCGGCGACCGCACCCTTGACGTCCTGGGGCTGGAACACGGTCAAGCCGGCGTAGCGGTTCGGATGGCGGCCGCAGGCCTCGGCGAGCCGATCGTTGGCGAGCCGCGCGAGCGCCGTGCCCTCGTCCGGATCGAGAACCTGGACGCCGGGCGAGGTCAAGAGAAGCAGCTGCTTGTCGATGCCGAGTGCGTCCATGCGCGCGAGGCGTCTTTCGCCGAGATCCATCAATTGGTCTTGGAGATCGTTCAATTTGGAGAACATGCCCGCCATGCGCAGCGACGGATCGTCGGGCGCACCGGCACGTTCGAGTAGCCGCACTTGCGCGGCCAGAATCTCCGGAATGTTCCAGGCTTCCTCGGTCGCGATGCGCTTGTACGGCGCGCGGCGGTCGATTTCGCGCGGCGGCGGCGCGAGTCCCCGTTCTTCGCCGTCGTACGGCTTCCAATCCATGTTCCACATCGGCGTATCTCCTGGGGCGGTGCGTACGTGCAGGCGCTGCGGGCATGTTCAACCGCGCAGCATCGCGGAATCGGCGGCGCCGCACTCGATCAGCGGCGTAATCGAATCCCATCACGCGTGAACAGCTGCGCAGCGAGGGGCCTGCGCGCGCGCGCCATTGACCGCGTGCGGGGGATCTCATACCGTGCCCGGATAACAATCCAATCCGACTCGGCGAGGACTTTGTCATCCATGAAATGCATCACCGTGTTATATCCCCTGAAAGGCAACGAGACGTTCGATTTCGATTTCTATGGGCGGCGGCACGTTCCGCTGATGCAGGACATACTGGGGAAGAGCCTGCATCGAATCGAAGTGCGCAGAGGCACGGCGGGTGCGGACGGCAAGGATCCGCAATTCACCTGCGTCGTCAGCATCTTGATATCCGACTGGACGGGCTACGAAAAAGCGATGGCGACCCGCACGCAGGAATTGCTCGACGAGGTGCCCCTGTTCAGCAAGGTCATGCCGATCATTCAAATCGACGAAGTTCTTTATTCGAGCGTGGACGGCAAGGTCTGAAGCCGGTGGCGAAGACGGTGAACGGCGGTTTCGATTACGTGATCGTCGGGGCGGGCTCCGCGGGCTGCGTGCTCGCGAACCGCTTGACCCTGGATCGCGAGGTCAAAGTTCTTCTCCTCGAGGCGGGCGGCACGGCGACCGGCTTGTTCAAGGATATGCCGATGGCCTTTCCGAAATACGTCTTGCGCCGGGACTTGAACTGGAATTTCGAGAGCGAGCCCGAACCGTACCTCGGCGGCCGCAAGGTGGAGATTCCGCGCGGCAAGGGATTCGGGGGTTCGTCGATGATCAACGGCATGGTCTACGCGCGCGGCCATCGTCTGGACTACGACGATTGGGAGCGCCGCGGCTTGCCGGGTTGGGGGTACGCCGGGGTCCTGCCGTATTTCAAGAAATCGGAGAACAGCTGGCTCGGTGAGAACCGCTATCACGGCGCGGGCGGCGAATTGGACATCGTCGTACCGGCGACGAACATGTTGTACGAGGAAATTCGCGCGGCGACGCTTGCGGCCGGGTACCCCGCAACCTCCGATTACCATGGCGATGAATCGGAAGGCTTTCAGCGCAGCGAAATGACCGTGCGGCGCGGCCGGCGCGCGAGCGCGGCGCGCGCGTTCCTGCAGCCGGCGCTGCGCCGCCGGAATCTCGCCGTACATGCGCGCGCGCTTGCGTGCCGCGTCGTCTTCGACGGCTTGCGCGCGACCGGCGTCGAGTATCTCAAGGATGGGCGTCGCAGCGTCGCGCGCGCCGACCGGGAAGTGATTTTGGCCGGGGGCGTCTACGGCTCCGCGCAGTTGTTGATGCTGTCGGGCATCGGCCCGGCGAGAAGCCTCGAACACCACGTGATCAAGCCGCTCGCGGACCTGCCTGGCGTCGGTCAAAATCTGGTCGAGCACCCGTTCCTGTTCGCCGGCTGGAACGTTCGGCCCGGCGCATTCAGCAGCGAACTGCGCGCCGATCGTGCGGCGCGCTGGGTTCTTCAATGGGCGCTGCGCGGCAAGGGCTTGTTCGCGACGAACGGCGCCGCGGGCAATTTGTTCATACGCACGGACAAGGCGCTCGATCGCCCCGACATGCAATTCACCTGCATGGCCGGCGAAGTGAGCGCGCGCGAATTGTGGTTTCCCTTGTTCGGCAAGCGGCCGGCGCACACGCTCGGTGTCGGCGTCTCGATGATCAAACAGGACAGCCGCGGTGAAATGTGGCTGCGTTCCGCGGATCCGCGCGATCCTCCGCGGATCCAGTTCAACCTCTTCAAGGAGCGCTCCGACATGGACCGTGCGATCCGCGGCCTGAAGGCGCTGCGCGACATCTATGGCCGCGAGCCGCTGCGCGGGCTGGTTGCAGAGGAGATTGCGCCCGGCGGCAACGTCGCAAGCGATGCGGATCTCGAGCAATTCGTTCGCGCGACCGGCGCCATCACCCAGCACGCGGTTGGCACGTGCAAGATGGGCGGCGCGCGCGATGAGTTTGCGGTCGTCGATGAGGCGCTGAAGGTGCGTGGCGTCGAGGCCCTGCGGGTCGTCGACGCATCGGTCATGCCGGATGTGCCGGGCGGAAATACGAACGCGCCGGCGATCATGATCGCGGAAAAAGGCGCGGACATGATCCGGGGGCGGGCGACGCTCGGCGTTGCGGGATGACGCGAGCGGCCGGCGGCGGCGTTCGGTGGTTCCAAGGGGCGGGTGACAATGAAAATATTGAACGGCAGGACCGCTTTCGTGACCGGCGGCAGCAGCGGTATCGGCTTGGGGATAGTCAAGGCTCTTGCCGAGGAAGGCGCGAAAGTCGCGTTCACTTACCGGCAGGCGGGTCACTTCGAACAGGCGATGGCGTATTTCCGCGAGCGGCCGAAGCTGCGCGTGCATCCGATCAAGTTGGATGTAACCGATCGTGCGGGCTTCGTCGTCGCGAAGGCCGAAGCGGAACGCGCGTTTGGTCCCGTGCAAATCTTGATCAACAATGCCGGCGTCGGTGTGGGCGGGCCGATCGAGAAGGCGACCTACGGCGACTGGGATTGGGTCATGAGCGTTAACGTCGGCGGGGTGATCAATGCCTTGGTCACGTTTCTACCCGATATGGTCGCGCGCGGCGACGAGGCCCACATCGTCAACGTCTCGTCGATGGGCGGCATCGCCGCGCTGGGTTCGGTCGGGGTCTACGCAACTTCGAAATTCGCCGTGCTCGGGCTCACCGAGGCGTTGCGCACCGACATGATCGGCCGGCCGATCGGCGTTTCGGTCTATTGTCCGGGTACGGTCAAATCGAACATCGGCGAAGGCGCGAAGATGCGACCCGCGCAATTCGGACATAGCGGCTACGCGCCGCCCGAAGCGCCGCCCGACGGCGCGCCCTCGTTCATGGATGCGGCTATGGACCCGATGGAGGCCGCGGGCCATGTGCTCAGGGGAATCAGGAACAACGAGCTGTACATTTTCAGTCACGCCGAATTTCGCGATGTGCTGCGTGCGCGCCATGCGAAAATCGAAGCCTCCATTCCCGCGGGGCCGATCGACGAAAGGCGCGCCGAGTCCGTGCGCTGGATCCTTTCGAACGCGATCTACGACGCGAACGCCTGAGGCGCCGGGAACTCCGGTCGGCCGACACCCCGGACCTTTTGGCCGATGCAATCTGTCGCCGTTTGCGTCCATGTAATTGCGTACAGTTAACGCAAAATTGAGGACTGCGCACGCCGAAAAGCCCGATACTCACCCGCATAGTCATCGCATGACGAGTAGCTGCGTCGCATCGCGATCGTCATTCGATGTCCAACGTAGGGGTGATGAAGTCCATGAAAAAACTGTTGTGCGTGGCTGCGATTTTGACCGCGTGCGCGAGTGCAAGCGCGTTTGCCGGCGACGTCGGCGTGTCGATCACGGTCGACAAGCCGGGGCTGTTCGGACGCCTCGATATCGGCGGGATTCCGGGCGTGCAGCTCGTGTTCGCGAAGCCCATGCTCGTTGCGCCGCCGCCGTTCTATGCGCCGACGCCGGCGCCGATCTATTTGCATGTGCCGCCGGGCTACGAGCGCCATTGGCGCATGCATTGTCGGCAATATGATGCGTGCGGACGGCCGGTCTATTTCGTCCGGGACCGTTGGTACAACGACGTCTACGTGCCGACACGCCGGGAACACCGCGACGAGGACCGTGGCCGCGGCCATTACGAACATAGGAACGGGGATCAGCGGGAGCGCGACCGGCACGAGGATCGAGGCCGGGAGCGGCAAGACCGCGCTTACCGCTATCACGGCGATCACGGCGATCGGCGCCGCGGCGAGCGCGATCATGAAGACCGCGACCATGGCGACCATGGCGATGGGGGCGACCACGGCGGCGATTGAAGCCGGCGCGACCAGGCGGATCATCGGCCGGTAGGGCGCGAGCGCCCTGGCCCGGCGGCTCGGCGGCAGGTACGATGCGCGTTGCACCGCAGCCAAGCGGCGATATTCCGAGGTACGATGTGTCGACGAACAGCGCGCGAACCGAGAACCGGAGGGGCGCCGGCGCGCCGCGTCTGATAGAAAAACGGTCGATCGACTATGTGCCGCTAGCCGAACGCCACGGCAAGGTCTGGCATCTCTGGCCGGTTTGGTTCTCGGGGGACGCGCATCTGGCGACCGTGGCGACCGGCGTCGTCGGCGTCGCGCTCGGCGGAAACCTCGTCTGGATGGCGATAGCCGTCGTTCTGGGGTCGGCGTTCGGCACGTTCTTCATGGCATTCCATTCGACGCAAGGGCCGCAGCTCGGTCTGCCGCAGATGATTCAGTCGCGGCCGCAATTCGGCTATGTCGGGGCGCTGCTGGTCTGGGGCGTCGCACTGATCGCATACATCGGCTTCAATGCGTTCAATCAGATCCTCGCCGCGCAGACGATCCACACGCTCTATGGCGGCGATGCGGCGCCGACGATGATCATGTTTTCGATCCTGTCGGTGCTGCTCGCGATTGCCGGATACGATTTGATTCACGTCGCGCAGCGGCTGGTCGCCTACGTGCTGATCTGTGCGCTGCTGGTGTTTTCGGTCGCCGCGGTTCTGCATTGCCGATTCGCGCCCGCGGAACTCGATCTTGCGCGCTTCAGCGCGGTCCCGTTCATCACGCAGGTCTTCGCGGCCGCCTCGTACCAGATTTCCTGGTCGATCTACGTGTCTGATTATTCGCGCTATTTGCCGCGCGATGTCGGCGTCAGCGCCTCATTCTGGTGGACCTATCTCGGCGCCTTCATCGGCGGCACATGGACGATGCTCGTCGGCACGCTCTCGATGGCGATGTTTCCGAAACTCGAGGTCGCAACCGCGCTGCGCGCCGCCGCCGACAGCGCGCTGCCGGGCTATGGGAAGCCGCTGTTGATCTGTTCCCTGCTCGGCTTGGTGACGATCACGTCGCTCAATTTCTACGGCGCATCGTTGACTCTGTTGAGCGTGGCCGATTCGTTCAAGCCAAATCGTCCGACGCTGCCGAAGCGGCTCGTGACGCTGGCGTTCTCGGGCGTCGCCGCGACCGCGCTCGCGCTCAGCTCGACGCATGACTTCGTGCAGAAATTCGGGGAATTCCTGGCGGTGCTCCTGTATTTGTTCACCCCTTGGACGGCGATCAATCTCGTGGACTTCTACGTCGTGCGCAAGGGCCATTACTCGGTGCGCGAGATTTTCAATCCGCGGGGAATGTACGGGCGTTGGAATTGGCGCGGCCTGTGCGCGTACGGCATCGGTTTCGCCGCGATGATTCCGTTCTTCAGCACCGATTTGTACACCGGACCCATCGCCCGTGCGATAGGCGGCGCGGACATCGCCATGCTGGTCGGATTGCCGGTCTCCGCAGCCGTCTACCTATGGGAATGCCGATCGATGGATTTGGATTCCGACCGCCTCCGGGCCGCGCGCGCGGACATCGGCTTGGATCCGGATGCGCTTACCGAGGTGTCCTGATCTTCGACGGTTGCTCGTCGAGGAAACGCGTGATCTTGCGGGCGACCGTGCGCGGCCGCTCCCAGAACGGGTTGTGGCCGAGACCGTCGAAGATTTTCACCTCCGCATGCGGCAGCGCCGCGCGCAGCGATGCGCGATCAGCGGGGCCCATGATCGGATCCTTGCTGCCCCAGATCAGGAGCGTCGGCGCCTTCAATTGCGGCAGCGTATTCTGCAGGTCGGTCATGGACAGGCCCTGATTGAGCACCGCGAGCCAGACTCTGAGCGGAATCTTCGCGGAATCTTCGCGCTGGCGCCGAATGAAATCGGCATTCACCGGCGTCGGTGAACCCCACCAGGCGATCATGAACGGCGAATCCGGCTCGATGGGCTCCTTGAGCTTGCGGATTTCGGCTGCGAAATCGAATTGGCGTGAATCTGCCGCCGCGCCCGCGGGGCGGCCGCCGGTTGAGGAAATCAAGACGACGCGATGGGTTCGCTGCGGCCAGGTTTCCGCGAACGTTTGGGCGATGATGCTGCCGAGCGAGTGGCCGACGATGTCGGCCTTGCGCACATGAAGACGGTCCAGCAACAGCTTGATGTCGTACGCGAAATCGTAGCGCGTATAGCAGCATTCCGGCTTGCTCGACTCGCCGTGTCCGCTGATGTCGACGAGGATCAACCGAAAGCGCTTCGGCATGAAGGGCAGCATCGGCACCCAATCGCGGGCGCTGTCCGTGTACCCGTGAATCAGCACGATCGGCGGGCCCTTCGGATCGCCCATCTGAAGGTAAGCGAGGACTTCGCCGTCCGGCAGCGCGGCCTTCTTCTTCATCCCCTCGAACTTGTCGAGATCGATTGGCAGCGGCGGCGCAGCGGTCGCGCCTGGCGCCGATGGGGCCGCATGCGCGGCGGCCGTGGCGAGGCCGAGGGCACCTGCGCAGGCGAGTAGGTAGGCGAGCTTCGTCCGTTTCATCGAGGGATCATATCAAATCGCAGAACGTCAGGTTTTCAGCCGGTAGCCGGTCTTGAAGATCCAGGCGACGATGCCGGCGCCGATTGTGAAGAAGCCGAGCGTGAAGCCGACGCTGACGCCGATGCTGACGTCCGTCGATTGATAAAAGCTCCAGCGAAACGAACTGATCAGATAGACGATCGGATTGAACAGGCTCAAGGTGCGCCACGGCGGCGGCAGGATGTCGAGGGAATAGAAGGCGCCGCCGAGAAACGTGAGCGGCGTCAATACGAGCGCCGGGAAGATTTGAATTTGTTCCCAGCCGTTCGCCCAAATTCCGACGATGAATCCGAACAGGCTGAAGGTCGCCGCGGTAAGCACCAGCAGAGCGGCCATTGCGAACGGGTGGATGATGTGGATCGGCACGAACAGCGCCGAAGTCGCGAGAATGACCAGGCCGAGCGCGATCTACTTGCTCGCCGCCGCGCCGACGTAGCCCAACACGATCTCGAGCGGCGAAACCGGCGCCGACAGGAGTTCGTAGATCGTGCCGGTGAATTTCGGGTAGAAGATTCCGAAGGAGGCGTTGGAGATGCTCTCGGTGAACAGCGTCAGCATGATCAGTCCGGGAACGATGAACGCCCCGTAGCTCACGCCGCCGACGCTGTGCATGCGCGAACCGATCGCCGACCCGAATACGATGAAATAAAGCGAGGTCGTGATCACGGGCGTCACGACGGTCTGCACGAGCGTGCGCAGCGCCCGCGCGATCTCGAATTTGTAGATCGCCCAGACGGCGTGGCGGTTGAAATGCTGCCGCATCGGCGCGCCCGTCATCCGCGCTTCCGGACGAGGCTCACGAATATGTCCTCGAGCGAGCTTTGGCGCGTATGCATGTCCGAAATCTCGATCGAGAGCTCGCTCAACCGGCGCACGAGCGCCCAACTGTCCACGCTCCGGTCGGCATCGTAAGTGAACACGAGTTCCGCGCCGTTCGCCCTCAATTCGAGGTTCCAGTCCGCCAATTGCGGCGGCACCGCCTGCACGGGCACGCGCAACTGCAGCTTCAATTCGCGCTTGCCGAGCTTCTTGATCAGCGTACGCTTCTCTTCGACGAGAATCAGCGCGCCCTCGTTGATCACGCCGATGCGGTCGGCCATTTCCTCGGCTTCCTCGATGTAGT
>DAIDVO010000102.1 GCA_027456085.1 Steroidobacteraceae bacterium | reverse complement strand
GCCTTGAGTCTCGTCGGCCTCGTCGCGCAACCCGATGGCGCGCGCGTGCTGCGTGATTCGACCGGCGGCCCGGTGCGGGAAGCCGCGGCGATCGGCGCACGGCTCGCGGACCGTCTCGTCGCAGCCGGCGCGGGCGCCCTGCTCGAGCGACTGCGCGCCGGCTAGACCATGCAGCCGCTGCGCGGTGTCGGCGTTCTGGTCACGCGTCCCGCGCATCAAGCAAACCGCTTGTGCCGGCTCCTCGAAGCGCAGGGCGCCGCGGCTTACCCGTTCGCGGCCATTCGGATCGAGCCCATCGCGCCGCACGGCGCGGCCGGAAGCTTTGACCTGGTCGTGTTCGTCAGTGCGAATGCCGTGCGCTTCGGCAGCGCGCTACTGCAGTCGCACCGTGAGGCGCCGCTCGCCGCGGTGGGTCCGGCGACCGCGCGCGCATTGATCGAATTAGGACACCGCGTCTCGATACAGCCGACCGGCGGATTCGACTCGGAAAGTCTGCTTGCCGATTCGCGCCTGCGCGATTTGGCCGGCCGGCGGCTGTTGCTCGTCAAGGGGGTCGGCGGCCGCAGGCTCATGGAGCAAGGATTGACGGCGCGCGGCGCGTCGGTCGAAGTCGCCGAGGTATATCGGCGCACGCAGGCCGCCCCCGCCGCCGCGAGATTGAAGGAACTCGAGGACCGTTTCGCCGCCGGCCGGCTGCACGTGGTCACGGCGACGAGCGCCGAAATCGCTGCAGCCCTGTGGGGCTGCGTAACTTTCGAACTTCAGGCGCACCTGCAGCGCGTGCCCTGGCTCGTGCCGAGCGATCGCGTCGCGCAAGCCGTACGCGCACTCGGCATCGAGGCGCCGCTGTTGCGCGCCGCTTCCGCGGACGATCAGGATTTGGTCGCGGAACTGCTGCGTTGGCGCTCAGGCGAATCCGGCGCGTAGTCGAACGAATCGAAAAACAGGCGCGAGGCGCGCGCACCGTGCGCGCTGAATTCGCGGCGCACGGCCGCGATCATTTCGGGCGGTCCGCTTGCGTAGATATCGTGCCGATCGAGACGCCCGATATCGCGGAGCACGGCCTCGTGCACGAAGCCGCGCCTCCCCGTCCACGCGCGCGCGGGCGCCGACAACACCGGCACGTAGGCAAACGCGTTCGAGCGGCTCTGCAGATCGCGGATGAGCGCGTCGGCGTACAGATCGCGCTCCGCGCGCACGCCCCAGTAGAGCGTGATCGCGCGCCCGCTCGAATGCTCGATCAGCGTCCTCAACAAGCTGTTGAGCGGCGCGTAACCCGTGCCGCCGCCGACAAGAAGCAGGGGCGCGGCGGCGCCCGCTTGCCCGGGTTCCGGCGGACGGTAGAAGAATCGGCCATGCGGCCCTTCGATCGAGAGCAGCGCACGCAGCGGATCAGCGCCGAAAATGCGCTCCGAGAACTCTCCGCCGGGAACGCGCCGGACATGCAATTCGAGCAGCTTCGAGTCGTGCGGCGGCGAGGCGATCGAGAAGCTGCGGCGGCGGCCGCCCGGCAGGAGCACATCGATGTATTGCCCGGCCTCAAAATTGAATTCCTCGGCGGCCGGCAGCCGAAGATGCAGGCCCATGACATCGTGCGCGAGCCGCTGCGCGCGCTCGACCCGGCACGGCAGGCGCTTGATCACCGCCTCGTCGGCGCGCTGGATCTCCGGCAATTCGAGATGAAGATCGGTTTGCGCTCGCGCCCGGCAGAGCAGCACGTGGCCCTCGGCCATCTGCGCATCCGACAACCCGAGCGGCCGGCCTTGCGGATAATCGACCGTTCCGCAGAGGAGGCGTGCGCGGCACGAGCCGCAATTGCCGCTGCGGCAGCTGTGCGCCAGGCGCAAACCTGCATCGAGCGCCGCATCGAGCACCTAGCGGTCCGACGTTGCGCTGAAATTCCGGTCCGACTTGGACAGACTCACGCGCATTGGCTGACGATTGGCGGGTGCGGCGCACGCATCGCCGGCTTGCCGCCGCCTCGTCGAAGAACTCGGCGTCGCGCTTGCGCTTTGCCGGCCGCGACGCCGGCATTCGTGCGAGCCTTCAGGGCTGACTGCGCTTGCTGCCGAGCCAGGCGAGAATCGGTTCCCACTGTTTCCAGTCGGGCCAGGCCAAATACTCGGGCAGTTCGAGTACGCCCATGCCGCGCGCATACGCGCGCACGTAGTTTTGCGCTTCGCGCAAAGAGCCTAAGTAAGGGACCTTCAGGTGCGCGAGGTACTGGTCGAGCTCCTCGAAGATCAGCGTGTTCTCCCGCACTCGATTCGCGATGATCCCGAGACGGGCCTGTTTGCGGGAAACCTTGCCTATTTCGAGCAGTTCGGCCATGAAATAGCCGCAGGCCTTGATGTCGATCGCGGACGGCAGCACCGGCACGATGATCGTTTCGGCACGGCGCACGAGTTCGTTGAGCTCCGACCCGCGGACTCGCGCCGGTGCGTCGATGACGAGCACGTCGGTGCCGCGCGGCACGTTGCGGATGCCTTCCTCGTACGCCGGAACAGCGCTGATCGCGGGCAGGTCCGCCGGCCGCAGCGCGAGCCAGTCGACGCTGGAGCGCTGCGGGTCGTAGTCGGCGATGCACGTGTTGTGTCCGTCGCGCGCGAAGAATACGGCGATATTCGTGGCGATCGTACTCTTGCCGCACCCGCCCTTCGCGTTCAGTACCATGATATGGCGCATGTTTTCCTGCCGTCCTCGCTTTTCTCAAGGCTAAGACGCCAAGGTGCAATGCGCAACCCCCCAATCGCCGTAATTGCGCCGCAAAGCGGGCTCGCGGCCGCAAGATGCATCGGCTATGCTGCAAGGATGCGCATCGAGTTCTCGAAGATGCACGGCCTCGGCAACGATTTCTTTGTATTCGACGCGCCGCCCTCTTTGTCCGGTCGGCCGGTCGATCCGCGGACCGTGCGCGCGTTGGCGGATCGGCACACCGGCGTCGGCTTCGATCAAGCCTTGATGCTCGAAGCGCCGCGCGACGATCATGCGCGTGCCTTTTACCGGATATTCAACGCCGACGGCGCCGAAGTCGAACAGTGCGGCAACGGCGCGCGCTGTATCGCGGCGCTCCTGTACGCGCGAGACCCGGCGCTCGGCCGCGAGATCCCGATGGAAAGCCGGGGCGGCGCGGTGTGTGCGCGCGTCGGTGAAGACGGCCTGGTCTCCGTCGACATGGGCACGCCGAATTTCGATCCGCGGTCGCTGCCGATGAGCGCGCCGCAAGAGTCGCGGCTCTATACTCTGCGCGTCGACGGCGCAGACGTATGCTTCGGCGCGGTTTCGATGGGCAATCCGCATGCGGTGCTGCAAGTCGACGACGTCGACACGGCGCCGGTCGAGCGCTTGGGCAAGGCGCTCGAGCGCCACGCGTGGTTCCCGAAGCGCGTGAACGTCGGCTTCATGCAGATCGTGGATCGCGGGCGCATCCGCCTGCGCGTATTCGAACGCGGCGCGGGTGAAACGCTCGCCTGCGGGAGCGGGGCCTCGGCAGCGGTCGCCGTCGGCCGCAAGCTCGGTCTGCTGGACTCCGAGGTCGATGTCGACCTGCGCGGCGGCCGGGCTCGAGTTTCCTGGCCCGGAGGAGCGGCGCCGCTGCGGTTGACCGGACCGGCGGTCACGGTATTCACCGGCTCGATAGACCTATGAACTCACCATGTACGTGGAGCTAAGAAAATGACAACGAGTCATGCGCGGGGCCTCAAGGAAGACGCATTGACCGACGCGAAGGTCGCCGACTACCTGCAGACCAACCCGGACTTCTTCGAGCGCAATACAGTGCTGCTCGCGAAGCTGCGCCTGCCGCATCTGCGCGACACGGCCGCCACGGTGAGTCTGGTCGAGCGCCAGGTCGAGGTGCTGCGCGAGCGCAACCAGGCGCTCGAACGCAAGCTCAAGGAATTGGTCGACGTGGCGCGTGCGAATGACGAACTCGCCGGCCGCATCCACCGCTTGAGCCAGCGCCTGATCCGTGCGCGCGGCCTGGCGGCGACCGTGGAAGCGATCGAAACCTCGCTGCGCGAGGATTTCGACGCGATGCATTCGGTCCTGGTGCTGTTCCTCGACGAGGCCCGTGAACTCGAGCCGCGCATGATGCGCTTTCTGCGCGTCGGCGAGGCCGGCGGCGCCGAAGCGAAGACGTTCGAGTCGCTGCTTCAATCCGGCAAGCCGCGCTGCGGACAGATCCGCGATTCACAAAGGGATTATCTGTTCGGCAAGGACACGGTCGAGATCGGCTCGGTTGCGCTGACCCCGATCGGCCCGGACGGAAGCTTGGGGATTCTCGCGATCGGCGCGAGCGACGCGGACCGGTTCCACCCGGCGATGAGCACCGAGTTCCTCTCGCGCATCGGCGATTTGATCGCGTACGCGCTGACGCGTTGACCGGCCGGAGCCGCTCTTGAACGCGCCGCTTTGGGATTGGATCGACCGGTTCTCGGCGCATCTGATCCAGGAGCGGCGCTTGAGCCGGCATACCGCCTCGGCGTATCGGCACGACCTGGAAGCGCTCGCCCGTTTCTGCGAACGCCGCCGATTCGCCGAGTGGAGCACCGTCGACAACGTCGGAATTCGCGCGTTCGCGGCCGGCGAACACGCGGGCGGCTTGAGCCCGCGCAGCGTCCAGCGGCGCCTGTCGGCCGCGCGCAGCTTTTTCACCTATTTGCAGAGAGAGGGCGCCTGCGATCGCAATCCCGCGCTCGATGTGCGCGCGCCGCGCATGCCTAAGCGCCTGCCGACGACGCTGGATGTGGATCAAGTCGGAAGACTCCTCGCCTTTCGGGTCAACGATCGCCTCTCGGCGCGCGACAAGGCGATCATGGAGCTGTTCTATTCGTCCGGCCTGCGGCTATCCGAGCTTCAAGGACTGAACCTGGCGGAAATCGACTTTGAGGACCGCACCGTGCGCGTGCTCGGCAAGGGCGGCAAGACGCGCATCGTGCCGATCGGCCGCTATGCGCTCGGTGCGCTGCGCGCCTGGCTCGTCGAGCGCACCGCACTGAGCGGCGAGCGCGGCGCAAGCACCGACCGCGCCGCTCTGTTCCTGAGCCGAAGCGGTCGCAGGCTCGCCGCACGCGCGATCGAGCCGCGCGTCGAACTCTGGGCGCGCCGCCAGGGGCTCGGCG
>DAIDVO010000101.1 GCA_027456085.1 Steroidobacteraceae bacterium | reverse complement strand
ACATGGACGAGTACGAGGCCGACGGCCTGCTGATCAACTCGATCAAGAGTTGTAACAGCTTCTCGGCAGGCCAGCTGCTGATGATGCGTGAAATCGAGAAGCGCACCGGCAAGCCCGCGGCGTTCATCGAATCGGATCTGGTGGATCCGCGCTACTTCTCCGCGGCCAACATCAAGAACCGCTTGGAGAGCTACTTCCAAATGATATAACAGCGCCGCGCCGGCGCGAGGAGCGCGGCATGAGCGCCGCCGCGATGAAGACTTTCGTCGGCATCGACTTGGGCTCGACGACGACCAAGTCGGTCGTCCTCGACGAATCCAGCCGAGTCATCGGCCGCGGGATCACCAACTCGCGCTCGAACTACGGCACCGCCGCGCGGGTCGCCGGCGAGGAAGCGCGCGTCGATGCGCGCTTTACGCTGTTTCGCCGCGCGCTCGCCGAGGCCGGCGGCCTCGGAGATCACCTCGTGGACTTCATGGCGACGCTCGAACGCTCGTTCCGCCTCGAGCAATTCATTGAGCAGCTCGGGGATCTCGAACGCACCTGCCTCGGGCAGCTCAAGGGCGGGCGTTTCACCGAACTCGAGGTGCCGCTGCGCGAAGCGCTCGGCGAGGCCTTTCGCCGGCTGCGGGAGGAGGCGCCGTCGCTGTACGCGCCGGGCGCCAAGCGCAAGTCGGATTTCTTCCGCGACATAGCCGGCGCGCGCTTCTACACGCACGCCGAAGCGGTCGCCCGCGAAGTCTCCTTCCCGTACGAGGTGCTGCTCAACTGCTACGACAAATCCATCCTCGAAGTCGAGAACCGGCCGCCGTCCGGCAACTTGAGCGACCACTTCCGCCGCGCGCTCGCGCGCGTGCTCGCGGCCGACCAAGCCGTCGTCGGCCAGGCGGCGAGCGTCGTGCAATCGGTCATCGAGGAATCGCTGGCGCTGGAATTGGAGGAGTCGTATCTGGTCGGAACCGGATACGGACGGGTCACGCTGCCGTTCTCGAAGGAGCACATCCGCTCCGAAATCCTCTGTCACGGACTCGGCGCGCATCTCATGTATCCTGCGACCCGCACCGTGCTCGACATCGGCGGCCAGGACACCAAGGGGATTCAGATCGACGGCCAGGGCATCGTCACGAGCTTCCAGATGAACGACCGCTGTGCCGCCGGCTGCGGCCGCTATCTCGGCTACATCGCGGACGAGATGAACATCGGACTGCACGAGCGCGGGCCGATGGCGATGAAATCGGAGCGCCCGGCGCGCATCAATTCGACCTGTACGGTGTTCGCGGGCGCGGAGCTGCGCGACCGGCTGTCGCTCGGCGAGAAGCGCGAGGACATCGTCGCGGGCCTGCACCGGGCGATCATCCTGCGCGCCATTTCGATCATCTCACGCTCGGGCGGCGTCACCGACGAGTTCACGTTCACCGGCGGCGTCGCCAAGAACGAGGCGGCCGTGCGCGAATTGCGCAAGGTCATCCACGAGAACTACGGCGACGTCTCCATCAACATCAATCCAGACTCGATCTATACCGGCGCGCTCGGCGCGGCGGAATTCGCGCGCCGCGCCTACCAAGGCGGCGCCATACCGGAGGTAGGACCATGACCATTGCTGCGGGCATCGATGTCGGTACGGGAGCCGTGAAGGCCGCGCTGATGCGGGTGGACGGCGACAAGACGGAATGGCTCGCGCGCGCGTCGCTCAGGATCCGCCAGCGCGATCCCCTCGAACTCGCGCGTCTGTGCTTCGACCAGGTGCTCGAACAAGCGAAGATCGGCGAAAAGGACGTCGATTACGTCGCGACCACCGGCGAGGGGGAAAGCGCCCCGTTTCACACCGGCCACTTCTACTCGATGACCACGCACGCGCGCGGCGCGATTTACTTGGATCCCACCGCGCGCTCGGCGCTCGACTGCGGCGCGCTGCACGGCCGCGCGATCGCGATGGACGAGCGCGGCAAGGTGCTGAAGTACAAGATGACGAGCCAGTGCGCCTCCGGATCCGGCCAATTCCTGGAGAACATCGCCCGCTACCTCGGCATCGCCCAGGACGAGGTCGGCTCACTGTCCTGCCAGGCGGACAACCCGGAGGTGGTATCCTCGATCTGCGCGGTGCTCGCGGAAACCGACGTCATCAACATGGTCTCGAGGGGCATCACCGCGCCGAACATCCTCAAGGGCATCCATCTGTCGATGGCCGGCCGGCTCGCGAAGCTCCTCAAATCGATCGACGCGATGAGCGGCGTGGTCATGGTCACCGGCGGCCTCGCGCTCGACACCGGGCTGGTCGCGGCGCTCGGCGAAGAGACCGGCAACGTGAAGAACATGAAGACCGTGGTCCGCAGTCATCCGGACTCGCCCTACGCCGGAGCGCTCGGGGCGGCGCTTTGGGGCGCGTATCGGCACGAAAAACTGCGCGCCCGCGGCGCAATCATTCAGGCGGCTTGATTTTTTGGAGGAGATGAAGACATGGCATTGCTGATCGACGACAGATGCACGGCGTGCGACGCCTGCTAGCCCGTGTGCCCGAACAAGGCGATTACGGCGGGACGGCCCCTCTACGTGATCGATCCGATGAAATGCACCGAGTGCGTGGGCGCAGAGGACGAGCCGCAGTGCCGTGTCGTGTGTCCGGCCGAGTGCATCGTGGCGAATCCGGACTTCGCCGAGAGCAAGGACGAGCTTCTCGCTAAGTACCACCAGCTGCACGGCTGATCGGGCGGTCGAACGCGAGGCAGCTCGACGGCCGGAAGCCGCAGCGCGCGAGGAACGCGAGGAGGCCGTGGTCGTCCCAGTCGACTTCCGTCAGGATGCGCTCGACGCGCAGCGACGCGAGATTCGCCATCAACTGCGACAGCAGCGCCCTGCCCACTCCGTGGGCGCGGTAGTCCGGCAGCACGCCGATCGTGTCGAGCTCGGCCGCGGGTTCGGTGCGCCCGAAGTCGCCGAGGTCGACGCGGGCCATGATGAATCCGACCGCGCGCCCGTCGAGCTCGGCGACCAACGATACGCGCACGTCGCTCTCGTACAGGGCCTCGGCGAATTTCGCCTCGAAGTAATGTGAGCGGTCGCGCCCGGTCGAATCGCGGTCGATGGCCGTCACGGCCGCAAGATCGCCTTCACGGATCGCCCTGATCGGAATGCGGTCCCGCGCCAGCGGCCCGAAGTCGGCCGGCGCAGACCCGCTGTAATCCACTTCGCGCGGATCGCCGACGCGCTCCGGAACCTCGATATCGTGTCGATGCGCCACCTTGATCTCTCCTGGTCAGATTTCTTCGGCTTTATCCGGGAACGGCTCGTTCACGCGCCGCTCGAGCACCACGCGGCTCGCGAGCCGGAATCCGGCTGCGTCGAAAAATCGCAGCAGCGCGTGGCTCGTCCACTCGGCCTCCGACTGCAAATGGCTGACGCCCTGGCGCTGCGCCGCCTCGATCAGCCCGTCGAGCAGCGCGCGCCCAAGCCCGTGCTCGCGGCTGTCCGGCGCGACTCCGACCAAATCGAGCGCGGCGGTAGTTGCCGCGCGCCCGAACTCGCCGCGCAGCATGCGGGCGAGCGCGAAGCCCTCGAGGACGCCGTCGCGCTCGAGGCCGACGTGCACGAACGCCTGCGGACGCCCGATCGCCATGCTGAGCCGTTTCGCGAGGAAGCCGCGGCGCGTTCGTCCGGTATGCGCCTCGTCGATCGCGACCATCCGCTCCATATCGCCGATGCGCAGCGGTCGAATGCGGTGGTCCGCGGGCAAGCGTGTACTTGTCATCGGGAAATTTCTCCGCAGTTTCCTGCATAGATGTCGTAGAGGCCGGCGTCGCTCTCGGCATCGAGGCTCTCCTCGATCACCGGCAGGAGCGCCATCTCCTCCTTCAGCACGTGCGCCGAGAGCTGCCCGCACAGCTCGCCCGCCGCGGCGCGAAACTGTGACCAGCTTGCCTCGTCGAAGCCTTGCGCTTGCGCCACCGCACCCACCGACAGCAGGCGCGCGAGCAGCGGCTGCATGGCCGCGTGTTCTTCGGTAAGTAGTGCGCCGAGCGCCGGGTCGCCTTCCTGCGCGAGGCGCGGGAACAGCTGCACTTCCTCGAAGTCGAAATGTGCGCGCAGTTCCCTACCGAGCGCGTGCGGCAGATCGCGCAGCAGGCTGGCGGCGGCGGCATCGTCGCGGTCCGGGCAGACTGCGCGATATCTGCCCAGCATGGCCTCGAGACGCTCTACGAACAGCACCGTGCTCTGGTGCTCATCGTGCAGCGTCTGACAGATCCGGCTCGGCGACATCGATCGACTCCTCGCGGCGGGAGCGCCGCGGTCACAAGCCTCTGGCCGCATACTCTTATTTTGGTACGATAATACGTTTATAGCGAAAGTCAAGGCATACTGCGATGTTCCGGCGCGCCCTGATTCGAGCGCGCATCAATTGTGATTGTATGCCCTGCGGTTCTGCCGTATTATCGTACTGAAATACTTCAATAGGCCGAACGATGTCTGGCGGGTACCGATAATGGCTGGCGAACGACCCTATAATGCTGCCGTCGACTTCGTTGACCGCAACGTCGAGGAAGGACGCGGCGACAAGCCCGCGCTGCACGAGGCCGGACGTTCGCTGACCTATAGCGGGCTGCTCGACGCCGCCGCTCGCGTCGGGCCGATGCTCGCGGCGCTCGGCGTCGAACCGGAGAACCGCGTCGCGCTCGCGCTCTTCGACTCGCTCGAGTTTCCGATCCTGTTCTGGGGCGCGATGCGCGCCGGCATCGTTCCCGTACTGCTCAATACGCGGCTCACGACCGATCAATATCGATTCCTGCTGGCGGATTCGCGCGCCAAGGTCGTCCTGGTGTCCGCGCCGCTGCTGCCGCTGATCGAGGAAGCGGCGGACGGACTGCCCACGTTGAAGCACATCGTCGTCGTCGGCGCATCCGCTTCGACGTTGCCGAAGTTCGACGATCTGCTCGCGGCCTCCTCGCCCGCCGGCGCCGCCCACACCTACGCCGACGACGTCGCCTACTGGCTCTACTCCTCGGGCACCACCGGCAATCCGAAGGGCGTCATGCACGTCCATGGGACGCCGCGTCTCATCTCACGGCACGTCGGCCACGGCCGCCTCGGGTTGCGCGAAGACGACGTGACCTTCTCGGCGCCGAAGATGTTCTTCTCCTATGGCCTCAGTAACTCGCTGATCGTGCCGATGGGCGCCGGCGCAACCGCGATTATCTGCCCCGATCATCCGACGCCGCAGCTGATCTACAGCCTGATGCGCCAATTTCGGCCGACGGTTTTTTACGCCGTGCCGACGCTGTACACGATCATGCTCGACGACCCGACATCCCGTGCGGACAGCGGCTGGTCGCGCGTGCGCTATTGCTTTTCGGCGGGCGAACCCTTGCCCGCGCACATCGGCACCACGTGGCGCGAGCGTTTCGGCGTCGACATCGTCAACGGCGTCGGCACTACCGAGATCGGGCATCTGTTCCTGACCAACCTGCCCGGCAAGGTCGAGTACGGCACCTCCGGCGTTCCGATCGACGGCTTCGACGTCAAGCTCATCGATGACGAGGACCGGGAGTTGGCGGGCGGCAACGTCATCGGCGAACTCCTGGTGCGCGCCCCGACGTCCGCGCTCGGATACTGGAACCAGCGCGACAAGTCGCGCGGCACGTTTCTCGGCGAATGGACCCGCACCGGCGACAAGTACGAGCGCCGCGAAGATGGGGTCTACTTGTACTGCGGCCGCAAGGACGACATGTTCAAGGTAAGCGCGATCTGGGTGTCGCCGTTCGAGGTCGAGGCGGCCCTGACGAGCCACCCGCGCGTGCTCGAGGCCGCCGTGATTCCGTTCGAGACCAAGGAAGGGCTGTTGAAGCCTAAAGCCTTCGTCGTGCTGAAGGACACCGGCGAAGGCCCCCCGGGGCGCGCGCTCTACGAAGAGCTCAAGATCCACGTCAAGCGATCGATCGGCCCGTGGAAGTATCCCCGCTGGATCGAGTTCGTGGCGAGCCTGCCGCGCACCGCCACCGGCAAGCTGCAGCGCTACAAGCTGCGCGAATGGAACGAGAAGCTCGCGCAACAGCAGCCGAAGACGCGCTCGCGCAAGGCCTGAGGAGTAAACCCACATGAAATCCGAAGGCCGCCCATTGCTCGATCTGGCGCACCTCTCCTGGCCGTTCTTCGACGACGCCCAGCGCGCCTTCGCCGCCGGGCTCGCCGCGTGGGCCCACTCAAACGTCGATGCGCAGCTGGTTCCGGGCAATGTCGATGAATCCTGCCGGCGGCTGGTGCGTGCGCTCGGCGATGCGGGCTGGTTGCGCGCGTCGGTGCCGCGGGCCCATGGCGGCCTCCACGATGCGCTCGACGTGCGCACGCTGTGTCTCGCGCGCGAGATCCTCGCCTGGCACGACGGCCTTGCGGAGTTCGCTTTCGGCATGCAGTGCATCGGCAGCGGCTGGATCGCCCTGTTCGGCTCCGATGCGCTGAAGGCCGCCTACCTGCCGGCGGTTTGCGCCGGACGCAAGCTCGGCGCCTTCGCCCTCTCCGAGCAAGAGGCGGGCTCCGACGTCAGCGCGATCAGCACGTCGGTGGTGCCCGACGGCGCCGCGCACGTGCGCATCGACGGCGCGAAGACCTGGATCTCGAACGGCGGCATCGCCGACTTCTACGTCGTGTTCGCGCGCAGCGGCGAGGCCCCGGGCGCGCGCGGGCTGTCGGCATTCGTCGTGGACGCCGACACCCCGGGCCTGTCGGTCAGCGCGCGCATCGACGTGATCGCGCCGCATCCGCTCGCGACGCTTGGGTTCGACGGATGCAAGGTTGCGCTGAGCCAGCGGCTCGGAGCCCCCGGCGCCGGCTTCAAGGTAGCGATGGCGACGCTCGACATCTTTCGCTCCACGGTCGCCGCGGCCGCGCTTGGGCTGGGCCGGCGCGCGCAAGCCGAGGCGCTCAACCGCGCCGCGACGCGGCGGCTGTTCGGCGGACCGCTCGGCGATCTGCAGCTGACCCAGGCGGCGCTCGCCGACAACGCGGCGGAACTGGATGCCGCGGCGCTCTTGGTGTATCGGGCCGGATGGGCCAAGGATGGCGGGGCCGCGCGCATCACCCGCGAATCCGCGATCGCCAAGATGTATGCGACCGAGGCCGCGCAGCGCGTGATCGACCGCGCGGTCCAGCTGTTCGGCGGCAACGGCGTGCGCGTCGGCGTCAAGGTCGAGGCGCTGTACCGGGAGATCCGCGCGCTGCGCATCTACGAGGGTGCCACCGAAGTGCAGAAGATCGTCATTGCGCGCGATCTCCTGAAAGCGCAGGCCGCCGCGGCCGGAGCCGCAGCGTGATCCGCGTCGCCGTCGCCGGACGCATCGCCACCGTGACTCTGCAGCGCGCACCCGTCAACGCGATCAGCGGCGAATGGCTCGATCTATTTCACGCCCAACTCGATGCGCTCGCCGCGCGTGCGGATTGGCACGTCCTTCACATCCGCTCGACGCTGAAGGTGTTCTGCGCCGGCGCCGACCTCGGTCAGATCCACGAGCGCATCGGCGCCGTGGACGGCCCGGACCGCATGCTCTCCTACGTGGCCGGCATCCAGCGCCTGTACGCACGCATCGAACGCCTGCCGCAGATCACACTCGCCGAGATCAACGGCGCCGCGATGGGCGGTGGACTCGAACTCGCGCTCGCCTGTGATTTGCGCGTTGCCGCGGACGAAGCCAAGCTGGGCTTGCCGGAAGTGCGGCTCGGGCTGCTGCCGGGTGCCGGCGGCACGCAGCGCCTCAGCCGCCTGTGCGGCCGCGCGCTCGCGGCCCGGCTGATTCTCACGGCCGAGATCTTGGACGGCGCGGCCGCCCTGCGCGCCGGCGTGGTGCATTGGTCCGTGCCGCGATCGGAGCTGCCGGCGCGCGCCGCCGCGATCGCCGAGCGCGGCGCCGCGCTGCCGCCGGCGGCGCTCGCCGCGGCGAAGGACTGCCTCGCCGCATCGGCCGAACCCGGCCGCGGAGGCTACTTCGACGAGGTCGAACACACGCGCCGACTGCTGACCGATCCCGAGACCCGCCGGCGCGTGGAGGCGTTCCTGGCCGGCAGGCTCGAGCAAGCGAATCAATCTACATCAGGAGGCGAATCATGAGGCTCGACGGGCAAACGGCGCTGGTTACAGGTGGCGCCTCGGGTATCGGCAAGGCTACGGTCCTCACGCTCGCGCGCAGCGGCGCCTCCGTGATCTGTGCCGACGTGAATGAAGCGGGCTCCGCCGCACTCGTGCGCGCAGCGACGGCGGCGGGCCTTGCGGTCGAGGCCGTCGGCATCGACCTCGCCGATGCCGCGGCGACCCGGCGCACCGCCGCGGCCGTTTTGGCGCGGCGCGGGCGCGTCGACATTCTCGTCAACGGCGCCGGCTGGGGCGGCATTCAGCCGTACATGGACACGCCGCCGGACGTGATGGACCGGCTCATCGCGATCAACTTGGCCGGGCCGGTGCACCTGACGCAGGCCTTGCTCGCGCCGATGATCGCCGCGAACCGCGGCAAGATCATCAACGTCGCGAGCGACGCCGGGCGCGTCGGCAGCAGCGGCGAGACCGTTTACGCGGCCGCGAAAGGCGGGATCATCAGCTTCACCAAATCGCTCGCCAGCGAAGTCTCGCGCTACGCGATCAACGTCAATTGCGTCTGCCCGGGCCCGACCGACACACCGATGCTCGCGACGCGCGCCGAGAAGATGCGCGAGGCTTTCCTGAAGGCGATTCCATTCCACCGCTTCGCCAAGCCCGAGGAAATCGCAGACGCGATTCTGTTCTTCGCAAGCGAGCGTTCAAGCTACGTAACCGGCCAAATCCTGAGCGTCAGCGGCGGACTTACGTTCGCCGGCTAGCGCCGCACTACAGACCCCCTAGAGGACCACACCCATGACCGCTGCCGATACTCGCTTTCACCCCGCCGGGGTCGATTTGATGACTTTCGTACCGAAGCACTTTCTCTGGAAGATCGAGGGCGCCGTCGCCACGATCACGCTCAACCGGCCCGAGCGCAAGAATCCGCTGACGTTCGAGTCGTACGCGGAGCTGCGCGACACCTTCCGCAATCTCGTCTACACGCCGCGCATCAAGGCCGTCGTGGTTGCGGGCGCCGGCGGCAATTTCTGCTCGGGCGGCGACGTGCACGAGATCATCGGCCCGCTGGTCGAGATGCAGCGCCACGACGACATGCCGGGCCTGCTGGCGTTTACGCGCATGACTGGGGATCTCGTCAAGGCGATGCGCGCTTGTCCGCAGCCGATCGTGTCCGCGATCGACGCCATCTGCGCCGGCGCCGGCGCGATCGTCGCGATGGCGTCGGATCTGCGCTACGGCACCGCGCGCAGCAAGGTCGCGTTCCTCTTCGTGCGCGTCGGCCTCGCCGGAGCGGACATGGGCGCCTGCAACATGCTGCCGCGCATCGTGGGCTCAGGACGAGCGGCCGAGCTGCTCTACACCGGCCGGGCGATGGACGGCGCCGAGGCGCTGCAGTGGGGTTTCTTCAACAAGGTGAGCGCGGCCGAGAGCGTGCTCGCCGACGCCGAGGCGATGGCGAAATCGCTCGCCGAGGGGCCCGCGTTTGCGCATGCGATGACGAAGAAATGCCTGCAGCAGGAATGGAGCATGGGCATCGACGATGCGATCGAGGCCGAGGCGCAGGCGCAGGCGATTTGCATGCAGCCCAAGGACTTCGAGCGCGCCTATCTTGCATTCGTGAACAAACAGAAGCCGCAGTTCGCGGGCGATTGAACCGGCGGCGTTCCGGGGTCGCGTTAGGGGCTCACGGCTCCGGCACGACCGCGGTCGCCTCGATCTCGACCTTGGCGCCCTCATCGACGAGCGCCGCGACCTCGACGACCGTCATCGCGGGAAAGTGTTTGCCGATCACGGCCCGGTAGGCCGCGCCGATCGCCGGCCGCTCGCGCAAGTAGGCATCGCGGCTCGTCACGTACCAGGTCAGGCGCACGATGTGCTCCGGCCGGGCGCCCGCCTCGGCCAACACCCGCACGATGTTCTGCAGCGCCGCGCGCACCTGCGGCGCCAATTCGGCATGGTCGAACCGCTGCGCCGCATTCCAGCCGATCTGTCCGGCGACGAACACCAGGCGCCCGCGCGCTGCGATCCCGTTCGCGTAGCCGTGCGGCCGCATCCATTCCTCGGGCTGCAACACCGTGTGGCTCATCTCGCTGCCGCCATGCCGATCACATGACTTCGCCGCCCGCGACCGCGATGCTCTGGCCGGTGATCGACTCCGCACCCGGTAGCACCAGCCAGGCAACGGCGTTCGCGACCTCGACCGGCTGCACCAGCCGCGCCTGCGGATTGTGCGAGGTCAGCGCCGCGCGCGCCTCGGTCTCGCTGCGCCCCGTCTGGCGCTGGATGTTCGAGATCGCCGACAGCGCAAGATCCGTCTCCGTGTACCCGGGACAGACTGCATTGACGGTGATGCCGCGCTGCGCCACCTCGAGCGCGAGCGCCCGCGTAAGTCCGATGACGCCGTGCTTGGCTGCGCAATACGCCGTCACGTAGGCGTAGCCGCGCACGCCCGCGGTGCTCGCGATGTTGACGATGCGGCCGTAGCGCTTCTGCAGCATCGCGGGCAGCGCCGCGCGAATGCCGTGGTAGGTGCCGCTGAGGTTGACCGCGAGCATCGAATTCCACAGCTCGTCGGAGGTGCGCTGCAGCGGGGCGCTCTGTGCCTGGCCCGCGTTGTTGATCAGGATGTCGACGCCGCCGAAGCGCGCGGCGGCCTCCGCGATCGCCGCGGCGACCGCGGCGCCGTCGCCGACGTCCGCGCAGACGACCTGCGTTGCATCGCCGAGTTCGGCGGACAACCGCTCTAGCGCGGCGCGATTGCGGCCGAGCAGCGTGACGCGGGCGCCTTCGCGCGCGAGCCGCGTTGCGATCGCCGCACCGATGCCGCGCCCGGCTCCGGTCACGAGCGCATGGCGTCCGTCGAGCGCATGCGCCGCCATAGTTACGCCGCGAGCGAAACGAGCAGGCGCGCCGCCAGCGCGCCCGCGACGATCCGCCGGTAGTTCGACTGCGTGAGCGTCGTGCGCATCGGCCGCACTTGCTTTTGCACGATCTTGTCGAGTTCGACAGAGAGTGCCTCACCCACCTCGCGCCCGACCAGCGCCGCGGTTCCCTCGACCAGCAGCGGCCGGGAGTTCGTGCCGGTCAGCGCGACCCGCAGCCCCGACAGGCGGCCGTCGGCGAGGTCCAGCGCGAGCGCGACGCCGGCCAGCGGGAAATCGAACGCTCCCCGGACCCTGACTTTCGCGTAAGCGCAGCGCATCGGCCCCGGCGGCAGCACAACGGCGGTGACGAGTTCGCCCGCCGCGAGCGTCAAATGCGCACGCCCATCGTCGCGATACAGATGCGCAAGCGCGCTCAGCCTGCGTCCGGCGGGTCCGGCGATCTCGACCTCGGCGCCGATCGCGAGCAGCGCGGGCGCAATATCGCCGCTGAAGGCCGCGTGGCAGCGTTCGCCTTCCGGCGCCACGTGACAAGTCGTGCCCCCGGCTTTGAGACAGAAATTATTCGATTCGCGCCACCAGGCGCTCTGGTTGTAGTAGATGCAGCGCGTGTCGAGGCACAGATTGCCGCCGACCGTGGCCAAATTGCGGTGGCCAGGCGCTGCCACCGTGAGCGCCGCGGCGCGCAGCGCCGGATACAGCCGGCCGATGCCGGGCTCCGCCGCAAGCCGCGCGATGCGCACGCCCGCGCCGATGCGCGCACCTTCCGCCACACAACGCAAAACGTCGAGATCGCCGACGCCGGACAGATCGATCAGCGAGCCCGACGCCCCCAGACCGCGGCGCAAATTGACGATCAGATCGGTTCCGCCCGCGAGGTAGCGCGCGCCCGGATTCGCCGTACATGCCGCCACGGCGGCCTCGACGCTGGTGGGCTGCAGAACGCGAAATCGCGGCAGCGGGACGATCATGACGCCGCACCGCCCTGCGCTCGGCG
>DAIDVO010000100.1 GCA_027456085.1 Steroidobacteraceae bacterium | reverse complement strand
GCGGCGCGCCTTCAGTTCGCGCATGAAGTAGACCACGTTGCCGAGATTCGCGATCGCCGCGGTTTCGGTTATTTCGAAGCAAATCGCGCCCTCGGCGAGATTCGCGCCGCTCAATTGGCCGATCAGGTATTCGAGGAAACTCTCGTCGTTGAGCGAGTTGCCGGACAAGTTCACGGCGATCGTATACGGCTTGATGCCGGAGCCGTTGCGGTGAATGACCCGCTCCAGCGCCGTCTTGAACACCCATCGGTCGATCGACGGCATGACGTTGTAGCGCTCCGCGGCCGGGATGAATTGCGCCGGGGAAATCACCGCCCCCGAATCGTCGTGCATGCGCAGCATCAGCTCGAAGTGTTCGTGCTCATGCACGGTCGCACCGATCGGCACGATCGGCTGAAAATACAGATCGAAGCGGCTCTCGTCGCAGGCGCGCGTGAGCTTCGAGACCCAATGCATTTCCTTGTGGCGCTCGGGCACGTTGTCCGGCGTGTAGAGATGCAGCCGATTGCGGCCGCTGTCCTTCGCCGAGTAGCAGGCGACATCCGCCGCGCTCATCACGTTCGCGACCGTCGGCGTTTCCTGGGTGATTTCGACGCTGCCGATGCTGACGCCGATGCCGCGCACGCCGTCCTGCCAGATGAAACGGTAGTCGCGGATCGCCTGGCGCAGCGTCTCGGCGACCCGCAGCGCCTGATCGAGCGTGCAATCCTGCAGCAGGATCCCGAATTCGTCGCCGCCCAGGCGCGCGAGGGTGTCGCCGGCGCGCACCCGCGACTGCAGCACGCCGGTGATCTGCTTGAGGAGTTGATCGCCGGCCGGATGGCCGCAGGTGTCGTTGACCAATTTGAACTGGTCGAGGTCCAGGTACAGGAGCGCGTGGCGGCTGCCTCCGTCCTGGCGCACGCTCTGCACCGCGGCCGTCAATCGATTCTCGAATTCACGCCGATTGATGAGGCCGGTGAGCGCATCGTGGCTTGCCTGGTAATAGAGCGCGCGGTGCAGGCGGCGCTCCTTGCTCACGTCGTGGAACACCATGACCGCGCCGATCAAATTGCCGGCGCGGTCCCTGATCGGCGCCGCCGAGTCCTGGATCGCGATTTCCGTGCTGCGCCGATTCACCAGCACCGTGTGCTCCGAGAGGCCGAGCACGCGGCCCTCGCGCAGGCAGCGCATCACCGGGCATTCGCTCGCCTCGCGCGTCGCCTCGTCGACGACGCTGAGGACTTCGCTGATCAGCCGCGACTGCGCCTCGCGGTTCTCCCACCCGGTCAGGCTCTCGGCGATCGGATTCATGTAGTCGATGCGGCCTTGCGAATCGGTCGTGATGACGGCATCCCCGATCGACTGCAGCGTGACTTGCGCGCGCTCCTTGGCCTGAAACACGGCGGTCTCGGCCTTTTTTCTCTCGGTGATGTCGGATATCGTGCCCTCGTAGCCGGTGACGCGGCCCTGTTTGTCGCGCACCACCCGGCTGTTGTCGACGACGATGAGCATGCGGCCGTCCTTGGTGCGCAACACGATCTCCTCGTTGCGCGCCACGCCTTCGCTTTCCATGCGGCGCATGTACGCGTCGCGGTCGATCGGGTTCCAATAGAGCGACGCGACCGGCGCCGCGCCGATCTCCTCCGCGCTGCCGTAGCCGAGCATCTGCACGAACGCCGGATTGACCGCGAGAATGCGGCCGTCGCGCGTCGTTTGGTACACCCCTTCGAGCACGTTCTCGAACAGTCCGCGAAATTTCGCTTCGCTGTTGCGCAGCGCGTCCTCCGCGCTGCGCCGCTCGATCGCGATGCAGGCGATCTGCGCCATGCGCAGGATCAGCTCATGGTCCCGATCCGCCGGCATGCCGGGTTAGCGGCGGAACACCGCGAACGTGCCGATCACGAGGCCGTCCGAGGCGATGATCGGCGCCGCCCACGCCGCGCGCAGGCCGGCGAGCAGCGCAGCCTCGCGCCGGCATTCCCACACGGGGTCCTCGCCGACGTCGGCGACCAGGACCGGCCGCGCCGATTCGACCGCGGCCGCACAGGACCCGAGCCGCGGGCCGACCGGCACGCCGTCCATCGCGACGATGAACTCGCGCGGCAGGCGCGTCGCCACGCCGAAATTCAAGGTCTGCCGCTCGCGATCGAGAAGATTGATCGCGCAGAAGCTCCCGGGCAGCGTGCGCTCGATGACTTCCGCAATCGCCTCGAGCACGGCCTGCAGCGGCGCGTTCGCCGCGATCTTCTCGAACACGCGCCGCTCGCCGGCGGCGATCGCCTCGGCGCGCTTGCGCGCGGTGATGTCGGTGATGCTCGCGCGTATCAGCCGCCGGCTCGAACTCGGCAGGCGCACGAAGCGCACCTCGCACGGCAGGCCGCGCCCGTCGGCATCGCAATGCGTCCATTCGAACACCGGCGTCGCGCCCGCGAGCGCCCCATCGATGTAGCCGCGCTGGACGCCGAATGACGGCGTGCCGTCCATCTGCACCGGCGGACTGATGCGCCCCGGACCGCCGGACAACAGCGTCGCGCGATCCATTTTGAAAAAGCGGCAGGCGTTGTCGTTGACGTCCACGAACCTGCCGAGGTCCACGTCGAAAACGACGATCGCTTCGGGCGCGTGCTCCACGAGCGTGCGGTAGCGGGCCTCGCTTTCGCGCATCAGCTGTTCCGCGACGTGACGCTCGGTGATGTCGCGGACGCAGACGATGTAGCCTTCGCGCCGGTTCAGGTTTGCCTTGCTGACGGCGATTTCCACCGCGACGCGCGTGCCGTCCTTGGAGACGCCCCAGGCGAGGTGCGCGGCCAAGTCGACGTGCGTATCGTCGATTTTGATCGCCAGGCGATCCAGGAAGCCGCGCGCTCCGCAATCGATGAGTTCCGGCAGTATGAAATCCAGCGTGCGGCCGAGGATTTCCGCCTGCGAATAGCCGAAGATGCGCTCGCCGGTCGGGTTGAAGCTCTCGATGTGCCCTTCACCGTCGACCGTGACGATCGCGTCCTTGACGTTGTCGAGGATCGCTTGCAGATGCGATGAGGTTTGCTCGCGGATCTCGCGCGTGAGGGCCTGCGCCTCGTCCGACATGATCTGCATCGAGCGCACGACGCCGCGGCGCTCCTCGTCGAGCCGATCGTAGTGAAAGCTCACGATCTGCAGGAGCGAAGCGACATCCAGCTCGCCGTTGCGGCGCCGCGCTTCGGCGATCTGGCGCTCCAGAAGGCGATTGAAGCTCTCCGCCGGCAACGGCGGTTCGCTCCGAACTGCGATCGCGGTATCGCGTGACAATGCGTTCGAACTCCCACGGCATTCGACGGCGCCGAGGCCGCCAGGTCCTGAAGCTCGAATGTTAGGGGGATCCCATGGCGACGACGTGATCAGCGTCTCGTTTCGCCTAATATTTCGTCAAATTGGGACCGCAATCGCGGCGCACGGTGCGCCCTGCGCCGCCGCCGCGGCGTCAGCCGGCGGCGCTTTGCGCGGTGGTTTCTCTATCGGAGCGCTTACGCTCCATTTCCCGCAGGCTGCGCTTGCGCAGGCGAATCGATCCGGGCGTGATTTCGATCAGTTCGTCGTCGTCGATGAACTCCATCGCCTGCTCGAGCGTGAACCTGATGGGCGGAGTCAGCACGACGTTCTCGTCCTTGCCTGCGGCCCGCATGTTGGTGAGCTTCTTGCCCTTCAGCGGATTGACGACGAGATCGTTCTCTCGGTTGTGCAGCCCGATGATCATGCCTTCGTAGACTTCCTCGCCGGGGCCGATGCACAAGCGCCCGCGCTCCTGCAGGCTGAACAGCGAATACGCGAGCGCCGTCCCCTGGCCGTTCGCGATCAGCACGCCCTGCGGGCGCTGGCCGAGTTCGCGCTGCACCAGCGGCCCGTAATGATCGAACACATGGTGCAGCAGACCGGTACCGCGGGTCATCGTGCGAAACTCGGTCTGAAAGCCGATCAAGCCGCGCGAGGGGATCATGTAATCGAGGCGCACGCGGCCGCGGCCGTCCGCCTGCATGTCCGTCAATTCCGCGCCGCGGCTGCAGAGCGCCGACATGACGTCGCCTTGCGCTTCCGCGTCGGCATCGACGGTCACTTGTTCGTAGGGCTCGTGCGGCCGGCCGTCGATCTGTTTGATGACGACGCGCGGCCGCGAGACCGCCAATTCATAGCCCTCGCGCCGCATGTTCTCGAGAAGCACGCCGAGGTGCAGTTCGCCGCGCCCGAACACGACGAATTTATCGGGGTCGGCGCTCGGCTCCACGCGCAGCGCCACGTTGTGGATCGCTTCGCGCTCCAAGCGCTCGCGAATCTGCCGGCTGGTCACGAACTTGCCTTCGCGGCCGAGGAACGGCGAGGTGTTGACCTCGAACGTCATGCTGATCGTCGGTTCATCGACGACGAGGCTCGGCAGCGGTTCGACGTTCGCCGGATCGCAAACCGTATCGGAGACTTTCGGTTCGGGGATGCCGGCGAAGGCGACGATGTCGCCCGCACCGGCGCTCTCGATCTCGATGCGCGTCAGGCCGTGGAACCCGAGGATTTGCGTGATGCGTTCGGAGCGCTGTTTGCCGTCGCGGCCGACGACCGTGACGCACATGCCGCGGCGCAGCGTGCCGCGCTTGATGCGGCCGATGCCGATCGCGCCGACGTAGCTCGAGTAATCGAGCAGCGTCACCTGCAGCTGCAGCGGCCCGCTCTCATCGACGTCCGGCGGCGGGCAGTGTTCGACGATCGTCTTGAACAACGGCTGCATGTCGCCGTCCCGCACCGTGGCGTCGAGCCCTGCGAAACCGCGCAGCGCCGAGGCGTACACCACCGGGAAATCCAATTGCTCGTCGGTTGCGCCCAGGCGATCGAACAAATCGAACGTCTGGTCGAGCACCCAACCGGGGCGCGCCTCGTCGCGGTAGATTTTATTGATGACGACGATCGGCCGCAGGCCGTGCTTGAAGGCCTTTTGAGTCACGAAGCGGGTCTGCGGCATGGGACCGTCGACCGCATCGACGAGCAACAGCACGCAGTCGACCATCGCCAGAACGCGCTCCACCTCGCCGCCGAAATCGGCGTGGCCCGGCGTGTCGACGATATTGATGCGGTAATCGCCCCAGGTGATCGCCGTATTCTTCGCGAGAATCGTGATGCCGCGTTCTTTCTCCAGCACGTTCGAATCCATCACGCGCTCCTCGACGTCCTTGCGCATATCCAGCGTGCCGGACTGGCGCAGCAATTGATCGACGAGCGTGGTCTTGCCGTGATCGACGTGCGCGATGATGGCGATGTTGCGAAGTTTCTGCGTCACGAAGATACCCTGGGTAAACCGCCCATTATAAAGGCCTTGCGGGAGTGCCGCTCTACTATTTGGCCGCGGAGGCGGCGGACGGCGCGCCCGCCGCGCTCGCGGCAGCGGCGGCAGCGGCACTGCCGCCGGCGACGATGATCGGCACCGTGAATTTGCGCACTTCGTCGATTCCATCGCGGTGCATCGTCACCGCAAGATCGAGCTGCGAGACGCCGCCGCCGACGGTCGGCGTGACCGTCAGGCTACGCCGATACACCTTGCCCGCGTCCAGCAGGTGCACCGTGAACTGCCGATCGGCGGCCGCAGCGCTGAAATCGGTCGAATCGACGATCTCGACGGTCGCCGCATCGGCGGCGACCAGCGGCACCAGCGCGAAATCGATCGGCAGCGGCGCACCTACCGAGGGGCGCTGCAGCAATTCGAATTTCAGCCTGACCGGCACGGTGGATTTCACGGGGCTCGCCGCTTCCACCATTCCTATGGTTTGCGCGGCAACGGTGGGCGCGTTGCCCGCAGCCGACGCATGGCGCGCGCGCGCGCCGCCACCGGGCGCCGCGGGGTGCGAGCCGCGGCCACACCCGGACAGCATCAATACGGCGCATAGCGCCATCAAGCTGGCTTGTCGCATGCGCTCATCATCACCAAAACAGCGGCCGATCACAACTCGATCGGCTCTTCGGTAACCGCGCCTAGCTGCTCTTCGAGCGCGCGGTAGTGATCCTCCCAATAGCGCGGCTCCGCGAACCACGGAAACGCCTTTGGAAACGCCGGATCGTGCCAGCGGCGGGCAAGCCACGCCGCGTAGTGAATCATGCGCAGCGCGCGCAAACTTTCGATGAGCGCGAGTTCGCCGCGATCGAACGGCATGAATTGCTCATAGCCGGCGAGGAAATCCCGCAGTTGGCTGCGCATCTCTTGACGCCCGCCGGCGAGCAGCATCCACAAATCCTGGATTGCGGGCCCGGTCTGGCAATCGTCCAAATCCACGAAATGCGGGCCGGCATAGGTCCACAAGATGTTGCCGCGGTGACAATCGCCATGGATACGCAGCAACGCCGCGCCGCGCCAACCGGCCGTTTGCCGCTCCACCTCGCCGAGCAGCTCGTCGGTCAGATCCTCGTATTTGTCGGCGAGATACTCCGGCAGCCAATTGCCCGCAAGCAGATAATCGCGCGACTTGCGCCCCAATTCCTCGCTGTTGAGCCGCGGCCGGTGCGAGAAAGCGCCCGCCGCGCCCAAGCGATGGATGCGCCCGAGAAACCGGCCGACCCATTCGCGCTCCGCGGCCGCGCCGAGCTCCGGCCAGCGCCCGCCGCGGCGCGGGAAGATCGCGTAGCGGAAGCCCGCGTGCACATGCAGCGATTCGCCATCCGCTCCCAACGGAGCGACCACCGGAATCTCCTGCGCGGCGAGCGCGTGCGAGAACGCGTGCTCTTCGAGGATCGCCGCGTCGGTCCAGCGTCCCGGCCGGTAGAATTTGACGACGAGCGGCTCGCCGTCATCGACTCCGATCTGGTAGACGCGATTCTCATAGCTGTTGAGCGCGAGAATGCGGCCGTCGGCGCGATAGCCCGCCGCTTCCAGCGCATCGAGCACCGTCTCGGGCGAAAGCTCGGCATAGGGTTTTTCCGATCTCATGCGGGAATTCTACAGGGTCGGTTAGAATGCGGCGCATGCGCATTCCCCGGCCCAAGTCATTGAGCGGTCTGATGCTGATGAGCTTCACGATCGTCGCCGCGCCCTTGCTGTTCGCGATCGTCAATGCCGCCGTGCAGATGAATCGGCTCTCCAACCGCAGCCAGCAATTGGTGATCCACGGGATGCAGGGAACCCGCAACGTGCAGCTGATGTTCGAGGATATCGGCGCCATGGAGCGCACCGCCCGCCTCTACCAGATCATCGGCAACCCCGATCTCATCGATGTCTACGCGCAAGCGAACGGGCGGCTGTCGGTGGCCGCGAATGCGCTGCTCGGCCTGCCGCTCGATCGAGAGTCGCGCAACGACCTGCTCGAGCTCAAGGTGGAGAGCGCGACGCTACTCGATCAAATGCGCGCCTTTGCGCCGAATTCGCCGAAAATGAACGGCGTGATCGGCGCATTCCCGCGTATCGCGGACCTGGCCTCGCAGGTGTCGAACCGGACCAATGCCGGGATCGATCGCGAGCTGACCGCGCTGCAGGCGGCCGCGGGCAAAGCGCAACAAAAACTCCTTTGGCAGACGCTGCTGCTCGTGCCGATGACGCTCGCGGCCGTGGGTTTGTTCACGTTCCTGCTCGGCCGGCCGATACGGGCGATCGACCGGGCGATCATGGAATTGGGACGCGGCGCATTTTCCCGGCCGATCGCGATCCGCGGCCCCTCGGACCTGGAAAAACTGGCCGAACAGCTCGAATGGCTGCGCGCGCGCCTGCTCGAACTCGCGCAGGAGAAGAACCGCTTCCTGCGGCACATGTCGCACGAACTGAAAACGCCGCTCGCCAATATCCGCGAAGGCACAGAATTGTTGATGGACGGCGCGGTCGGCGAGCTCAAGAGCGCGCAGCGCGAGGTCACCGCGATCTTGCGTGAGAATGGCATGAAGCTGCAGCGCCTGATCGAAAACCTCCTGTCCTTCAGCGCCTGGCAGGCGCAGAACGTCGGCCTCGAAGTGTCCGAGTTCAAATTGCGGCCGCTGATCAAATCGGTGCTGGAGAACCAGCAGCTGACGCTGGTCGCACAGCGCGTGCGGCTGAACGTCCAGGTCGAGGATCTGGTGCCGGTCGCCGACCGCGCGAAGCTGCGCTTGATTCTGGACAACCTCCTGTCGAACGCGATCAAGTTCACGCCGCGCGGCGGAACGATCTCGCTGCGTGCGCGCGGCGAGCGCGATCAATTGATCCTCGATGTGATTGACTCGGGACCCGGCATACCCGCGGACGAGCGCGTGCGCATATTCGAGGCGTTTTATCAAGGTAAGACGCCCCAGGGGGGCCATGTCAAAGGAACCGGCATCGGCCTGTCGGTGGTGACGGAGTTCGTCAGCGCGCACAGCGGCAGTATCGAAATCCTCGAAGCCGATAGCGGCGGCGCGCACTTCCGCGTGCGCCTGCCGATGCGCCAACCGACCGCACCGCCGCACGTAAGCGCTTATGCGGCATAAGGTATCAGGCTTAGCCGCCGCGCTCGCGGCGTTGACTCTTGGCGCCTGCAGCATGCTGCACGGACTTGGCGGCGAGCGGCCCTCTGCTGCGGCGCCGCAGCGAACGCCGTCCGGCGCGAGCGTGATTTCGCCGGAGCTCGCGCTGATCAGCGATCTGCCGCAAGGAGACCCGGCAAGGCAGGCGGAAGTGTTCCAGGCGACCAAGGATGCCGCCGAATCGACGCCGACTACGACCAACAAGCTGCGCTATGCGCTCGCGCTCGCGACTCCGGGCCATGCCGGCTCTGACGCCGTCGCCGCGGAGCGACAGCTTTCGGAAATTCTCGCCAGACCCGAAACTCTACTGGCCGATGAGCGCATGCTCGCGATCATCGAGCTGAAACAGGTCGAACAGCGACTCGTATTGGAATCGGAGAACCAACGCTTGCACGACGAAGCCGCGCGCAACACCCGTGATAAGCTCGCGGCCGTCAACCACCGTCTGGCGGCCGAGATGAACGAAAATGCGCGTCTGCGCAAAGCGCTGGAAGATGCGCAGGCGAAACTCGAGGCGGTCACGCACATCGAGCGCGCAATCAACGATCACACTGGCGGCGAGCCGAAGACGCCGTGACGGAGAACCCCTTGAACGCTTATTCGAATGCCGCGACGACGCCCTTGGGCTTCGGGCTCGGACCCCGGCCGCGCGATGCGGCGAGCGCGCAGCGGCGCAAGCCGAGAATCCTGGTGGTCGACGACGACCCCGGTTTGCTGCGGCTGCTGACGATCCGGCTGCGCGCGGAAAATTACGAAGTGGAGGCCGTCGAGAGCGCGGCGGCGGCGCTCGCCTCGTGCGTGCGCTTCCGGCCGGATCTCGTCATCACCGACCTGCGCATGGATCAGATGGACGGGATCGGCCTGCTCAAGGAACTTCAGACCCGCTGGCCCGGCCTGCGCGTCATCATCTTGACGGCGCACGGTACGATCCCCGATGCCGTGCACGCGACCCAGAGCGGCGCATTCGGCTTTTTGACCAAGCCGGTCGACAAGCAGGAATTGCTCGACCAGGTACAGAAGGCACTGAAGGTTTCGGGCTTTGCGCACGTCGATGAGAATTGGCGCGCGAACATCGTCACGCGCAGCCAAGTGATGGAGGACAAGCTCGCCCAGGCCAACATGGTCGCAGGCACCGACGCCCGCGTTCTCCTCAGCGGAGACGGCGGCACCGGCAAGGAACTGCTCGCGCGCGCGATCCACGAGGCGAGTCCGCGGCGCAACCAGCCGTTCATCGCGGTCAATTGCGCCGCGACGCCTGAAGCGCAGCTGGAAGCCGAACTGTTCGGATACGAGAAAAGCGCCGTCGCGGGCGCGACCCGCGGCGAAAAAGGCCTGTACCTCGCGGCCGACGGCGGCACGCTGTTGCTCTACGACGTCGGCGAGCTGCCGCCGCGCCTGCAGGTGAAGCTGCTGCGCGTGCTCCAGGAAAACCAGGTGCGTCCCTTGGGCGCCGCCGATGCGACCGCGGCGAACGTACGCGTGATCTCGGCGACGCGCGAGGATTTGCACCAGGCGATGCTCGGCGGCCGGTTCCGCGAAGACTTGTATTACCGGCTGAACGTCGTGCACATCGAGGTGCCGCCGCTCGCGCGGCGCCGCGAGGACATTCCGCTGCTGGTCGCGCATTTTCTCGAACAGATCGCGAAGGAAAGCGGCCACCGCAAGATCTACGCACCCGAGGCCGTGGAATTGCTCGCGACCGCGGAATGGCCGGGCAACGTGCGCCAGCTCGCGAACGTCGTGCGTCAGAACGTCGCGCTCTCCCAAGGCGCGATCATCACGGCCGAACTCGTGCAGCAGTCCTTGGGCGGCAGCTCAACGCGGCTGACGTCGTTCGATGAGGCGCGCGACGAATTCACGCGCAACTACCTGTCGCAAATCCTGCAGATCACCGGCGGCAACGTGAGCCAGGCGGCGCGCTTGGCGAAGCGCAACCGCACGGATTTCTACAAACTCTTGTCGCGCCATCAATTGCTGCCGGACGACTTCAAGAAGGCCTGAGAAGAATGACCGG